>NZ_AMRL01000001.1:0-300000 GCF_000299935.1 Oceanibaculum indicum P24 | reverse complement strand
GCATAGACGCGCGGATCGTGCTGCTGGCCAACCAGCTGTACCCCGTCCACGCCGCGTTCCAGCAGGGCGCGCACGGCTTCCAGCTCCTTCGTGGCGTCATATTGGGTGGTGGCGATCAGCAGCTGGTAGCCATATTCCTTCAGCCGTTGCTGCAGCCGTTCCACGCCGCTGGCGAAGATGCCGATACCGATGGTCGGCACCACCGAGCCGATGGAGTAGGAACGCCGCGAGGCCAGCGCCCGGGCAGCGCCGTCGCGCACATAGCCCAGTTCCTCCATCGCCTGGGTGACCTTCTCGCGGATGCGGGCACTCACCTTGTCCGGGTGGTTCAGCACGCGGGAGACGGAGGCGGTTGAAACGCCGGCGCGTTTCGCAACATCGCTAAGCTGGGCCATGCAATCCGTAAGCGCTTTCCATGTCCTAATTGCTCTTGCCAATCTAGCGCAAGGGACGGTTTGAGGCGACTTTTTTGTGCGCTGCGACAAGGCTTTCTGTCCAGGAATGGCGCAGACAGGGAGTCCTGGAGGCTTGTCTCGGAAGGTCGAAAATTTCTTATTTAGGAAAATGTCATGCGTGCGCTTGACAGCACGCGCAATCATCTTCTAGCGTTTCTGTAAGCGCTTACAAAAAATCTCCGGCAGATACCCGCAAGGGACGGGACCGGACAAGCGCCCCCGGAACGACGGCGCCCACAGACTCAGAACAGCCGGGCGTTGCAGGTGCGGAGCCGCAAAAGCGCGGAACAAGCCGCATTCAACGGATCCTAAGGGAGGAACCACATGTCGGTAGGAAAGATGCTGAAGGGCACGCTATCCGCCTTGGCGGTCGGCGCTGTTGCCCTGACAGCCTTCTCCGCGGCCCCGGCGAGGGCTGAGGTGAAGGAGCTGAAGATCGGTTACATGAAGAACCCGATCCTAGAGGCCAGCGTGTCCATCATGGACAAATGGGCGACGAAGAAGGGGATCAAGCTGGTCAAGATCCCGATGGCCTACTCCATCTTCCAGGAGAAGGTCACCGCCACGCTCACCTCTGGAAACGACCAGTTCGACATCATCTGGCACAATGACGACTGGGGCCAGCTCTGGATCAAATGGGTTGCCCGCATGGACGATGTGCCGGGCATGGACCGCGTCGCCAAGCATCCGCTCGATGCCTTCTATGACGAGGATGGCAAGGTCAGCGCGGTACCGGCGGCCCATACGGTCGGCACCTTCTTCTACCGCACCGATCTGGTGAAGCCGGAAGAAGTCCCCACTACCTGGGACGAGCTGGTAAAGGTCGGCCAGCGGCTGCAGAAGGAAGGCAAGGTGAAGTGGGGCTATGTCGGCGGCATGGCCATGAACAACACCTGGTTCTCCCTGTGGTGGACCATGTGGGGCAACAAGTGCGACATCTTCAAGCCGTTGTGGGAGCGCGACAACAAGAAGCTGGCCGCGGCCGGCTGGACGCCAGCGCTGACCGAGCCCTGCACCAAGGAATATGTGGAGTTCTGGTGGGATGCGCTGCACACCCACAAGATCAGCCCGGAGGCGATGACCACCTACACGCGTGACGAGGCGAACGCCATCTTCATGGCCGGCGACGCTGCCTTCACGCTGGTCGATTCCACGCATTTCGGCGATTTCAACAATCCGAAGAAGTCGCGCATCGCCGGCAAGGTCGGCATGGCGCCGCAGCCGATGGGCCCGCGTTCCGACAAGCCCTTCGCCTGGAACGAGATCTGGGGCTGGGGCATTCCCAAGGGCGTGCCGGCGGAACGGCAGAAGGCGGCCAAGGAAATCCTGGGTGCCATGCTGACCGACGTCGAGGGGCAGATGAAGATGTGGGAAGAGACCGGTGGTCCGCCCCCGAGCCTGGACGCCTGGGCGGCGCTGGAAAAGAAGGACCCGGTCTTCGCCCAGTTGAAGAACGCGGTGTTCGACCAGAATGTCGGCACCCACTCGGCCTATTACTTCCCGGCCTGGCCAGCCGTCCACAAGGCCTATTCGGATGTCATGATCGGCATTCTGAAGGGCAAGCGTGAGGATATCGCCAAGGGTCTGGAGGCTGGCATGGACAAGGTCCATCAGGCCGCCAACGCCGGCCAGTAACCACGGCCCGGAAACAATGGCGATAGACAATCACACCCTAGACGGGACCCCGGGGCGCAATGCCCCGGGGACACCCGGCACCGGAGGGCGTGGCCGCAAGCGGGCGCTGTTCGACGAAAAGACCCGCTTTAGCCTGCTGCTGCTCGCCCCTTCGGGCATCATGCTCCTGCTGTTCCAGGTGCTGCCGATCCTGATCGGCGCCAATGCCAGCTTCCGCGACTGGGCGCTCTATGACCCGCAGCGGACCTGGGTCGGCTTCGAGCATTACGCCTATATTCTGACCGATCCGAATTTCCTGTATCTGGTGCTGCCCAACACGCTGCTGCTGATGTTCTGCTCCGTCAGCATCGGCCTGATGATCGGGCTGGCGCTGGCCCATCTGCTGAACCGTCATTTCTTCGGCCATGCCGTGGTGCAGACGGTGATCCTGTTGCCGCTGATGGTGGCGCCGGTGATCGCCTCGATGATGATGCGCTGGATTTTCAACGACCAGTTCGGCGTGGTCGCGGCGGTCTGGGAAGGGCTGGGCTTCGGCCCGATCGCCTGGCTGTCCGACCGCTGGCCCAGCTTCGCCATCATCGTCTTTGCCGATGTCTGGCTGTGGGCGCCCTGGTTCACCATCATCCTGCTGGCCGGGCTGCGCAGCCTGCCGAAGGAGCCCTACGAGGCCGCCGCCATCGATGCGGCCGGCAAGTGGCGGGTGTTCACCCATGTAACCTTGCCGATGCTGCGGCCGGTGATGGCGGTGTGCATCGTCATCCGCTCCATCGACTGTTTCAGAACCTTCGACCAGGTGTGGGTCATCACCGGCGGCGGCCCGGCCCGCCAGACCGAGGTGTTCAGCATCTACGCCTATACCGAGGCCTTCGTGTTCCTGAATTTCGGGCGCGGCACCGCCGCCGCGATGGTCGGCGCGGTCATCATCGGCCTGCTGGGCTGGGGCCTCTACAAGCTGCTCAACCGTTTCATGGAGGTGTCGCGATGAGCGTTGCCACCGATACCGGCTACACCACGCCAAAGCGCGGCAGCTTCCTGGACGCGCTGGCGCCCGGCGGTAAGCGGGTATTCTTCCTGCTATGCGTCGCTGCCGTGCTGCTGCTGTTCGCCTTTCCTGTGTTCTGGCTGATCCTCACCTCGCTGCGGCCGGCCTGGGGCGTCTATTACGTGCATCGCGGGCTGGAATTCACGCTGGCCAACTATGCCGAGGTGCTGGAGCAGGAGGTGGTGGTCCATGCCTTCATCAACAGCTTCATCATCGCCACCCTGGCCACCGTGCTGTCGCTGGCGGTGACGGTGACCAGCGGCTACATGCTGTCGCGCTTCACCGGCAAGCTGGCCAATGCCTGGTTCGGGACGATCTACATCTTCCGCACCGTGCCCTACATCACCTGGGTGCTGCCGCTGTATTTCGTGACCCAGTGGTGGGGCATCTTCGACAGCTATCTCGGCCTGCTGCTGCCGCACATCGCCGTGCATATCTGCTTCTTCTCCTGGCTGATGAAGGGCTTCTTCGACGGCATCGACCCGTCGATGGAATCGGCGGCGCTGATCGATGGCTGCACCCGCTGGGGCGCCTTCGTGCGGGTGGCACTGCCGGCGGCCATGCCGGGCATCGCGGCCTTGAGCATCCTGTGCTGGCTGTGGACCTGGAACGAGTTCCTGTTCGCGCTGATCCTGACCAGCCACAACACGCCGATGATCACGGTGGTGATGGCGCAGTTCGTCAGCGAGCTGGGCACCGAGTGGAACCTGATGAGCGCCACCGCCGCGATGGCGATGGTGCCGGCGCTGATCGTCGCGGTCTTCGGACAGAAATACGTGGTGCGCGGCCTGAAGGTCTGACGCGCTCTCAAAACAACCCAGAAAAGCGGATAACGCGAAATGGCAGAAGTAAAGCTTACCCAGGTCAACAAGCGCTACGGCCCGGTGCATGCCGTGCACGATGTGGACCTCACCGTCGCCGACGAGGAATTCGTCGTGCTGGTCGGCCCGTCCGGCTGCGGCAAGTCCACCACGCTCCGCATGGTCGCCGGGCTGGAGGAAATCAGCGGCGGCATCATCGAGATTGGCGGCCGTGTGGTCAACGACCTGCCGCCGCGCGACCGGGACATCGCCATGGTGTTCCAGAACTACGCGCTCTACCAGCATATGACGGTGTACGACAATCTGGCCTTCGGCCTGCGCAACCGGAAGGTGCCGGAGGCCGATATCCGCAAGGAGATCGACCGGGCGGCCGCCATTCTCGGCATCGAGCCGCTTATGGGCCGCAAGCCCAAGCAGCTGTCAGGCGGCCAGCAGCAGCGCGTGGCACTGGGCCGCTGCATCGTGCGCAACCCGGCGGTGTTCCTGTTCGATGAACCGCTGTCCAACCTTGACGCCAAGCTGCGCGCGCAGATGCGCATCGAGCTGAAGGAGCTGCGCACCCGCGTCGCCACCACCTCGATCTATGTCACCCATGACCAGGTGGAGGCGATGACGCTGGGCGACCGTATCGTCGTGATGAAGGACGGGCTGGTGCAGCAGATCGGCACGCCGTTGCAGCTCTACCGCACGCCGGCAAACCGCTTCGTTGCCGGCTTCCTCGGCTCTCCGGCGATGAATTTCGTCGAGGTCACGGTGACGGAGGCCAAGGGCGGGCTTGCCCTCTCCGGCTTTGGCCCGGATATCCGCCTGCCCGACGCCATGTCGGCCGCACTGGCCGGCCAGAAGGGCCAGAAGCTGGTGATGGGCATGCGCCCCGAACATCTGGTGCTGGGCGAGGAAAGCGGTGACTCGGTGATCCGGCTGGACGGCAGCATCGTGCTGACCGAACAGCTGGGCGCGCAGCAGCTGGTCGAGGTGCGGATCGGCGATCATTCGGTCATGGCGGCCGGCGTCGATCCCGACCTGCATCTGCGCGGCGGCGATGCCGGGCGGTTCTCCATCGCCATCGACCGTGTGCATCTGTTCGCGGCGGGCGATAACGGGCCGGTGCTCTGGTCGGCCGGCAGCGGCGGGTCCGGCGGGCAGGCGGCACCGCTGCGGCATGTGTCCTGAGGGAGGCAGTCGATGGGCGACTTCTATGTGAAGCCGGGCGACGAGGTACGCTTTTCCAAGACCGTGGGGGAAAGCGATGTCTATCTTTTCGCCGGCATCACCGGCGATCTGTCCGGCAACCACGTGAACGAGGAATTCATGCGCAAGTCGAGCTATGGGCGGCGCATCGCCCATGGCGCGCTGATGGTGGGCTTCATGTCCACCGCCTCGACCATGATGATCGACCTTGCCGGCAGCACCGGCGGGGAGGAGACGGCGGTATCGCTTGGCTATGACCGCATCCGCTTCCTGGCGCCGGTGTTCATCGGCGATACTATCACCGTGGTCTATCGCATCGCCGCCGTCGATGCGGCGCGCCGCCGCTCCACCTCCGACATTTCGATCACCAACCAGGACGGGGAGCTGGTGGCGGTCGGAAACCATATTCTGAAATGGGTCGCTAACGCCGCCAAGGCGGCGGAGTGACCCTGCGAAGCTGCCGTATCATGGCCGGGTCCATGTCTTTGTACGCCCCTGTTGCGTATTCCGCGGCCACCAACCCTGGCGGCAGCTTTGCCTCCCTGCTCCCCCTGTCTGGTGCTTTGGTGCCGGGCGGGGGGAGGCCTCTTTTTTCCAGAGTTTCAACGGCCCCCTCTTCACCGTCCGCGAAAAACCGGCGGGCGCTTCTCCTTGAAGGCGGTGACGCCCTCCAGCCGGTCCTCGGTGGCGAAGGCACGGGCGATCAGCTGGCGTTCCTGCAACAGGCCGGCGGCCAGCGGTACTTCGAACGCGGCCAGTATCGACGCCTTGGCGAGACGCAGCGCAATCGGCGGCTTGGCCGCGATCAGCGCCGCCAGCGCCCCGGCACGCGCCTCGGCATCGCCAGCGGGCACCAGTTCGGCCACCAGCCCGGCATCCAGCGCGGTTGCGGCGTCGATCGGCTCCCCGGTCAGGATGAGCTTCATGGCAAGCGCCTTGCCGGCGGTGCGTGCGGCGCGCTGGGTGCCACCATCGCCGGGGAACAGGCCGAGATTGATCTCCGGAAAGCCGAAGCGGGCATTGTCCGCCGCGATGATGAAGTCGGCCAGCAGCGCCAGCTCGAAGCCGCCGCCAAAGGCATAGCCCTCGACCGCCGCGATCATCGGCTTCGGGAAGGCTTCGATGGCGGCCCAGTTCTCGATGCGCTGCCGGTCTTCCAGCACGGCACCGCCCTCGGCGACGAATTCCTTGATGTCGGCACCGGCGCAGAACTGCTTCTCGCCGCCGGACAGCAGCACGACGCGCACCGTCTCGTCGGTGGCGGCGGCTCTGAGCGCACCGGCCAGCGCCGATATCAGCGGGCGACTCAGCGCGTTGCGCGCTTCGGGCCGGTTCAGCCGCAGATGCAACACGCCGTTCGAATCGAGGGTGGAGAGGACGAGATCGCTCATGACGGGGCCTCAGGGTTCCTGGGTCGGGGTGATGACGAGCTGCGAGACCGTGCAGTGTGGCGGCTGGTCCAGCGCGTAGAGAATGCCGCGCGCGATATCGCCCGGGTCCAGCGTCATCGGGGCGGCATCGTAATAGGCTTTGCCTTTGACAGGATCGCCGCCCACCCGTGTGGCAGCGAAATCGGTGCGGGTCAGTCCGGGCAGGATCTCGGTGATGCGGATGTTGCTGTCGCGGTAATCCTGCTGCAGCCCTTCGCAGAACATATGCACGGCAGCCTTGGAGGTGGTGTAGGCGCTGCCGCCGGGATAGGAGCGGAAGGCCGAGGTGGAGCCGATATTTACAACATGACCGCTGCCGCGCTGCACCATGCCCGGCAGGATGGCGTGGCACACCCGCATCATGCCGGTGACGTTGGTGTCGATGATGCTGGCCCAATCCTCGATGCGGCCGGTATCGAAGCGCTGGCGCCCGCCGCTGTCATGCCCGGCATTGTTCACAAGGATGTCGATGGCGCGAAATTCGTCAGGCAGCCGGTCCAGCAGTCCGGCGACGCTGGCCGGGTCGCCGACATCCAGTGTCAGCACATGAGCCGTACTGCCGCAGGCGTCGGCAACCTTGCGCAGGCTGGCCTCGGTGCGGCCGGCGCAGATTACCTTCACACCGCGACCGGCCAGTGCCAGGGCGGTGGCCCGGCCGATGCCGGCGCCCGCGCCGGTGACCAGGGCGACCTTGCCGTCGAGATGGGATGTTGTGGCGGTCATCGCGTCCTCCCCGTTGGATTTTCAGCCCATTGGATTTTCAGGCAGTCTAGCAATGGCTGACTTGCATGTAAGCGTTTTCTTCCCGGAATCAGAAAGGTCTGAGCTGTGCTTCTGAACGGCATGAAAATCGTCAGCTTCTGCCATTTCCTGCAGGGGCCGGCAGCCACACAGTACCTGTCCGACATGGGGGCGGAGGTGGTGAAGATCGAACCGCCGCAGGGCGCCTATGAGCGCCACTGGGCCGGCGCGGACCGCGCCAAGGCCGGCGGTGTCAGCGCCTTCTTCCTGTCGGCCAACCGCGACGCCCGCAGCCTGGCCATCGATCTGAAGCATCCGAAGGCGAAGGAGGTGGTCTATCGGCTGATCCGGCAGAGCCATGCGGTGGTGGAGAATTTCCGTCCCGGCACGCTGGACCGGCTGGGGTTCGGCTATGCGGCGGTAAAGTCGGAAAAGCCGGACATCATCTATGCCTCGGCGTCGGGGTTCGGAACCACCGGCCCCTATGCCAGTCGGCCGGGGCAGGACCTGCTGATCCAGGCGATGAGTGGCCTGATCGCCGGCACCGGCGGGCGGCGCGGCCCGACGGCGGTGGGCTGTGCCGCGGCTGACCAGCATGGGGCGGCACTGCTGGCATTGGGTATCGTTGGCGCCTATGCGAAATTTCTGAAGACCGGGGAGGGCACCCATGTCGAGGCCAATCTGCTGGCCGCCGGGGTCGATCTGCAGAGTGAATCGCTGGTGACCTATTACGCCAGCAACCGGGGCCGCGCCGCGCTGGATCGCGATGAACGGCTGGCGACCTGGTTCCATGAGGCGCCCTATGGCGTCTATCAGATTGCTGACGGCCATATGGTGCTGTCGCTGAACCCGCCCGACAAGCTGGCCGAGGCGTTGGACAGCGCGGCCCTGCGCGCCTTTATCGGCCGCAACGCCTATGACGGGCGTGACGCCTATATCGCGGCAGTGGCGGAGGTGTTGGCGCCGCTGACCTATGCGGAGATCGCGGCGAAGCTGGAGGCGCACCGGCTGTGGTTCGCGCGCGTCGAGGATTTCGACGATCTGCGCCGCAACCCGCAGCTCCTCCACAACGAGACCTTCCGCGATGTCGATGTGAACGGCGTCACCGTCACGCTGGTCAACCACCCGCTGCGCTATGACGGCAAGCTGCCGGGCTTCACCGGCTTTGCCCTGCAGCCTGGCGCGCACAGCCGGTCCGTGTTGGAGGAAGCGGGTTTCGCGGCGGAGGAGGTGGCGGCGCTGCTGGACGAAGGGGCGGTGTTCGCGCCAACGGCGGATATGCCCGGTGGTGGCACCAGGGCGGCGGAATAGGGAGAGGACAGAGCGATGCTCGATCTGCTGGATGGCGTGAAGATCGTCAGCTTCAACCATTTCCTGCTGGGGCCGGTCTCCATGCAGGCGCTGGCCGACATGGGTGCGGACGTGATCTCTGTCGAGCCGCTGGAAGGCGCCTTTCAGCGCCAGTTCGGCGGCGGGGTCGGCGTGTTCGTGGATGGCCAGGCGTCGCTGTTCCTGACCGGCAACCGCAACAAGCGCTCCATCGCCCTCGACCTGAAGTCGGAGAAGGGCCGGGAGGCCGCGCGCAAGCTGGCCGAGAGCGCCGATGTCGTGTGTGAGAATTTCCGCCCCGGCGTGATGGAGAAGCTGGGACTGGGCTACGAGGCGCTGAAAAAAGCCAATCCGGGGCTGATCTACGCCGCCGCTTCCGGCTACGGGCCAGACGGCCCCTATGCCGAGAAGCCGGGGCAGGACCTGCTGATCCAGGCGATGAGCGGGCTGGCCGCGATCACCGGCGAGGCGACGACCGGCCCGCGCGCGGTCGGCGTATCGGTCGCCGATCATCATGGCGCGGCTCTGCTGGCGATGGGCATTCTTGGCGCGCTGCTGCGCCGCACCCGCACCGGCAAGGGCTGCCGCGTCGATGTGAACCTGCTGTCCGCGGCCATCGATTTGCAGATGGAGTCCTTCATCAACTTCCTGAATGCCGACCGCCCCCACGACGTCACGCCGCCGCACCGCATCGGCGGCTGGTACTATGCAGCACCCTACGGCATCTATCCGGTGCAGGACGGACACATCGCCATCTCGCTGGCCAGCCTGAAGGGGCTGGGCGAGGCGATGGGCAGCGCCGAGATTGCCGCCATCCCGGACGCGGAAGCTTTTGCGCGGCGGGAGGAGGTGGCCGCCCTGCTGGACCAGCTCTTCCCCACCCGCCCCTATGCGGACTGGGCGGCGCTGCTGGAGCCGAAGAAGATCTGGTTCTCGCGCGTGAACGGCTATGCGGAGGTCGCCGCCGACCCGCAGGTGAAGCACAATGGCAGCTTCGTCACCGTCGAGGGCGCGACCGGCAGCCCGGTCACGCTGGTCAACCATCCGGTGCGCTATGATGGCGAGACGGCGGAGGTACGCCTGCCGCCGCAGAAGCTGGGCGCGCAGAGCGCCGAAATTCTGGCGGAGCTGGGCTATTCGGCGGATGATATTCGCGCCATGGCCGCCGAGGGGGCGGCGCTGCTGGGCGAGGGCTGATGGCAGGACCTGATGAATGACGATGCCTATGAGTATCTGATCGCGGGCAGCCGCCGGCTTCGCCTGCGCCGGCTGGGGACGTTTGATCCCGAACGGCCGGTGCTGGTGTTCCTGCATGAAGGGCTGGGCAGCATCACGCAATGGCGTGGTTTCCCGGCCAATCTGTGCGCCGCGACCGGCCTGCCGGGGCTGGTCTATGACCGCTATGGCCATGGTGGCTCCGAGCCTCTGGAATTGCCGCGCCCGGACGATTTCCTGAAGATCGCGGCGGAATGGGCGCTGCCCGAACTGCTGGCCGCCTGCGGTATCAAAAAGCCGCTTCTGGTCGGGCACAGCGATGGCGGCACCATCGCACTCTATTTCGCCTCGATCTTTCCCGCCCGTCCCGTCGCCTGCGTGACGCTGGCCGCGCATGTGATGCTGGAGCCCGCGACCCAGGCTGGGCTAGCCAGCGTAAAGGCGCGCTGGCAGGACGACCCGGAATTCCTCGCGCGGCTCGCCCGGCATCATGGCGACCGTACGGAACGGCTGGTGCGCGGCTGGCTGGATGTCTGGACCCGGCCCACCATGCGGGCCTGGTCGATGCTGGACGATCTGCGGGACATACGCTGCCCGGTGCTGGCCATGCAGGGGGCGGAGGATGCGCATGGCAGCCCGGCCCAGCTGGAGGCGATCCGTGCCGGCGTCTCCGGCCCGGTGGAAACCCTGCTGTTGCCCGGTTGCGGCCATGTTCCCCATCTGGAGGCACCGGAGGCAGTGCTGTCGGTGATCCGCGATTTCATCGGCCGGGTGGTGGATGGGCCGGTATGACGTCAGCGCGAAGGCCCATGACGGAATGTGCCGGCTCCCGACTTACACATAAGTCAGTATCATGGCATACTGATATGGGAGACGGCGCCGCCACGACCGGCGCCCCGTCATCGAATGGGAGGAAAAGATGCGACGCTTCAAGGACTTCCAGCCGAAGGGCGTGATTCCGGCGACCCTGCTGGCGCTGAACGACGATTATTCGATCAACGAGAAGGAATCCCGCCGCCATAACGCGCATGTCGCGGCGACGCCCGGCCTTGCCGCCGTCACGGTGAACGGCCACGCCTCGGAAGTGCATGCCTGCACCTTCGACGAGCAGAAGCGCATCCTGGAATTCTGCCTGGACGAGATGGGCGACCGTATTCCGCTGATCAACGGCATCTATGCCGATGGCAGCCACGAAGCCGCGCGCCTTGCGAAGATGGCGGACGAGGCCGGCGCCTCCTGCCTGCTGGTGTTTCCGCCGCAGAGCATGACCATGGGCGGCCAGCTGCGGCCGGAGATGGCCCTCGCGCATTTCAGGATGATCGCCGATGCCACCGACCTGCCGATCATCCTGTTCCAGTATCCGATGGGCACGGGCCTCGGCTATCCGTTCGAGACGCTGCTGAAGCTGTTCGAGGAAGTGCCCTCGATCAAGGCGATCAAGGACTGGTCGAACGATGCGATGCTGCATGAGAAGCACATCCGCACCTTCCAGAAGCTGCCGCGCCCGGTGACGGTGCTGACCACCCATTCCTCCTGGCTGATGGCCTCGCTGACCATGGGCGCCGGCGGGCTGCTGTCCGGTGCCGGCAGCGTGATCCCCGATCTTCAGGTGGCGCTGTTCGAGGCGGTGCAGGCCAAGGATCTGGCGAAGGCGCAGGCGATCAACGACCGCATCTATCCGCTGGCGCAGGCCTTCTATTCTCCGCCCTTCCTCGACATGCACAACCGCATGAAGGAATGCCTGGTGATGCTGGACCGGGTGGAGAAGGCGGTGATGCGCCCGCCGCTGATGAAGCTGTCGGCGGGCGAGCTGTCGCGCCTGCGCGCGGCGCTGAATCAGGCCGGCATCGGCCGCGACGGGGCAATGCCGCTCGCCGCCGAGTAAGGCGCCCCGACCATGGCCGACCTGTTCGCGCCGGGCCGGATCGGCCCGGCGACGCTCCCCAACCGTGTCGTGATGGCCTCGATGACGACCCGCGCCGCCGATGCGCAGGGTTTCGTCACCGAGGACGGCATGGCCTATTACCGGGCCCGCGCACGCGGCGGCGTCGGCCTCATCACCGTGGAGATGGCGGCGCCGGAAAAGGCCGGGCGGCACCGCTTCCACGAGCTTGGCCTCTATGACGACCGGTTCCTGCCGGGCCTGAGCCGGCTGGTTGCGATGATCCATGAGGAAGGCTCCGCCGCCAGCATCCAGCTTGGCCATGGCGGCGGCCACACCCGCAAGGATATCTGCGGCGAGACGCCGATTGCGCCCTCCGCCGTGCCGCATCCGGTGCTGGAGATCACGATGGAGACCATCGTGCCGGAGGCGATGACGAAGGCGCGCATCGAACAGACTATCCGCGCCTATGTCGAAGCCGCCGACCGGGCAAGGCGTGCCGGTTTCGACTGCGTGGAGATCCATGCCTCGCATGGCTATCTGATCTCGCAGTTCCACACGCCCGCCGAGAATATCCGCACCGACGAATATGGCGGCAGCCTGGAGAACCGGGCGCGCTTCGGGCTGGAGATCACACGGCGGATCAAGGCGGAGGCGCCGGGGATCGGCGTGATCTATCGGCTGACGGTGGAGGATTATTTCCCGGAAGGGTTGCCCTTCAAGGACGGGTTCCAGATCGCGGTCTGGGCCGCCGAGGCTGGGGCCGACGCCATCCATGTCTCGGCTGGGCATTACCGCTCGCTTCCCTCCGCCGCGCGGATGATCCCGCCGATGTGGATGGGCGAGGCACCGTTCCTCGATTTCGCGCGGAAGATCAGGCGGGTGGTCAATGTACCGGTGATCGCGGTCGGCAATCTGGGCGATCCCGATCTGGCGCGGCAGGCGGTGGCGTCCGGCGAAGTGGATTTCATCGCGCTGGGCCGCCCGCTGCTGGCCGATCCCGACTGGGTGAGCAAGGCGAAGGAGGGCAAGGCTGTGCGGCGCTGCCTCGCCTGCAACAGCTGCGTCGATGGCATGCGCGGCGGCGGCAGGCTGCATTGCCTAGTGAACCCGACGGTCGGGCGGGAGCTGCTGTTTGCCAACGGACGGCCGCCGGGCGGTGAGAAGATCGCGGTGGTCGGCGGCGGGCCAGCCGGCCTTAGCTACGCCTCGCTGGTCGCGGAAGACAATCAGGTGACCTTGTTCGAGCGCGGCGATCAGCTGGGCGGCAGCTTCCGGCTGGCCGGTCTCGCGCCGAAATTCCAGGAGGTGGAGACCCGCGAAGGCAGCTTCCGGGCCTATATCGCGGCGCTGGAACGCGCCTGCCGCGACAAGGGAGTCGTCATTCGCACCGGCACCGATGTCACAAATGACCCCGCCCTTCTGGACGGTTTCGACCGCATCGTCGTGGCGACGGGTGCCGCCTACCGCCATGGTCTTGGCCTCGCTGTTCCTGCCCTGCTGCGTGCCGGGGCCGGCAAATGGCCGGGCCTCGCTAGGCTAATGACCCGGCCGGGCCTCCGCGACTGGTTCTATCACCGCGCCCGATACGGAACCGGCAACCGGTTCCCGGTGCGGCCCGGCCAGAAAATCGAGGTGATCGGTGATGCCCGCCGGGCCGGCAAGGCAATGCCAGCGATACAGAGCGCCTTTGCCGCCGCCCTGCTGGGCGATCCGGCGGCGCTGGACGAGAGGGTATAGGCGATGCGGGTCAGCGAGACGGATGTGCTGGTGGCGGGCGGCGGCGGTACCGGGCTGATGGCCGCCCTGTCGGCAGCACGGCTGGGCCGCGCGGTCGTGCTCATCGAGAAGAACCCGAAGCTGGGCGGCACGTCCGGCATGTCGGTCGGTTCGATCTGCGCCAGCGCCACGCTGCAGCAGCGGCAGGCCGGCATCGAGGACGAGCCCGACGCGCATTTCGATGACATGCCGAAATTCCATGGCGACCGCGCCAACCGCGACAATCCGGTGCTGCGCCGGATTCTGGTCGATGCCATGCCGGAAACCATGCGCTTTCTCACAGACCTGGGCCTTGTCTTCATGAAGCCGGTGCCGGAACCACCGCACCGCGTGCCGCGCCTGCATCAGGTGCTGCCGCACTCCGGCGCGTTCATCCACCAGCTCTCCCGCCATTGCCGGCGCGAGGGCGTTATCATCCGCACCTCATGCGCCGTGCGCCGTCTGATTATCGAGGATGGCCGCGCGGTCGGCATGCAGGTGGAGGGGCCGGGCGGGCAGGAGATCATCCGTGCCCGGCGCGGCTTGGTGCTGGCGACCGGCGATATCAGCGCCGCCGAGGATGCCTTGCGGGGGCGACACCTGCCGCCGGAGATGGCCGGCATCCCGGCAATCAACACCACCAGCACAGGCGATGGTCAGAAGCTGGGCGAGGAAATCGGCGCCAGCGTCGCCAATGGCGATCTCGCCTGGGGGCCGGAAATCCGCTTCATTGCCCCGCCGCGCGCCAGCTGGATCATTAAGGTTCCGCCGATTCCGGCCTTCGCCCGGCTGGTGAAGCTGATGATGGACGCGTTGCCTGCATCCCTGCTGCGGCCCTTCCTGATGTCCTTCGTCACTACCTACCTCGCTCCCTCGTACGGGCTGTTCCGCGAGGGCGGGATCATGGTGAACCGGGAAGGCCAGCGTTTCTGTGACGAGCTGGCGAAGCCTGAATATGCGATGGCGAAGCAGACGGACCAGACCGCCTTCATCCTGCTGGATGGCGCGATGGCGGCGAAGTTCGTCGGCTGGCCGCATTACGTCTCCACCGCGCCCGGCGTCGCCTATGCCTATCTGCCGGACTATGCCCGCAATCGCCGCGACATCACTCACAAGGCGGAAACGCTGGAGGCGCTGGCTGTAAAGATCAGTGTGTCCGCGGCGGCTTTGGCCGCGACAGTCGCCGAGTATAATGCGGGTGACCGCAAGGGCCGGCCCGCCTTCGGTGCCGGTCCCTATTATGCGCTCGGCCCCGCCAGGCCCTGGGTCGTCTTCACCGAAGGCGGCCTGCGTGTCACCCCCGACCTTGCCGTCATCGGTGCCGGTGAACAGCCGGTCCCCGGTCTGTTTGCCGCCGGCTCCGCCGGCCAGGGCGGGCTGCTGCTCGAAGGTCATGGCCACCATCTGGGCTGGGCGTTTGCCTCGGGCCGGATCGCCGGCCGCAATGCCGCTTTTTTATCCCCCGTCACAACAAAGGAAGACTGACCGCCATGTACGAACTCACCGGCAGGAAGGCGCTTATCACAGGGGCAGCCAATGGCATCGGCCGCGCCACGGCCCTGCGCCTCGCCAGGGAAGGCTGCGACATTGGCCTGCTGGACCGCGAGCCATCGGAGGAGACGGCGGCAGCGGTACGCGCGCTGGGCCGCGACGCCCATATCGCGGTCGGCGACGTCACCGACGAGGCCTCGGTCACGGCGGCGGCCGGTCAGCTCGTGAAGGCGCTGGGCCATGTCGATGTGCTGGTGAACAGCGCCGGCATCCTGCGTCTCGGCGCGTTGACCGAGATGGACCCGAAGGACTGGCGCGACAGCTTCGCCGTGAATGTGGACGGCATCTTCTGGACCTGCCGCGCGGTGCTGCCCGGTATGGTGGCCCGCAAGCAGGGCCGGGTCATCAACATGGCCTCCTGGCTCGGCAAGAAGGCGATTGCCAATTACAGCGCCTATTGCGCCAGCAAGTTCGCGGTCATCGGCGTGACGCAGAGCCTGGCGATGGAGATGGCGCCGCACGGCATCACCGTGAATGCGGTCTGCCCAGGCCTGATCGTCGAGACAAAGATGCGCGACGAATCGGAAGCGCAGCATCAGGCACTGGGCCTGCCGATGGCGAAGGACCGGGTGAATACCATCCCGATGGGCCGGCTGGGCCTGCCGAACGATGTCGCCCGGCTGGTCTGCTTCCTGGCCTCGGACGAATCCGACTACATGACCGGCCAGTCGATCAACATCACCGGCGGCCTCTGGACCAGCTGACCGGGCGGCTTTTTCGCAAGTGCGAGAAATTTTATCCCTTCCTTATGTATCCGAATGGACACCTGACAAACTTGTCAGTTAGTCTTTTCATAACGGTTCCCTGAAACCGGCATCAAAATAATTCCCAAACAGCAGGAGGCTATTCGATGACGTTCTGGAAAAAGGCAGGTTTGCGTACCCTGGCCGCGGGCGCTGCTCTGGCTGTCGGCATTTCCCTGGTGCCGGCCGCCAAGGCGCAAAATGTCGAGTGGAGCATGGCCACCCCCTGGGCCGGCGGCCACTGGATTGATCTGGGCGCCAAGCGCTTCGCCGAGCTGGTCGGCCAGATGACCGATGGGCGGGTGAAGATCAACGTGTTCCCCGCCGGCACCCTGGGCAGCGCGCTCAAAGTCACCGAGACGGTGCAGAGTGGCGTCGCCGAGGTCGGCCACAACTGGCCCGCCTATGACTGGGGCATCGACCGTACAGGCGTCATCTTCGGCGGCTGGTCGGGCGGCCTGACGCCGGAAGAATACATGCTCTGGCTCTACAATGCCGGCGGCGCGGAGCTGTGGAAGCAATGGCGCCAGGAAGTCTCGAACGTCGTTGTTGTTCCCTGCGGCATTCTGGAAACCGAAATCTTCATGCATTCGCACAAGCCGGTGCGCACGCTGGAGGACTACAAGGGCATGAAGGTCCGCACCTCCGGCGCTTGGGCCGAGATCGCGACCGAACTGGGCGCCTCCACCGTCGTCATGGCGGGTTCGGAAGTGTTCCCGGCGCTGGAGCGCAAGGTTGTGGACGGCATCGAGTGGGGCGGGCCCGGCATCAACATGTCGGCCGGTTTCCACAAGATTGCCAAGTACATCGTGACGCCGGGCGTCCATCAGCCATCGGGCGCGCATGAGTGCATGTTCAACAAGGATGCCTGGGCCAAGCTGTCCGACAAGGACAAGGGGCTGATCGAGCTGGCCGGCAAGCTGACCACCTACGAAACCTTCATCGGCTACGGCAAGGACGACATCGAGGGCTACAAGTTCCTCACCAGCCAGGGTGGCAACGAGTTTGTGCAGCTGGACCCCAGCTTCATTGCCGCTGCCAAGGAAGCGTCCTTCAAGTGGGCGGACAAGCAGTCCGCCAGCAATGCCTGGTTCAAGAAGGCCTATGAGCATCAGCGCGCCTTCCAGAAGGACATCGCCAACTGGTCGAAGTTCCGTCTGCCGATCGGCATCACGCAGCAGTAAACCGAAGCCCATGCTACAGGGCGGGCGGTGCTGGCCGCCCGCCCTTCGACGCAACCAGACACCGAGGGGCATATGCGATTGCTGCGGACCCTGGAGCGGGTGACCGATGCGGCTGCGGTCATCGGCGTTATCCTCATCATCCCGCTGATCCTGGCGATGGTTTACGAGGTGATGAGCCGCTACCTGTTTTCCGCGCCGACCTTCTGGGCCTATGAACTGGGCTACATGATGATGGGCGCGATCTTCATGCTGGGCATGGCCCATGCGCTGAAAGTGCGACAGCATGTCACCGTGGACGTGCTGCATGGCAATCTGCCGCCGCGCGGCAAGGCGCTGGTGAACGTCATCGGCTATTGCTTCTTCATTCCTTGCGTTGCCTGGCTGACCTGGGGGCTGTGGGGTTATCTGGTGCGCGCCTATGTCAGTAGCGAAGGCACCGGCCAGTCAGCCTGGAATCCGCAGATATGGCCTTACCGGGTGGTGCTGGTCGTCGGCTTTGCGGTGTTCCTGTTGCAGGTGCTGATCGAATTCGCCAAGAACCTTCAGGCGCTGTTTGCCAGCGACGCGACGGATAGCCGATCATGACTGGTCTTGCCCTCTGGATGTTCCCGGCGCTGCTTGTCTTCGTCGCCGCCGGTATTCCCATCGCCTTCTCGCTGATGAGCGTGGCGCTGGTCTTCGGCCTGCTGCGCTTCGGCGACGCGGCGGTCGCCCAGTTCATCTCCAAGGTCGATGACGTCTCGACCAACTACATCCTTGGCGCCATTCCGCTGTTCGTCTTCATGGGCGCACTGCTGGAGCGCTCCGGCATCGCCAGCCGGCTGTTCGACGCTATCCATCTGTGGACCAGGCGCCTGCCGGGCGGCCTCGCCATCGGCAGCGTCATCATGTGTACCGTGTTCGCTGCCGCGACTGGCATTACTGGGGCCACCGAGACTGTGGTTGGCATGCTGGCGATCCCGGCGATGATGAAATACGCCTACGACAAGGGCCTGATCTCCGGCACGATCTGCGCCGGCGGATCGCTGGGTACCATCATCCCGCCCTCGGTGATCGTCGTCGTGCTGGCGCCGGTCGCCGATATTCCGGTGGGCGATCTGTTCGCCGGCATCATGTTTCCCGGCCTCATCATGTCGGGCCTGTTCCTGGCTTATATCGTCATCGCCTGCACGCTTAATCCGTCGCTGGCTCCGCGCGAGGCGGCCGGACCGGAAGACGATATCCCGCTTGCCGAGAAACTGCGCATCACCTTCGTGGCGCTGCTGCCGCCGGTCTTCCTTATCTGCGCTGTGCTGGGCACGATTCTGCTGGGCTGGGCGACGCCAACGGAGGCCGCTGCCACTGGCGCCTTCGGCAGCATCCTGCTGTGCTTCATCTACCGCCAGTTCAGCCTGCCGATGCTGAAGGAGGCGTTGTATCGCACGCTCTCCATTACCGCGATGATCCTGCTGATCGTGCTGGGCGGTAGCATGTTCGCCGGCGTGTTCTATGCCTCGGGCGGCATGGTGGCGATCCAGAAGCTCCTGGCGGAATATGGGCTCGCCGGCTGGCCGGCAGTGGCGCTGATCCTGTTCATGACCTTCCTGGCCGGCTTCGTGCTGGAGCTGATCTCCATTGTGCTGATCGTTATCCCGATCGCGATTCCGCTGGTGAAGCTGTACGGCATCGACCCGCTGTGGTTCTCGGTGCTGTTCCTGGTGATCCTGCAGACCAGCTACCTCACCCCGCCGATGGCGCCCGCAATCTTCTACCTGCGCGCCATCGCGCCGCCCAGCATCACCCTCATGCATATGTACAAGGGCGTGATTCCTTTTATCTGCATGCAGATACTCACGCTGGCGCTGGTGTTCTTCTTCCCCGCACTGGCGACCTGGCTGCCCAAGATGCTCTACAGCATGAACTGACCAACCCGCTTTCCGCAGAAGAAAGAGAAAACCATGCGCCTGAAAGACAAGATCGCCATCGTCACCGGCGGCGGCTCCGGTATCGGCCACGCCACCTGCCTGACCTTTGCCCGTGAAGGGGCGTACGTCGTCGTCGCCGACCGCAATGCGGAGGCAGCCGCCAAGGTTGCCGAGGAGCTGAAACAGGCCGGCGGCAAGGGCGAGGCTTTGGCCGTAAACGTCGCCGATTCGACGGCCGTGAAGGCGATGGTCGAGGATGTCGCTGCACGCCACGGGCGGCTGGATATTCTGGTGAACAATGCCGGCTATGGCATCGCCGGCACGGTGGTGAACACCACAGAGGAAGACTGGGATGCGCTGATGTCGGTGAACGTCAATGGCGTGTTCTATGGCTGCAAGCACGCCATCCCGATCATGGAGAAGCAGGGCGGCGGGGTGATCGTGAACACCGCCTCGACCGTCTCCAAGGTCGGCATCCCGAACCGCGCGGCCTATTGCGCGTCCAAGGGCGCGGTCGCCTCACTAACGCGAGCCATGGCGCTGGATCATGTGGACGCCAATATCCGGGTGAACTGCGTGGCGCCCGGCACGATCGAATCGCCCTATTTCGACGAGATTTTCCGCAAGAGCAACGATGCGGCGGCGCTGCGCGACGGGCTGGAGAAGCGCCAGGCGATGAAGCGGCTGGGCAAGCCGCAGGAGATCGCCAACGCCATCCTGTTCCTGGCCAGCGAGGAGAGCAGCTTCTGCACCGGCTCCATGCTGCTGGTCGATGGCGGCTGGACGGCGAAGTAGGCCTAACGGGTAGGGGTTGCCCCCGGCCGCAGGGCATCGCCGCCGAACGCCCCGCCGAACGGCGAGGGGTTGCCTGAGGCCGCCCCTCCGGACGTAGCCGGGGCTGGTGGTGGGGCCGACTGGCGCTGCTGCTCCAGCAGCTTCTCCTGCAGTGCCCGCTTCTCGGCGGCGATGTCGGCGATGCAGGCGGCGGAATCGTGCCGGCTGCCCTGCCAGACGAGGCCGGCGGCCAGCAGCACCAGCACGGTGGCCACGCCTGCCGGATGGGTCAGCGCCCGCGTCACCGGATTGGCATAGAGCCGCGATATCCGGGGGCGGCCGGTGCGCAACAGCTCCTGCCGGCGGATATAGGCCTCATGCACCATGGCGCCGATCAGCGTCAGGCCGATGATGATGACCGCCAGCGCCGACAGCGAGGGGTCGGTGCCGTGCCGCACCTTGGAGGCCAGCGCCGTAGTGAAGGTATTGTCCGACAGGATGGTGAAGACGGTGGTGTTGTAGTTCTCGAAGGAGGCCAGCAGGGTAAGGAAGGCGGCCGAGCCGATGGCCGGCTTCAGGAAGGGCAGCATGATCCGCCGGAAGGCCTGGCCGGGCGTGGCGCCGAGATCGAGCGCAGCCTCGGTCAGTGTGGCGTCGAAGCGCTGCAGCCGCGCCATGAAGATCAGCATGGCATAGGCCGAGATGAAGGTCGCCTGGCCCAGCAGCGTCAGGAAGATGCCGTTATAGAAGCCGCTGCCATAGCCTACGCCCAGCATCCGCGCGAGGCCGCCCCAGAAGACGAGGGTGGAGATGCCCAGCACCACGCCGGGAATCAGGATCGGCGTGATGAGCACGGCATAAAGGGCGGAGCGCAGGCGTGGGCCGATCTCGCTGAGCGCCAGTGCACCCGCCAGCCCGATGGGGACGGACAGCGCCACCACGCCGATGCCGATGCCGATGCTGATGACCAGCCCCGCCATCAGCCGCTGATTGTCGATGAGGACGCTGAACCAGTCCGTGGTGAAACATTCCCAGGGCGTGATCCTGGGGAAGGCGGAGGAGTTGAAGGCGGTGATCACCATGATGATCAGCGGCCCGAACAGGAAGGCGAAGAACAGCAAGGAAAATCCCGCCGCGAACGCGCCGTCGCCGGTGAAGCGCCTCATCGCCCGATCGCCCCGATGGAGACCCTGAAGAGGCGCATCGTCATCAGCACGAAGCTGAGGCACACGACGAGCAGGATGGTGGCGTAGGCGGCGCCGCGCGGCCAGTCGCCGGCCTCGTTGAACCATTGGTAGATCAGCTGGGTGAACCACAGGTTTGACGGGCCGCCCAGAATCTGCGGTGCGGCCAGCGCGCCGGCGGTCAGCATGAACACCATGGTGGCGCCCGAGGCGATGCCGGGCTTGGCGACCGGCAGCACGACGCGCCAATGCACCCGCCACCAGCTGGCCCCCATGTCGCGCGCGGCTTCGATCTGGTTGCGGTCCAGCGCCTCGACCGCGTTGTAGATAGGGAACACCATCAAAAGGATGTAGGCGTAGGTCAGCCCGGCATAGAGCGCGACATCGGCGCGGATGAAGTCGATGGGTGCCTCCCACAGGCCCAGCCCCATGCCGACGCCGTTGATCAGGCCGGTGGTGCCGAACAGCACGCGGAAGGCGAAGGCGCGCAGAATCTCGTTCACCCAGAACGGCACAATGAGGCCGATCACCATCAGCCGCACCGCCACGCCCCGGGCCGAATGGGCGAGGATGAAGGCGATGGGGTAGCACAGCGCGATATCGATCAGCGTCACGAACAGCGCGGCCAGGATAGTGCGCAGCAGCACGCCGATATCCAGGCTGTTCAGCCCGGCATCGGGGCCGATCAGGAAATAGCGGTAATTGTCCAGCGTATAGACATCGTTCGGGCCGCCAATCTCCGGCGGCGGCAGATTATGCCGGAAGGAAAAATCCAGCATGGAAAGCTGCGGCAGCACGATCAGCACCAGCACCCACAGGAAGACCGCCGCGCCGACGAAAAGGGCGACGCCCAGACCATGCCGGCCGGCCAGATTATCGAAGGCGGTGCGCAGCGCCTGAATCATGCGGCACCGTCCGGCGCGCCGTCCTCCGGCAGCACCATGGCGAAGCCGGCATCGAAGGTGACAGTGACGGTATCGTCCGCACGGCGCGACGTGGCCATGCTGCCATCATTCACCAGGCTGACGCGCAGCTCATGGCCTTCCGCCTTCAGGAACAGGTGGCGGATGCTGCCCTCGAATTCCTCCGTCACATGGCGGGCGGCGATCCGGTTGACACCGTCACCGGCGGGGTCGGCCAGCCGCAGCCTTTCCGGGCGGATGAACAGCAGGCAGCGGTCGCCTTGCTTGTAGGAGCGGCCGCCGCCGGCGCGGCCCGACAGCCGCCCAAGCGGCGTGTCCAGCACGGCGATCTGCCCGTCCTGGCCGGCGATGATGCCGGGTATCTGGTTGGTCTCCCCGACGAAGGCGGCGACGAAGGCGGTCTTCGGGCGCTCATAGACCGACTCCGGATCGCCGATCTGTTCGATCACACCGCGATTCATCACGGCGACTCGGTCCGACATGGTCAGCGCCTCGCCCTGATCGTGGGTGATGTAGATGAAGGTCAGGCCGACCCGCTGCTGGATCGCGCGCAGCTCGCTGCGCATATGCTGGCGCAGCTTCAGGTCGAGTGCCGACAGCGGCTCGTCCAGCAGCAATATATCGGGCTCCACCGCCAGCGCGCGGGCGATGGCGACACGCTGCCGCTGGCCGCCGGACAGTTCATGCACCTTCTTGTCGCCGGTGCCGGGCAGGGCGATCAGCTCCAGCAGTTCGTCGGCGCGTTTGCGCCGTTCCTTGCGGCCGACGCCGCGTACCTCCAGCGGGAAGGCGATGTTCTCCGCCACGCTCATCAGCGGGAACAGCGCCAGGTTCTGGAAGATCAGCGCGGTCGGGCGCTTGTTCGGCCCGACACCGCCCATGTCCTTGCCGCCGATCAGCACGCGGCCTTCGCTGGGATCGACGAAGCCGGAGATGCAGCGCAGCAGCGTGGTCTTGCCGCAGCCCGACGGGCCGAGGAAGGAAAAGAACTCCCCGCCCTTGATCGTCAGATAGGCATTGTCCACCGCCGTATAGGCGCCGAACCGGATGCTGACGTGATCGAGCAGGATATCCCTGGTGGTCATTGCACACCCTTATCCGGTGATGTGGAGGCGCCGCAGCCGGATAATCGCAGAGGCCGCGTCGCACGCATCGCTTCCGGCCCGGCCGCCCCTCTGTGCGAAAGGCAGCCGGGACCGGACGGGATCAGGGTCAGGCGCTCATGAACTTGTTCACGAACTCCGTGCGTGTCTTGGCGTACCAGGGCATTTCCGCCGGCCAGGGGTTCAGCTTGGCCAGCGCGTCGCCGGGATAGGCATCGGCGAAATTCTTGGCATAGACCTCGCCGCCATACTTGTCGGCGCCCAGGACCGGCGAGTTATAGCCGTGGCTCTTGATCGCCTCGCCGGCCAGCTTGGCGTCGTAGGCGGCTTCGATGAAGGCGTAGATCTGGTCGATATTCTTGGCACCGACGGGCATGGCGAGGCCGTCCACCCAGGCCATCGCGCCCTCGACCGGGGCGCGGTACATGACCGGCTCGCCGGCGGTCTTCAGCGCAATGGGTGGGCCGTCCCAGGTCTGGCCGACAATGACGCCCTCATTCAGCAGACCGTTCTTCTGCGCGTCGGCATCGTTCCACAGCAGCTTGATGTTCTTCTTCTTGGCGATGGCGGTCTCGGTCAGCTTGGTCCAGACCTCCTTCATCTTGGTCTCGTCCTTGTAGGCTGCCCAGATCGAGCCCGGCGCCATCTCGCCGCGCCGCTCCAGCCCCAGGCCGAGGCCCAGCATCATCGAATGGGCGCGGCCCATGGTCTTGCCGGCATTGGCCTCGTCCCAGACATCGTAATAGCTGGGGAACTCGCCAGCCGGCTTGAACGCGTCGGTGCGCCAGGCCACGCCCTCGGTGCCCCAGATATGCGGCAGCCAGTGCGTGCCCTTGCCGCCGAAATTCCAGTGCGCCTCGCCCAGCGCCATCGCCGGGTTGACCTTGTCCAGCGGCACCCGCTTCATGTCAAAGGGCTGCAGCAGGTTCAGCTCGGCCCATAGCGGGTTGCGGTTCACCGTCGGGGTGACGATGTCGAAGCCCTCGCCATTGGTGGCGCGCAGCTTGTTGATGATCTCGTCGTTCGAGCCGATGCCGGTGAAGTTGATCTTGATGCCGGTCTTGTCGGAAAAGCCCTTCACGAAGCTTTCCGGCAGATAGTCCGACCACATCATGATGTTGATCTCGCCCGACGAGGCCAGCACGCGCCGGCTGACGATGGCCGGCATGGCAAGGCCGGCGCCGGCCAGTGCCGTGGATTTCAGGAAGGTCCGCCGTCCCAGACTGGTCCCGAAGCTGATTTTCCGCATGTCCCATTCTCCTGTTCTATCCGGCTGGCCTCAATGTGCCGCCGATTGCCGCCCCCGCTTTGGCGCGGGGTGCTGTCTGTCCCGGTGCGTGTCTGTTCTTGTGATTTCGTTGCCGCACTGCAAAAATCTTATTGCTCCGCAACAAGGCGGCTTAGAGCCACGGGTTGAAAACTATGGGGCCAGGGACTGACAACCGCGCCTGTGGCGCATGCTAGAGCGCTTCTTCGCAGCGCCGCTCGATCCCGCCAAGCGTCTGCAGCAGCAGATTCAGGAGCGGCTGGTGGAGGCGATTCTGGCCGGCGCCCTGCCGTTTCACGAACCGCTGCCGGCCACGCGCGTGATGGCGCAGCGCATCAGGGTCTCTCGCAACACGGTGACGCTGGTCTATGAGCGGCTGGCCGAGGACGGCTATCTGAAGTCCGTCAACCGGCGCGGCTATTTCATCGATGAGCGCTATGTCCGCGAACAGCTCCACATCAAGGTGGATGACCGGGCGCGGAACCTGATCCCGGCGGCGGCCTCCTCGGTCGATTTCGGCCACCGGCTGCGGCGGTCCTTCTCCGGCCAGCAGAACATCGTGAAGCCGGCCAACTGGCACGATTTCCCCTATCCCTTCATCTATGGCCAGACAGCACCGGACAAGACCTCCCTCAGCCGCTGGCGGGATTGCGTGCGCATTGCCGGCACTACGCTGCATTCAAGGGACTGGATGGCGGACCATATCGACGCCGACGATTCCATGCTGGTCGAGCAGATCATCCGCCGGGTGCTGCCGCAGCGCGGCTTCCGCACCGAGCCGGAGAATCTGCTGGTCACCGTCGGGGCGCAGAATGCGCTCTATCTGGTCGCGGTGCTGCTGTGCGGGCCGGGCACGCGGGTCGATATGGAGGAGCCGGGCTATGTCGATGCCCGCAACATCTTCCTGTCGCATGGGGCAGTGCTGCGCGCGCATGAGGTGGATGGCAACGGCATCCGCGTGACCGAGGCGCTGGCCGGCGCCAGCCTTGTCTATGTCACGCCAGGCCACCAGTCGCCGACCAGCGTGACCATGACGGTGGACCGGCGGATGTCGCTGCTCTCAGCGGCGGAGCGCCACGATTTCCTGATCCTGGAGGATGATTACGAGCATGAGCTGAACTTCGTCGGCCCGCAGCGCCCGGCGCTGAAGAGCTTCGACCAGAGCGGCCGGGTGATCCATGTCGGCAGCCTGTCGAAGCCGCTGTTTCCGGGGCTGCGCCTCGGCTTCATCGTTGCCGAACAGCCGCTGATCGCGGAATTGCGGGCGTTGCGCCGGCTGATGTACCGGCACACCTCCACGCTGGACCAGCGGGCCATGGCGATCTTCCTGGCAGAGGGGCATTTCGACGCCCATATCCGCCGCCAGCGCGCCAGCCTGTCGAAGAAATGGCAGACCATGCTCGCCGCCGCCGCCCGGCTGCTGCCGGACTGCGACGTGACGATGACGACCGGCGGCTCGGCCATCTGGCTGACCCTGCCCAAAGGCATGTCGGCGCGGGAGGTGGCGGCCCGCGCCGCGCAGGCCGGGCTGCTGGTGGAGCCGGGCGACGTGCACTACCTGCGCGCCGACCCGCCAGCGAACCGCTTGCGCCTCGGCTTCGCCGCCATTCCGCTGGAAGCCATCGAGCCAGGGCTGAAGCTGCTGGCCGGGATCGTCCGCGACCTGAAGGGCTAGAGGTCGCTGCGGCCCAGCACCCGGCGCAGGCTGTCGACCATCTGTTCCAGGTCAGATTCCTCGCTGACCAGCGCCGGCGCGAAGATCAGCGCATCGCCGGTTGCCTTCACATGCAGCCCGTCCTTGAACAGCAGGCGCTGCACGATGGAGCCCTTCTCGCCCGGCGCCTTGCCCGGCGTCAGCTGGATGCCGGCCATCATGCCATGGCCGCGCAGATCATAGACCTGCGGAAGGTTGCGCAGGCCGAACACGCCATCCAGGAAGGTATCGGACAGGGACTTGCCGCGCTCGAACAGCTTCTCGTCGCGGTAGATGTCCAGCGCGGCCAGGGCGGCGGCGCAGGCGACCGGATGGGCGGAATAGGTGTAGCCATGCATCAGTTCCGGCCGGTCCGCCGTGACCGAGGCGATGACGGTCTTCTGGATTTCCGTCTTCACCGCGACGGCGCTCATCGGGATGGTGCCGTTGGTCAGCGCCTTCGCCATGGTGATGACGTCCGGGGTGACGCCGAATTCCTGCGAGGCGAAGGCAGAGCCGGTGCGCCCGAAGCCGGTGATGACCTCGTCGAACACCAGCAGGATGCCGTACTTGTCGGCGATCTGGCGCAGCCGCTGCAGATAGCCCTTCGGCGGCACGATGGTGCCGATGGAGCCGGCAATCGGCTCGACGAACACGGCGGCGATGGTCTCGCCGCCATAGGTCTTGCACATATCCTCCAGATCGTCGGCCAGATGCGCGCCGTCTTCCGGCTGGCTGCGGGTGAAGCGCTGCTCCTCGTTCCAGGTGTGGCGCATATGCACGACATCGCAGGTGACGCCGGAGAAGTCGCGGCGGTTGCCGACCATGCCGGCCAGCGAGGTGCCGCCCAGATTGACGCCGTGATAGCCCCAGGAGCGGGAGACGAAGCGGGTGCGTTGGGCCTCGCCGCGCGCCCGGTGATAGGCGAGGCAGATCTTCATCGCGCTGTCGACGGCCTCCGATCCGGAGGAGCCGAAGAACAGCCGGTCGATGCCCTCCGGCAGGATTTCCGCCAGGCGGCGCGCCAGCTCGAAGGAGACCGGGGCGGCGCGCTGGAAATGCGGTGTGTAGTCCAACTCCATCAGCTGCTTGTGGACCGCCTCGGCGATCTCCGGCCGGCCATGCCCGGCGGCGGAGCAGAACAGGCCGGACGACCCGTCGAGGATTTCCTGGCCCTCCGGCGTCCAGTAGCGCACGCCCTTCGCCCGCGCGAAGATCTGCGGCTCCTGATGAAACAGCCGGTTGTTGGTGAAGGGCAGCCAGTGATTGTCCATGGTGATGGGCATGTGGGTCATGAGCCGGTCCTCGGAAAGTATGACGCTTTCCTGACAGCTACTCTCACAGCCGCGCCGCCCCTAGAGCCACGGCGGATATTCGTAGGGTCCAGGGGCGGGGTCAGGGGCGGGGTCAGGGGGCGCAAGATTGCGTCAGGACTGTTCCAGGTTGAACGGCATCTGCCGCGGGGCCGTGCCGGTCAGCAGCCTTATGGCATTCGCCACGGCCGCGCCGGTCATCGGGACGCCGATCTCGCCCGCGCCGCTGGGGGCCGAGTCGGACTCGACGATCCGCACCTCGATCTTCGGGATCTCGCCGATACGGATCGGCTCATAATCGTAGAAATTGCTCTGGTCGATCATGCCATCCGTATAGCTTGCGCGTTCGCGCATCAGGGAGGACAGCCCGAACAGGATGCCGCCTTCGACCTGTGCCCGCAGATTGTCCGGGTGCACGGCGAAGCCCGGATCGACCGCTGCCCAGAAGCGATGCACGCGGAACCGGCCATTCTCGACCGATACTTCCGCGACGCCGGCACCCCTTGTTTCCTTGTAGCCGGCGAAGGAAAGGCCATGGGCGCGCCCCTGCGGTGCCTTTCCGAAGCCGGCCATGGCGACTACGGCGTCCAGTACCGCCAGGCCGCGCGGGCTGTCGCGCAGCAGCTTCCGGCGGAAGGCGACTGGATCGCTGCCGGCCTGTTCCGCCAGCTCGTCGATGAAACATTCGCGGGCAAAGCAGTTCGGGGCCCAGCCGATTCCACGCCATGCCGAGACGCGGCAGCGGCGCGGGGTGATGACATGCTCCGCGCGGAAATCCGGGATCGCGTAGTCGGTACTCTCGGTGCCTTCCATGACCAGGACATCGCGACCGGTCTCCGGGTTCCAGCGTTGCGGAAAGGCGAATTGCAGGATCGACGGCGAGGCGACGCGGTGGCGCATTGCCGTGACAGTGCCATCGGCGTCGAGCGTCGCTTCGAGGCGATGGACCGTTGCCGGCCGCAGCCAGCCATTCTTCACATCATCCTCCCGGGTCCACATCAGCTTCACCGGCCGTCCCGCCGCGCGCGACAGCAGCAGCGCATCGCGCAGCAGGTCGCGGGCGAAGACGGTCCGGCGGCCGAAGGCACCGCCCATCTGCATGGCGTGAAAGCGGATACGGTCAGGCGTCGTCCCCAGGACGGCGGTGGCCACGCCGATGGAGATCGTCTGGCTTTGCGTTCCCAGCCAGACTTCCGCGCCCTTGCCATCCGCATCAACTGAGGCGACGGCATTCAGCGGCTCCATCTGGGCATGGTAGAGATGGGTGGTGCTGTAGGTCGCGGCATGCTTCCGTGTGCCCTGCGCCAGCGCCGTTACGGCATCGCCCCGGCTTTCCCATGGGAAGGCGGGCAGCGACGGGTCGTCCACCGCCCGGGAAAGCTCCTCCAGTTCGCGATCGCTGCTGTATTGGCGGAACTCGGAATTCGCGCTCCAGCTGACGTCCAGCAGATCGCGTGCGGCGAGCGCCGTCTCCCAGCGTTCCGCGAGTACGGCCACGCTGTTGGCGAGTTTGACGATCTGCACCACGCCGGGCAGGTCGCGCGCCGCGCGGTCCGAGACGGTGACCGGCGTTTCGCCTTCGACCGGTGCCTGCAGTTGGGCGGCATAGAGCATGCCGGGCAACCGGATATCGATCGAGTAGATTGCGGCCCCCCGGGTCTTGCCCGGTATGTCGAGCCGGCCCGGATCGGAGCCGATGATGCGCCAGTCCTTCCGGGGTTTCAGATCGGCATCAGCGACCGCCGGCACCTCGGTCACGATTGCCGGCAACGCTGCCACTTCGCCATAGCCCATCCGGGCGCCGGATGCGGTGTTCACCACCACGCCGGAGTCTGTCGTGACCTGTTCGGGGGAGACACCCCAATGGGCCGCCGCGCTGTGGATCAGCACCCGCCGCGCGGTGGCTCCGGCCCGCCGCAGATGCTGGAAATAGCCTTCGAGCGAGGAACTGCCCGCCGAGAACAGGATGCCGCCGAAGCCGGGATTCCCGAAAATGCCATCGGGGTCCATGCTGACCTGCTCCGCCTTCACGGTGGACCAGCCGGCATCCAGCTCTTCGGCGACGATCATCGGCAGCGAGGTATTGACGCCCTGTCCCATTTCGGCGGCGCCGAAGCGGATGAGGATCGACCCGTCCGGCTCGATCACGACCCAGCCATTGATATCCCGGATGCCGGCCGCAGCAGGCTCCGCAGCCGCCGACCGGATGACGGAAACGCCGCCGCCCGCCAGCAATGCGAAGGCGAGGGTGCCGCTGCCGGCCAGGAAGCCGCGGCGGGTGGGTTTCATGTCCTTGAGGATCATGGCTCAGGCCTCCTCGGCTGCGCGTTCGATGGCCCGTACGATGCGCGCATAGGTGCCGCAGCGGCAGAGGTTTGCCGACATTTCCTCGACAATCTCCTCCCGGCTCGGCTTCGGGTTGCGCGCCAGCAGCGCGGCGGCGCGCATGATCTGCCCGGACTGGCAGTAGCCGCATTGCGGCACCTGCTCGGCGATCCAGGCGCGCTGAACCGGATGGTCGCCCTGGTCCGACAGCCCCTCGATGGTCACCACCTGGCCATCGGCCACATCGCCCACCGGGGTCTGGCAGGCGAAGTACGCCGTGCCATCGATATGGACCGTGCAGGCGCCGCACATTCCGGCGCCGCAGCCGAAGCGCGTCCCGACGAGGCCGAGATGCTCCCGCAATACCCACAGAAGCGGCGTGCCGGGGTCGGTCTCTACGTCAACGCGCTGGTTGTTGATGCTCAGGCTGATCATGTCGGCGTCATCCTTTCAGCGGAAAAGATCGGGGGTGAGGCTGTTCGCTTCACTATTGCTGAAAGGACCGAAAACTTTAATTTGCCTTTCCTAACTTATTTGATAAGTGAAATTTATCTATAGAGGGGTGACCATGCGCTATGCCGATTTGGAGGCTTTCCTGGTGGTGGCACGGACGCGCAGCTTCCGGCGGGCCGCCCAGGAGCGCGGCGTGACAGGCCCGGCGCTCAGCCAGTCCGTGCGGAACCTCGAAGAGGAGCTGGGACTGCGCCTGCTGAACCGCACGACGCGCAGCGTCTCGCCGACCGAGGCCGGCGAATTGCTAGTATCGCTTCTGGAGCCTGCCTTCGAAGACGTTCAGTCAGCCATCGCCCAGGTCAAAAGCCTGAGCGGCCAGCCCTCCGGCGTGGTGCGGGTCAGCGTGCCGGCACCGGCCCTGGAACATCTCATCATGCCCCATGCGCCGGCCTTCCTGGCGGCCTATCCCAGGGTGTCGCTGGAGCTCATCTCGGACGCGCGGGTCATCGATATCGTGGCGGAAGGCTTCGATGCCGGCGTCCGGCTGGGGCTGGAGATGGCGAATGACATGATCGCCATGCCGCTCGGCAAGCCGGAGGTCTATGATGTCGTGGCCAGCCCGGACTATCTCGCGCGGCACGGCCAGCCGTTACATCCTGAGGACCTTGCCAGTCATGACTGCATCCGGATTCGCTTTCCCAGCGGCGTCATCTTCTCCTGGCGCTTCGAGGTGGCGGGCGTGGAATTCGTGATGACGCCCGAAGGCCGGCTGATCCTGAACGACGCACGGCATGTCGTCTCCGCCGCGATTGCCGGCGCCGGCATTGCCCGTCTGGCGCGGCACTATACCGAGCCGCATGTCCAGGCCGGCCGGCTGGTCCGACTGCTGGAAGACTATGCTGCAACCCTGCCGGCCTGGCACATCTATTACCCCAGCCGGCGCTATGTGCCGCCGGCCCTGCGTGCCTTCCTCGATTTCTACCGGGGCATTCTCGAAAGGGCGTGACTGCCGCGCCGGACCCGATCAGCGCTTCCGGCCGAGCGCTCCCGGCGGGATGGCGGCCAGTGCCCATCCGGCAAGCGGGACGGCAGCCAGCCACATGACGAAGGCGGCGGACTGGCCGGCGATCAGCAGGGCGACACCGGGGGCCAGGATCAGCAGGCAGGCCAGCACGGCGGGGCGGTGCTTCGCATCGGGCAGGCCGAACACGCGGCGGCGCTTCGGGTCGGTCGCGGTCAGCAGCACGATACCGGCGAGCGACAGCAGGATCGCCGCGAGAGTCACGGTCACGGTCATCATTCGGCGGCTACCGGGCGCTTGTCGGCGCCCCATTGCGGAGCGGGTCGGCGGGCGATGGACAGATAGAGATAGCCGATGCCGCCAGTCGCCAGCGCCAGGTCGAGCAGCACCACGATATCGTTGCCGTTTGCCATCAGCGGACCCCAGCCGGTACCGCCGGTCAGCCAGCGCAATACGGGCAGGGCGAGGAGGGAGGCACCCAGCAGCCCCCTGTAGAGCCGGTACAGCAGCGCCTCATCGCGCAGGATGCAGCCGAGGATGATGGCGAGGCCGGAGGCGATCAGGAAGCCGGCGGGCGTCCAGAACAGCACGGCTCCGGCGGGCAGCGCCAGCAGGTATCCGATGCCGCTGGCGGCCAGCGCGATCGGCAGCCCATAGCCGACGATCGGCACGGACCGTCCAAGCCGGCGCCACAGCTGGCTGTCCTCGCGCCGCCGCAGCCAGAGCTGCAGGCCAGTCAGCGTGACGTAACACATGGCCAGCCCCAGCGCGAACCAGATCACCCGCGACAGCAGGCCGGCGAAGGTGCCGAAATGCAGCACGCTGACCAGGGTGAAGGCGGCATCGCCCGCCGAAGGTTTGGTGCCGAGGGTGGGCTTCGGTCCGAGATAGGAACCGTCGCTGCCCTTGAAGACATGCTGCTGGCTCTGCAGTTCGCCTTCGCCGGCAAGATGGAAGGAGAAGACCCGCGCATCGGCGCGGCCATAATGCATGATCGACACGAAGGCCGGCGCGGAGTGCGACTTCTCGGCGGCTTGCCGCAGCATCGCATCCAGATTGGCCAGCGGGGCCGGGGTGGCATCCTCCCCCTCGGGCGTCCCGACGATGGTCTCGATCAGCTTTTCCTGGTCGCCGCCGAACGCCACCATGCTGATGGTCATCAGGCCGATGGAGCCGGCAAAGCTGAGGAAGGCGCCGGTGAAGGCCAGCACGAAGGCAAAGGGCAGGCCCCAGCTGCCCGCCAGGATGTGGCGGTCGCGGGCATTCAGCAGGCGGCTCGACAGGCGCGGCGCCACGAACAGGTCCTTGATCAGATGGCGGTGCAGCAGGAAGCCGGAGACGGCGGCCGCCAGCATGACAAAGCCCAGAATGCCTGTCAGATAGAGGCCAATCGGGTTGGGCGCATGCAGGTTCACATGCAGATCGACCAGGAAACGTTCCAGCCCGCTGACCGGCTCCTCGAATTCGTCGGCATAGCCTTCCTGGCGCGTCAGCGTCTCGCCGGTTACTGGATCGAAGGTGAAGCGCACGCCCTTTTCCATCGGATGACCATCCTCCTTCACGCCATGCGTGTGGAAGAAGGCGCTGATGTGCCCGGCGGCGTTATGGAACAGGTTGATGTCGTCCAGATATTCCGGATCGACCTGCGCGGCCAGTTCGCGGAGCTTCGCGTCCATCGGCACCGCTAGCGGCTGCTCTGCCCGGCTGCCGCTGACCGACCAGGTGCCGATCTCGTGTGCGAAGACCACCACCGCGCCGGTGAGGATCACCACATAGAGCGCCAGCCCCAGCACCGTGCCGGACCAGCCATGCACCGCCAGCAGCCTTTTGCTTCGTGCCTGTGAGAGTTCGATCATGGGTTCCGGTCCTTCAGGAAGCGGTCCAGAGCACGGCGATACCCGCCGCGTTGAGGATGGCAATGCCGGTCATCACCAGCGTGGCGCGGCGCAGATTCTCCGCCAGGATCGCGTAGAAGAAGGGGATGGCCCACAATGCTGGAAACAGGATCAGCGGAAAGATCAGGTGATCGACGCCCGCCGCGCCGGCGGGAAACCACAGCGGCATCGCCCCCATCGCCAGGATGGCGATCAGAATGGCCATCGGCCCGCCCAGCAGCCAGCGCGTGCGCCGCGGCGTCAGCCAGCCTCCGCCTGTATGTGTCGAGCTTGCCATGCTCCAGATCTCCAAACGCGTCCGAGAGCGCGAAACATATCGCGAGTGCGAATAAGTGACAATGGCAAGTGAGGGGGCAAGTGAGGCCGTGGTCCGGTTAAGGCGTGTTGGCGTTCCGCCGCTTCGCCGATTCCGCGTAGGCATGCCGCCGCAGAAGGTTCAGCGACCCCAGCGGTTCATGGTCGGGCAGGCAGTTCCAGGGATTGAAGGCCAGCCCGTCTGAAAGCGTGAGGCCCGCGCTCACATCCTGCGCCGGGATTTCCAGCCGACCGACGGGGAACTCAGGCCCCTTCCAGGTCACACCCGCATCGTCGATGGGGTCGCTTTCGGACGCGCGGGGCTGCAGGCAGAAATCGAAACCGAAGCCACCCCGGTCGAGGGCCGCCTGCAACCTTTCGGTGAAACTCCGCCGGTAGCCGCGCAGGCCGTCCCAGGCACCAGCATCCGGGCGGCAGATATATTTCGCCGCACTCTCCCCCAGCCGGTAGGGGGTGATGCTGTAATAGGCAAGCCGGTGCAGCCCGCGTCTGCGGGCATGGGTGAAACCGGTCGAGAACAGCAGCTGCAGATAATGCCAGCGGAGGCGGCGGGGATCGAAGCCCGGCAGGATATAGCTGCGCGACAACAGGCTGAACGGCGTCATCCGGGGCACGCCATCCAGCGCGGCGAACAGGGCGGCGGCATCGGCCGAGTGGCGGAACGGGGCGGTCGCCTGGCTGATGAGGATGAAATCCTGCTGCCCGCCGGGGGCGCCGTCCACGCCGGTCAGCCGGATGGCCATGCCACGCCCGTCCGGCACCTCGTCGTCGGCGAAGAAGGAACTGGAAAAACGGATCGTGGCGGGATAGCGACCGGCCTGAGCGAACAGGCCGTGCCGCAGGGCCGGATTATCCGGCGGATTGATCCGCAGCGTGCCGGACAGGCAGGCGTGGGTCTTTTCGTGAAACTGCCGGGGCAGGGTGCCGTCCGGCCGTGGGTGCTGGAAGGTGCGGGCGGCGATCCGCAGGACAGCTTCCAGATCTATGCCGTGCAGGGGGCAGCCCCCATTCATGCCGCATAACCCAGATGCCTGAGCCCCGGTGCACAGGCACGGGTGAGCGCGGCCTGTTGCGGGGCGGGCAGGTCGGTGTATTTCGCGCGGGTCGGGCGCAGCATCGCCGCCGTCTCTTCCAGCCACGCCTCGTTGTGCAGGGACGGATCGATGAAGCGGATCAGCTCCGACAGCTTCTCGCGCGGCGCCTGCTGCACATCCTCGAACCGCAGGTTGAGCAGCCGTTCGGGCGGCAGATGGCCTAGCATCTTCTCGCCGGTCAGGATCATATCGCTCCACAGCGCGCCGAACTCCGCCAGCTCCGGCTCCTCGCGCAGCAGCTTGCCGGTATCGACGACGCTGAAGAACAGCTTCTCCAGCCAGATGCCGGCAGGGCTGCCGCGATCCTTCAGGAAGTCGCGCCGCAGGTCGAGACCCAGCCGCCGGCATTTCTTGTGGATCGCCAGCAGCACGCGGAAATTGTGATGCCGGCTCATGGAGATGGCGGTATCACGCCCGTCCCGGAAGACATGCACCACCCGGGCCTCGGGGAACAGCCTCAGCAGCTTGGCCGCCAGCATCAGCGATCCGCCGGAACGCTCGACCCAGACCCGCCGGCCGAACCGGTCCATCAGATAGCCGAACAGCGCCCTGTACTGGTCCGCCAGCGGCGCTTTCGGCAGCGGCCGCACGAAGCGCTCCAGCGCGTCATACAGTGCCTCATAGTCGGGCGTCAGGTGCGGCAGCGTGGTTGCTATCACCGGCGGCATGTCGTGCGCCGAGAAACGGGAATTGGGGTCGTCATGCGGATACAGTCCCTCATCGACGACAAGCCCGTCCTTCAGCATGGCGTGCAGCGATGGCGATTGCTGGCTCAGCGTCTGCCACATCCGTTCGCCCGTCGGATTTTCCCAGGCAAAGCCGTTCTGCCCCAGCGGCACGAAGAATTCCGACAGGCTCAGCACATCGGGATGCCGGTTCAGCATCTCCGACACCATGGTGGAGCCGCAGCGCCCGGTACTCAGGATCAGGACGGGGGGAATAATGTTGGGTTTCATATCGTACCGTCCTTTTCCGCATGCACATGGCCGGGCAGCCGGTAGCCGATACCCTGATCGGCATAGTGCGACACGTTCAGCATGGTCTGGAACTGGCTGAGCTGGCGGTGCTGCGCCAGCTTCGGGAAATAGCGGTGCATCAGGCGTTCGGCCCGGCCCTTCAGGCGGAACAGCAGCAGCGTCCCTGTCGTGTTGAGGGCGGGGTAGCGCAGTGCGTCCGCCATCTCGTCGCCGATCATCGCCCGCGACACGCGATAGATGCGCCGGGCCAGGCGCCGCCGCGCCGCCGGCTCCTCTATGCCGGCCACCAGCGGCGCGGAATTGATCAGCCCGTTCGCCAGCAGGATGGAGTCGAGGCTGATCGGCGGTTCGCACATCGCCCCGATCTCGTACAGCGTCAGCGCCTCTTCCTCGGTTGCGCATTGCAGGGCGGGATCGACCCCCATCAGATGACCGGCATAGCGCCAGATCGTCATGAAGGCGTCGCGCTCCTCCGCCGACAGCTCGACGCCCAGCATGCGCGCGCGCTTCAGCAGCAGGCCCGAAAAGGCCGCCGTCGCAAACGCGATATGGGCGGAGCTGAGCGGCGTACCCCAGGCCGCCGATTCCCACTCGTCCGACTGGGCGAGAAGCTGGCGGATGCGGGCATGGACAAGGCGGATACGGACCGACAGTTTCCAGCCTTCGCCATAGCGGTCAAGCCCGCCGGGCAGGAAGATTTCGACCAGTTGCCGGTTGTTCTGCTTCAGCCGCCGCACACCCTGATCGACCATGCGACCGGTGATGCTGAAGGACCGGCTGATAAGGGTCGAGAACCCCTCGATCAGCACGGCGGCGACGAAGGCGCCGACGAACATCTCGGAATTGCGGTAGAAGGCCCGGCAGCCCGGCAGCGTCGCGGCCTCGTCGAACCAGTCCGGCACTTTCTCGGATTCTATGAAGAAATCGCGCACCACCGGCGGCGCCTCCGCCAGCCGGGCGGCCCCCTCATCCATGCCGAGGCGCACCCATTCCTGTGCCAGCTGCGGCGCATGGCGGGACAATTCCGCCACCGCCGCGTCGGCCAGCGGGTCGCCCAGCATGGTGTGCGCGACGTAGCGGTCGGCGAGAACCGGGTTCTTCAGGACCGCGGCGGCATGGCCTTCGCGATAGTCGTGCGGCATATCCATGACTATCGGCTGCCTTGTCTCAGTGTTTCAGGGATTTCAGCGCGTCAGGGCGGCGGCGGCCAGCCGGGCGATGTTGCGCATCCGCTGGCGGAATTCCTCCTGCGTCGGCGGGGTACCGCTCTTGGCGCCCAGGGCCGCCTGCATCAGCGTCTGGCAGAGCTGGTCGGCATCGGTGCCGGCGCGCGACAGGTCGATCTCGCCATCAGCTTCCGCCTTGGCCAGGAAGCCCCGGAACCGGTCGATATACAGGCCTTCCAGCTCCTTCGCCTGGTCCATGGCGATCTGCGTCTTCACCAGCACCAGCTCGCCCCAATGGGCCGGGTCGCCGAACAGGTCGATCCAGGTGCCGTAATAGGCACCCAGCACGCCTTCCAGACGTTCGGCGAAGGGGGCGCCGCTGGTCAGCGCCGCGTCGCAGCGCGTCAGCACCAGATCGGCAGTGCGCCGCATCATCGTGCGGAACACATCGTCCTTGCCCTTGAAATGCAGATAGAGCGTGGCCTTGGCAACGCCGGCCTCACGCGCAATATCATCCATCGAGGTGCGCTTGTAGCCATAGCGGGCGAACAGCCGGCGCGCCGCATCGGCGACCTGCTCCATCTTGGTCAGCGCACTTGTCTCGCAAATTTCATTCATTGGACGCATGGCGGGTATTGACAGACGCTTCGTTTAGACGGACTATACTCGATAAGACCATCGAGTCTAATTAGTATATGGTGTCCGACAAAAGATTGGACACCCAAAAACTCATACAGGAGGAACGGCTGTACGCAAACCGGCTTGAAGGAGCCGGCCGTCCCCGTTCCTCCGGCGTCCAACCAGTTTTGTCCCATTCCAGCTACCTGTGAGGCAGCCATGTCCACCACGCTCAAGGTCAACGGCCAGACGCACAGCGTCGATGTCGATGACGATACCCCCTTGCTCTGGGTCCTGCGCGACACGCTGGGCCTGACCGGCACCAAATTCGGCTGCGGCATGGCGCAGTGCGGCGCCTGCACCGTCTTCGTGGATGGCGTGGCGCAGCGTTCCTGCGTCTTCCCGGTCTCGGCCCTCGCCGACAGCGAGGTGACCACCATCGAGGCGATCACCAGCCCCGAGGCGCGCGCCGTTCAGGCCGCCTGGACCGCGCATGACGTGCCGCAGTGCGGTTATTGCCAGTCCGGCCAGGTGATGAGCGCCGTCGCCCTGCTGACAGAGAACCGCAAGCCGACCGACGCGGATATCGACGCGGCAATGAACGGCAATCTGTGCCGCTGCGCCACCTATGTCCGCATCCGGGCCGCGATCCACGACGCCGCCCGTTCTCTGGAGGGCTGATCCATGACTGCTATGCGCGTTTCCCGCCGTGCCGTGCTGCAAGGCGCTGTCGGCCTCACCCTCGCCCTGCAATTGCCGCTGGGCGGTAAGGCACGGGCCGCCACCCCGGCAAAGGGCGGCACTTTCGCGCCGAACGCCTTCGTGCGGGTCGGCGCTGACGACACCGTGACCGTGCTGGTGAAGCATATCGAGTTCGGCCAGGGGCCGTTCACCGGCCTCAGCACCCTGGTCGCCGAGGAGATGGACGCCGACTGGGCGCAGATGCGTGCCGAGCATGCGCCTGCCAATGTCGAGCTTTACAAGAACCTGGCCTTCGGCGTGCAGGGCACCGGCGGCTCTACCGCCATCGCCAATTCCTACATGCAGATGCGCCAGGCAGGCGCCACGGCCCGCGCCTTGCTGGTGCAGGCGGCTGCGGCGCGCTGGAAGGTGCCAGCCGGCGAGATCACCATCGAGCGCGGCCAGCTGCGCCATCCGTCGGGCAAGACCGGCCGGTTCGGTGAGTTCGCCGAGGCCGCATCCGGCCTGCCGGTGCCGGAGAAGGTGGCGCTGAAAGACCCGTCTGCCTTCAAGCTGATCGGCAGGGAAGGGCAGGCGCTGCGCAAGCTGGACACCGCGGCCAAGGTGAACGGCACAGCGGAATACACCATCGACATCCAGACGCCCGGCATGCTGACCGTGGTGGTCGCCCGGCCGCCGCGCTTCGGTGCGAAGCTGGTGCGGTTCGATGACAGTGCGGCCCGCAAGGTGCGCGGTGTCGTCGATGTGAAGCAGCTGTCCTCCGGCGTCGCGGTCTATGCCGAGGGCATGTGGCCGGCGCTGAAGGGGCGCGAAGCACTGTCCGTCGAGTGGGACGACAGCACCGCCGAGACGCGCAGCAGCGAGGCGATGATCGAGGAATACCGGGCACTCGCCAAAAAGCCGGGCGTGGTCGCCGGGGCGCATGGCGATGCTGATGCGGCCTTTGGCGATGGCGCGAAGATCGTTGAGGCGGAATATATCTTCCCCTACCTCGCCCACGCGCCGATGGAGCCTCTGGACGGCTATCTGGAATGGGACGGGCAGACGGCCCGCGCCCGCTTCGGCAGCCAGCTGCAGACGCTGGACCATATGGGCATCGCCAAGGTGCTGGGGCTGGAGCCCGGCAGGGTGACGGTGGAGACGCTGCTCAGCGGCGGCAGCTTCGGCCGGCGAGCGCAGGGTAAGTCCGAGTTCGCTGTGGAACTGGCAGAAGCGGCGAAGGCCATCGGCCCGAACCGCCCGGTGAAGCTGGTCTGGAGCCGCGAGGACGACATCACCGGCGGCTATTACCGCTCCATCTTCGTGCACCGCATGAAAGGCGCGATCAGGGACGGCCGGATCACCGGCTGGAGTAACACCGTCGTCGGCCAGTCGCTGGCGAGCGGCACGGCGCTTGAGGAGATGCTGGTGCGTGACGGCGTCGATATCACGTCCGTCGAAGGCGCGCGGGAACTGCCCTACAAGGTCGCCAATTTCCGCTGTGACCTGCACACGGTGGTATCCCCGGTGCCTGTGCTCTGGTGGCGTTCGGTCGGCCATACCCATACCGGCTATGCGGTCGAATGCTTCATCGACCGGTTGCTGGAGGAGACCGGACAGGACCCGGTCGAGGGCCGTCTGGCGCTGATGGCGGACAAGCCGCGTCTGGCCGGTGCGCTGCGGGAAGTCGCGAAGCTTGCCGACTGGTCGGGCAGCCGTCCGGCGGAAGGACGGGCGCGCGGTGTGGCGGCGGTCGAGAGCTTCGGCAGCTATGTCGCGCAGATCGCCGAGGTCTCGATGGGCGATAACGGGCCGAGGGTGCACAAGGTCTGGTGCGCCATCGATTGCGGCGTCGCCGTTAATCCGGACGTGATCCGGGCGCAGATCGAAGGCGGCATCGGCTATGGCCTGGGCCATGTGCTCTATGCCGAGGTGGCCCTGGATGGCGGCCAGCCGGTGCAGCGCAACTTCGATACCTACCGTTCGCTGCGCATCGATGAGATGCCGGAAATCGAGGTCGTCATCGTGCCCTCGACAGAGGCACCCACGGGTGTCGGTGAGCCAGGCGTGCCGCCCATCGGCCCCGCCGTTGCCAATGCGATGGCCCGGCTGGGCGTTGGCCGGCCGGAGCGTCTGCCGATGGTGCGGGAGACCGCGTGACCGGCGTTGTTGGAGAGAGGCGGCGGTTAATCCGCCGCCTCACCCGGCAGGGAAGCGCTTCTCTTGTCGCCGGCAATCAGCACGGACCAGGCTTGGAGGGCGGCGTTGGCAATGCCGCGCAGCGTCTCTGGACTGGCACCGCTGGCGGCATGAACGGCCATGCCCTCGGCGGTGACCGTCAGGTAACCGGCCAGCAGGGCAGGGTCGGCAGTTGCCGGCAGGTCGCCCTCGCGCACGGCACGCTCGAAACGGGTACGCAGGGCGTCCTCTCCGGCTTTGCGGCGGGCGATCAGCTCCTTGCGTACCGAGTCGGAGGCTTCCGAGCAGGACAGCGCCGCCTGCACCAGCAGGCAGCCAGCCGGGCGTTCCGGGTCCATCTGGGTGCTGATATGCAGCATCCTTTCCGCCACTTCGCGGGCGGTCGGCGCGCTCATGATGCCGTCGAAGTCGATGGTTTCCTGCATGTACCGGTCGAGCGCACGGCGGAACAGCTCCTCCTTGTTGCCGAAGGCGGCATAGAGGCTTGGCGGGCTGATGCCCATCGCCTGCGTCAGGTCGGACAGCGAGGTACCCTCGTAGCCCTTGGTCCAGAACAGGTTCAGGGCACGGTCGAGAGCCTCGTCCATATCGAATGAGCGGGGACGGCCCTTAGCCATGGCGATCCTCCTTTTTTAATTTTTTACTAAGCACTATATAATTCGCTTGACGGTATCCGTCCAGCGGCATATCTGTAACAAACGCTACAGAACTGGATGGGCAGCCGGCCTTGACCGCGCCACCCCGCCACTCAGCGAACCGACCACCGGTCAAGGAGTCCTCATATGAACAAGGCCTTACGGCGCCTTCTGGGCGCCGCGCTCGTCCTTGGCGTCACCGCAGCCGGTGGCGGCCTCTTTCTCACGCAAGGCTGGCATGCCGTGCTGGCCGACGATACGCCGGCCCCGGCGGCGCAGGCCCCCAGCGCCGTTCCTGTCTCCGTGGCGACGGTGGAGCGCCGCGAGACCGGCCTGTGGAATGAATTCTCCGGCCGGCTGGAAGCGGTTGAGCGGGTGGATATCCGCTCGCGCGTGTCTGGCGCGGTGCAGTCGGTGCATTTCCGCGAGGGCGGGCTGGTCCGCAAGGGCGACCTGCTCATCATCATCGATCCCGATCCCTACAAGGCGGAGGTCGCCCGGCTGCAGGCCGAGGTGGCGGCGGCGGAAACCCGCGTCTCCTTCGCCCGCAAGGAGCGTGACCGCGCGCAGCAGCTCCAGCAGTCCAACCGCGGCACGATCTCGCAGAGCGTCGTCGATCAGCGGGTCAGCGCCTATACCGAGGCGGTGGCCAACCTGCGCGCCGCCCAGGCCGGGCTGCAGGCGGCCCAGCTCAATCTCGGCTATACCGAGATCAAGGCGCCGGTCTCCGGCCGCGTCGGCAAGCTGGAGATCACCGTCGGCAACCTCGTGGCCGCCGGTCCCGGCGCGCCGGTGCTGACCAATCTGGTGTCGGTCGATCCGATCTATGCCGGCTTCGACGTGAATGAGCGGATCGTCAGCGCGTCGCTGCACGATCTGGCCGCCCAGGGCACGCCAGGCGCCATCGATCGCATTCCCGTGCAGATGGGCACCATTGGCAGCGGCGGCACCGACCATACCGGCCAGCTGCAGCTGATCGACAATGCCGTCGATGCCCGCAGCGGCACGGTGCGCGTGCGGGCCCAGTTCGACAATTCCCAGGGGCTGCTGATGCCGGGCCAGTTCGTGCGGCTGCGCATGGGCGAGGCCAAGGCCGATTCGCTGCTGGTGATCTCCGAACGGGCCATCGGTACCGACCAGGACAAGAAGTTCGTGCTGGTGGTCGATGGTGAGAACAAGGTGGGCTATCGCGAGGTGGCGCTGGGTGCCTCCACCGAGGACGGGCTGCGCGTCGTCACCTCCGGGCTGGAAGCCGGCGAGCGCATCGTCGTGAACGGCCTGCATCGGGTGCGGCCGGGCGCGGTCGTCGCCCCGCAGATGGTCAGCATGTACAATCCTTCCAAGCCTGCCGGCAGCACATCGGTGGCGCAGCGCTAAGCGCTGCGTCAGCCGGGCTGCGGGGCGGAGTCTGTTTTCATGAATATCTCCAAATTCTTCATCGACCGTCCCATTTTCGCGGGCGTTCTGTCGGTCCTGATCTTTGTGGCCGGCCTGATCGCGCTGCGCTCCATGCCGGTGTCGGAATATCCCGAGGTGGTGCCGCCGCAGATCGTGGTGCGTGCCAATTATCCGGGCGCCAATCCGCGCGTCATCGCCGAGACGGTGGCCACCCCCATCGAGGAGGCGATCAACGGCGTCGAGGACATGCTCTATATGAGCAGCCAGGCGACCACCGACGGGCTGATGACGCTGACCGTCACCTTCAAGCTGGGCACCGACCCGGACAAGGCGCAGCAGCTGGTGCAGAACCGCGTCTCACAGGCCGAGCCGCGCCTGCCGGAGGAGGTACGCCGCCTTGGCATCACCACGGTGAAAAGCTCACCTGACCTGATGATGGTCGTGCATCTGCTGTCGCCGAATGACCGCTATGACATGACCTATCTGCGCAACTATGCCGTCCTCAATGTGAAGGACCGGCTGGCGCGTATCGACGGTGTCGGCGATGTGCAGCTGTTCGGCTCCGGCGACTATTCCATGCGCATCTGGCTCGACCCCGACAAGGTGGCGGAGCTGGGCCTGTCGGCCAGCGATGTGGTGAACGAGATCCGCGCGCAGAACGTGCAGGCCGCCGCCGGCGTGGTGGGCGCGTCGCCCAGCGTGCCGGGCATCGATTTGCAGCTTTCGGTGAACGCACAGGGCCGCCTGGAAACCGAGGAGGAATTCGGCGAGATCATCGTGAAGTCCGGCGCGGACGGGCAGGTGACCCGGCTGAAGGACATCGCCCGGGTCGAGATGGGCGCGGCGGAATATGCGCTGCGCTCGCTCCTGAACAACAAGCCGGCGGTCGCCGTGCCGGTGTTCCAGTCGCCCGGTTCCAACGCCATCGAGATCTCCGACCAGGTCCGCGTGGTGATGGACGAAATCCAGCAGAACATGCCGGAAGGCGTGGAATACCAGATCGTCTATGACACCACGCAGTTCGTGCGCGCCTCCATCGACGCGGTGGTGATGACGCTGCTGGAAGCCATCGTGCTGGTGGTGCTGGTGGTGATCCTGTTCCTGCAGACCTGGCGCGCCTCGATCATCCCGCTGCTGGCGGTGCCGGTCTCCATCGTCGGCACCTTCGCGGTGATGTATGTGTTCGGCTTCTCGATCAACGCGCTGACTCTGTTCGGGCTGGTGCTGGCCATCGGCATCGTGGTCGATGACGCCATCGTCGTGGTGGAGAATGTCGAGCGCAACATCGAGGAGGGGCTGACCCCGATCGAGGCGACCTACCGCGCGATGCGCGAAGTGTCCGGCCCGATCATCGCCATTGCGCTGGTGCTGGTGGCGGTGTTCGTGCCGCTGGCCTTCATCACCGGCCTGACCGGCCAGTTCTACAAGCAGTTCGCGCTGACCATCTCGATCTCCACCATCATCTCGGCGATCAACTCGCTGACGCTGTCGCCGGCGCTGGCGGCGCTGCTGCTGAAGTCGCACCACGCGCCGAAGGATGCGCTGAGCCGCGGCATGGACAAGCTGTTCGGCTGGCTGTTCCGGGGCTTCAACCGGGCCTTCAACCGCGGCTCCAACGCCTATGGCAACGGTCTGCGCGGCGTGATCTCGCGCAAGACGCTGATGATGGCAGTCTATCTGCTGCTGGTCGGATTGACCGTCGGCCTGTTCAGGAGCGTGCCGGGCGGTTTCGTGCCGGGCCAGGACAAGCAGTATCTGGTGGGCTTCGCGCAGCTGCCCGACGGCGCCACGCTGGACCGCACGGAAGAGGTGATCCGGCAGATGGGTGAAATCGCCCTGCAGCAGCCGGGCGTGCGCGACGCCATTGCCTTTCCCGGCCTGTCGATCAACGGTTTCACCAACAGTTCCAATTCCGGCATCGTGTTCGTCGGGCTGGACGATTTCCACCTGCGCAAGGACCCGGCGCTGGGCGGCAACGCCATCGCCATGCAGCTGAACCAGAAGTTCGCCGGCATCGAGGAGGCGTTCATCGCCATGTTCCCGCCGCCGCCGGTGCAGGGGCTTGGCACCATCGGCGGCTTCAAGCTGCAGCTGGAGGACCGCACCGGCCAGGGCTATGCCGCGCTGGACCAGGCGACCAAGGCCTTCGTCGCCCGCGCCTACCAGACGCCGGAGCTGGCCGGCATCTTCTCCAGCTATCAGGTGAATGTGCCGCAGCTCTATGCCGATATCGACCGCACGCGAGCCCGCCAGCTGGGCGTCTCCGTGACCGATGTGTTCGAGACGCTGCAGATCTATCTGGGGTCGCTCTATGTGAATGATTTCAACAAGTTCGGCCGTACCTATTCGGTCCGTGTGCAGGCTGATGCGGAATATCGTGCGCGGGCCGAGGATATCGGCCGGCTGCAGGTCCGCTCCAGCAATGGCGAGATGGTGCCGTTGTCCGCCGTGCTGCGGGTGAAGGAGGCGGCGGGGCCGGAACGCGCCATGCGCTATAACGGCTTCCTGTCAGCGGATGTGAATGGCGGGGCCGCGCCCGGCTATTCCACCGGCGAGGCGCAGGCCGCCATCGACCGGATCGCCGCCGAGACGCTGCCGCCGGGCATGGCCTATGAATGGACGGAGCTGACCTATCAGGAAATCCTGGCTGGCAATTCCGCCATCCTGGTCTTCCCGCTGGCCATCCTGCTGGTGTTCCTGGTGCTGGCCGCGCAGTACGAGAGCCTGACCCTGCCCATCGCCATCATCCTGATCGTGCCGATGGGGCTGCTGGCGGCGATGGCGGGCGTGTGGATCAGCGGCGGCGACAACAACGTCTTCACGCAGATCGGATTGATCGTGCTGGTCGGGCTGTCGGCGAAGAACGCCATCCTGATCGTGGAGTTTGCCCGCGAGCTGGAACTGTCCGGCATGAAGCCGGTGGAGGCCGCCATCGAGGCCAGCCGGCTGCGCCTGCGGCCGATCCTGATGACCTCGCTGGCCTTCATCATGGGCGTGGTGCCGCTGGTGATTTCCAGCGGCGCGGGGGCGGAGATGCGCCAGGCCATGGGCATCGCCGTGTTCTCCGGCATGATCGGCGTGACCTTCTTCGGCATCTTCCTGACGCCGGTGTTCTATGTGCTGCTGCGCCGTCTGGCGGGCAACCGTCCGCTGAAGCATGTCTGCGGCCCGGTGGCCGGGCCAGGGCACAGCCTGCCGCCGTCCGATCAGACTGTCTGAGATTAATCCGGGGCCGGCTAGCGCCCCGGATTACTCATACACGCGCTGACGCTGGCGGTGGGTCAGCAGCACGAACAGCGCCACCGCCAGGATGAAGCCAGCCAGCGCCCGGAACACGGTGCCGTAGGACAGCAGCTCCAGCATGGCGCCGGTCGCAATCGGGCCGATCACCTTGCCCAGATTCTTCATCGTACCGTACATGCCGAGCCCAAGGCCGGTATGGCTGGCGGAGACCGCGTTGCCGACCAGCGCCACGGTGGAGGGGAAGATCAGCCCCTGGGCGATGCCGCTCAGCACCGCGACGGTGACCAGCTCCGCCCCGGTCGTCGTTGTCGGCAGCAGCAGCAGGGCGGCCCCCAGCACCGCCATGCCGCCGGAGATCGCCGGCAGGTAGCCGCGCCGGTCGCCCAGCCGCCCGCCGATGGGCCGGGTCAGCATGTGCGCGGCCTCCTGCACGGTGAAGAACAGGCCGGCGGCCAGCACGCTGAATCCTGCCTCCTGCACCGCGAAGATCGGCAGGAAGGCCTTCAGCCCGTAGGTCACGCAATAGACCGTCACCTCAAGGCAGCTGGCGAACCACAGCTCAATGCGGCTGGCGGCATGGCTGAAGCCGGTGGCGAGCTGCCGCCACAGGCTGGGCCGATGTTCCCGCTGCGCCTGTAGTGGCGTGTCCGTATGCGTCATGAAGGCGACGGGAATGAAGGCAAGGCAGCTGAGCGCGCCGATGATGGTGAACACCTGCTCCGGCGGCATGATGGTCAGCAGCCAGCCGGTGATGGCGGGCGCGAAGAAATAGCCGCCCGACCGCGCCATCTCGAACCAGCCGAGCCGGGTGGCCCGTTCCTCCCGCCCCATCTCGATGATGTAGGCCAGCGTGACCGGCCCGAAGATGGCAGTCGCGGTGCCGTGGAACAGCCGCAGCACCAGCAGCTCGTCCGGCGTCGTCACGAACTGGTAGAGGAAGGGCGTGCCGGCGAACACCGCCAGCGCCAGCCACAGCCACAGCCGGCGGCCCCAGCGGTCCGACAGGGCGCCGATCATAGGCTTCAGCAGCATGCCGGTTACCGTGGACACCGCCACGATGCTGCCGATCAGCATCTGCCCGGCGCCGATGGCCGCTGCGAACAGCGGCAGCACCGGCGTCTTGCCCATCTGATAGGCGGTGCGCAGGATGAAGTCGGCACCGAACAGGCGCCAGAAGCTCGCCGGCTGTCTCAGCATGGCCTGTCCGGTTCCTTCCCCGCCGTGCCTCAGGCCGATAGGTGCGCGATGCCGGCTTTCTGCGCCGCCGCATTCACCGCCGCCACATCACCCTTCACCAGCGCGTCGAGCTTTGCCAGTTCGGCATCGACCTTGCCGATGATCTCTTCCGAGACCTCGCGGGCCTGCTTGGTGGGCGCGGCATCGGCGATGGCCACGACATTGATGAGATCGACCAGCGTATCGTCGAGGCCGGCCGGGTTGCGCAGCACGTCGCGCGAGCCTTCCCGCCTGATATCGACCAGCACGCCTTCGATGGCTTCCAGCTTGCCGATCAGCCCGGCCGCCTGGTCCGCCAGCCCGCTGCCATTGGCGCGGCCTTTGATGTCGGTGGCCTGGCGTTTCAGCAGGCGGATGCGGTTCACCGTGCCATTCAGCCGCGACAGGCAGTCATGCAGCTGCTTGTGCAGGTCGAACTGCGCGGCGAAATCTGCCGGCTTGGTGCTGACGCGCGGGTCCTTCTCGATGGTGAAGCTTTCGCTCTGCGTCTTGCCGGCAGCTTCCAGCGTGACGCTGTAGCTGCCCGGCACCACCGGCGGGCCGGCCGGCGGCTCGCCATTGCCGGCCAGCGGCTTCACCGCCTGTCCGCGCAGCGCATCGTCGATCTTCACCGCCGCCGGGTACTTCATGTCCCAGATGAAGCGGTTCAGGCCCGCCTTCGTGCCGGGCTTGCGCGCCGGGTCGGCATCCTTGTCGTCGCTGGCGAAGCTGGCGATCTCCGCTCCCTTGGCATCGCGGAAGCTGAGCCGCACCGGTCCGTCCGCATCCTTGTCCAGCCAGTAATAGACGATGGCGCCCTGCGGCGGATTCTCGCCGACATCCAGATGCAGGCGCTGCTTCGTGCCGTCGGGCAGCGTCACATTCTCGGTGCTGCCGGAAATGCCGAAGGCCGGGCCGTAGCTGATGCCGTCGCGGCCATGGCGGCCGGCACTCCACACCAGCTTGCTGCGGATCGACGGACGCGGCGCGAAAAGCTGCGCGCCCTTCGGCTGGGCTGGCAGCTTCCGCAGCGGAGTCACATCGTCCAGGATCCAGAAGGACCGGCCATGCGTGGCGACCACCAGATCGCCGTTCTTCACCTTGATGTCGTACACCGGCACGACCGGGAAGCCGCCGCCCATGCGGGTCCAGTGCGCGCCATCGTCCAGGCTGTAGAAGATGCCGGTCTCGGTGCCGGTATAGAGCAGCCCGGCACGCACCGGGTCGGCCCGCAGGACGCGGGTGATCTCGCCATCGGGCAGGTCGCCGGTGATCTTCTTCCAGCTCTTGCCGCCATCGTTGGAGCGGAACAGGTAGGGCTTGTAGTCGGCCAGCTTGTAGCAGGTTGCCGAGACATAGATCGTGTCGGCATCCAGCTCCGACACCTCGACACTGCCGACATAGGCCAGCTCCGGCATCTCCTTTGGCGTCACATTCTGCCAGTTCTTGCCATCGTCGCGCGTGACATGCACGAGGCCGTCATCGGTAGAGGCCCAGATCTCGCCCTTGCGGTGCTTCGATTCGTACAGGCTGGCGCAGGTCGCATAGGTCTCGGCACCGGCGCTGTCGCGGGTCAGCGGGCCGCCGGAATAATCCTGCTTCGACGGATCGTTGCGGCTGAGGTCGGGGGAAATCTCCTCCCAGCTCATGCCCTCGTCGCGGGTGCGGAACACATGGTTGCCGCCGGCATAGAGCGTGCCGCTGTCGTGCGGCGAGAACAGGATCGGGTAGGTCCAGGCAAAGCGGTAGCGCATGTCCTTCGGCGCGATGCCTGTCGATTCCTCCGGCCAGACATTGATCAGCTGCATCTGCCGCGTGCGGTGGTCATAGCGCTGCAGCGCGCCGCTGCCGCCGGGGCTGGAGCCGATGGCGCCGATATAGACGATGTTGGCATCCTCGGGGTGCACGGCGATGAAGCCGCTTTCGCCGGTGCCCGGATAGCTGCAGTCAGCCAGCGTGATGACGCCCCATTCCGAGGCGCTGGGCACCGAGATGGAGGTATTGTCCTGCTGCGTGCCATAAACGCGGTAGGGGTACTGGTTATCGACATCCAGCCGGTAGAACTGGGCGGTCAGCTGGTTGTAGATCGACGACCAGCTGTCGCCGCCATTGAAGGAAACGCAGGCGCCGCCGTCATTGCCCTCGATCATCCGCTTCGGGTTGGCGGGGTCGATCCACAGATCGTGATTGTCGCCGTGCGGCGTGGTCACTTCCGTAAAGTTCTGCCCGCCATCGGTCGATTTCCACATCTGGAAATTGGTCACATAGAGCGTGTCGGCATGGCCGGGATCGGCGAACACATGGGTGTAGTACCAGGGCCGGTGCATCAGGTCGCGGTTGCGGCTGACCTGCGTCCAGGTGCTGCCGTAATCGTCGGTCCGGTAGAGGCCGGTCTTGCTGCCTTCGGCTTCGACCAGGGCATAGACCCGCCCGGCCTTCGCCGCCGAGACGGAGACGCCGACCTTGCCCAGCAACCCGCCGGGGAAACCGGATTTCTCGGTCACTTCCTCCCAGCTGTCGCCGCCATCGAAGGAACGGAACAGCCCGCTGCCCGGCCCGCCGCTGGTCAGGTTCCAGAAGCTGCGCCGCGCCTGCCAGAAACAGGCGAACAGGATGCGCGGATTGTTCGGATCCATCGACAGATCGACCGCACCGGCATCGGGGCCGCGATACAGAATCTTCTCCCAGCTCTCGCCGCCATCGCGCGAGCGATAGACGCCGCGATCCTCATTGGCGCCGAAGGCATCGCCCAGCGCCGCGACATAGAGCAGGTTGGGGTCGCTCGGATGCACGCAGATGCGGCCGATATGGCGGGTGCCGGCAAGGCCCATATGGCGCCAGCTGCGTCCGGCATCGGTGGAGCGGTAGAGACCGTCGCCATAGGAGACGTCGATGCGGATCGTGGTCTCGCCGGTGCCGGCATAGACGACGTTGGAATCCGACCGCGCGACGGCCAGCGCGCCGATGGTGGCGCTGGACAGGAAGCCGTCGGTGACACAGCGCCAATAGACGCCGGCATCCACGGTCTTCCAGACGCCACCGGCGCAGGCCCCGAAATAGAAGGTCATCGGGTCGTTGGCATCGCCTGCCACCGCAACCACGCGCCCGCCCCTGGACGGACCGATGCAACGCCACTTCATGGCATCCAGCATTCCGGACGCCGCCCCCGTATCGTGAGCCATTCCTGTTCCCCGTCGCTGATTGTGTCGCTGATTATCGAATGAAGAGTCGAGACGATGTTTGAGGCTTTGTTGCAATCCTTGCGCGGTTGGAATTGCAAATGCAAGCGGGGGTGGGACCGCTGGCCCGGATGGCTGATCTGCGTTGCTGGGCTTGAGGCGGGGAATGGATTGGCGTGGCGTCAAGGAAGTGATAATCACTCGCATTGAAGTGCAATGCATGATGGCACGCGCAGGGGAAATCGTCTTTTGGCTGGCAATCCGGACAGGCTGGATCTGTTCCTGGCGCATCGCGGTGCGCTGCTGAACTATGCCAGCAGGATCGTCGGCGACCGCGCCCAGGCCGAGGATGTCGTGCAGGAGGCCTTCCTGCGCTTCGATGCCGCGCCGGCGGAGCAGGAAGCCGGCGGGCAGGGAGTGAGTGAGCCGCTGGCCTATCTGTACCGGATCGTGCGCAACCTCTCCCTCGATTTCCGCCGCCGGCTGAGCCGGGAGCGCGACCGGCAGGCGCCCGATCCTGAGGAGAGCATGGGGCAGCTTGGCGCGGACAGCCCGTCGCCGGAAACGGTCGTGGGCGCGCGCGGCGAACTTAGGCTCGTCATGCAGGCGATGGCCGAACTGCCGGAGCGCACGCGCACCGCGCTGGAGATGCATCGCTTCGGTGGTTGCAGCCTGCGGGAGATTGCGGCTCGCCTCGATATCTCTGTCGGCCTCGCGCACAGCCTGGTCACCGATGGGCTGGAGCATTGCCGCGCCCGGCTTTATCCGAAAGCCCGCCAGCAAGATCCAAATGGCAATGACTGAACGGTGCCGTGGGCTGGAACGTCTATGACTCAGCAGGATAGCCGCCGCGCCGGAATGACGGCGCCAGCCAGGGAGGATCGGATGCAGCCGTCGAAGGCCAGCGACTGGATGGTCGCGTTGCTGGATGCGCCTGAAGATGAGGCGCTGCACGCCGATTTCGAGCGCTGGCTGGCCGCCGATCCTGCCCATGCCCGCGACTGGGAGGAAATCGCTCATACCCACGCAGTGATGGGCCTCGCCACGCCCCGGCACCGCGCGGCGTGGTCGGGGAGGGGAGGCACCCCCGAAGAGGCCGCGCCAGTTGCCACTGGGGGCAAAATCGTTTCCTTTCCCCAGCGCCGCCGGGCGCTGGCCCTCATGGCGGCGGCGATGGCGGCCTGCCTTGCGGTCATCCTTCTGCCCGATGCCGCGCTGCGGCTGAATGCCGATCACATCAGCCCGCGCGGTCAGGTCACGACGCTGACGCTGGCCGATGGCAGCCGAGCCCAGCTGGCGCCGGAAAGTGCGGTCGCGCTCGATTTCACGGGCGGCCGGCGCATTGTCACGCTGCTTGCCGGACAGGCCTTTTTCGAGGTGACGCCGGACCCGGCGCATCCCTTCCGGGTGTTGGCCGGCGGGGTCGAGGCGAAGGTGCTCGGCACCGCCTTCGAGGTCCGCGATATGCGGGATGTCATCGGCGTCGCCGTGCGGGAGGGCAAAGTCAGCGTCACCGATGCCGCCGAGACGGCGGTGCTGACGGCAGGCGGCTGGGTACGCGTCGGACCGGACGGCAAGCGCGCGCAGGGCCGGATGAATCCGCAGGAAGTCGCGGCCTGGCGGGACGGGCGGCTGATCGCCCGCGACATGCCGGTGGCAGAGGCGGTGGCGGAACTGCGCCCCTATTATAAGGGCGTCGTCATCCTGCGTGGGGATGGCCTCGCCCGGCAGCCGCTGACCGGCGTGTACAGCCTGACCGACCCGGACGCCGCCTTCGCGGCCATCGCCGAGGCGCAGGGTGCACGCCTGTACCGGCTGTCCCCCTGGATCACAATTATCTCCGGAAGCTGATAAAAATCCGGACCTCTGCAGTTTTTTCTGAACAGCGGTCCGCGCGCCATCGTCCTTAAGTCAGAAACTAACATTGCGTCGTATTCGCAAAGGGGGCGGATCGGCGCTTTTCCGCTGTTCATGGGGGAGCGAAGGCGATGACGGGTCATATCCGGGCAAGGAACAATTCGACGGGACGGGCGGCACTGCTGGCGGCGCTGGCGTTCAGCACGGCCATCGGCATGGCGCTGGCGGTACCGGGTGCTTCACAGGCGCAGACATCAGGGGCGGTCGCCCAGGTCGAACAGCGCCGTTTCGACATTCCGGCCCAGCCGCTGGCGCAGGCGTTGCCCGCCTTCGGCCAGCAGGCCGGCATCCAGGTATCGGCCCATGGCGATGTGGTGCGCGGCGCCGCGACAAAGGGCGTCAGCGGCACCATGACGGCGGAGGCGGCGCTGCAGCGGCTGCTGGCCGGTACTGCACTTGGCTACCGCATGACCACCAGCGGGGCGGTGATCCTGGCGCAGCCGGAGAGCAGCTCTTCCGCCACCATGCTTTCCCCTGTGGTGGTCGAGGGCGCGGCCTCGGCGGACCCCCATGCCGGGGCCGCGGACCGCGCCAATTCCATCACCATCGGCCGGGAAGAGCTGGAACGCCGTAATCCTGGCTCGATGAAGCAGGTCTTCGCCGGCGAGGCCAGCGTATCGGTCGGCGGCGGCCAGCCGATGAGCCAGAAGGTTTATGTCCAGGGCGTTGAGGAAACCAACCTCGCGGTCAGCATTGACGGCGCCCGGCAGAACAATAAGGTGTTCCACCATAATGGCACCAATTTGATCGACCCGGCGCTGCTGAAGTTGGCGCGCGTCGATCCGGGCGTCGCTCCAGCCGATGCCGGGCCGGGCGCGCTGGGCGGCTCGATTGTTTACGAGACGGTGGATGCCGGTGACCTGCTGAAGCCGGGCCAGTCGGTCGGTGGTTTCGTCGGTACAGAATACAACACCAATGGCGACATGCTGGCCTTCAGCGGCTCTGCCTATGCGCGGCATGAAGGGTTCGAGGTGCTGGGCTTCTACAAGGATGCCGATGGCAGCAACTACAAGGATGGCGACGGCAACTCCGTTGAGGGAACCGGTGCCGGCCTGCAGAGCGTGCTGGGCAAGCTGGGCTATGAGAGCGAGTCCGGCCACCGTTTCGAGGTTTCGGCCGAGCAGGTGCATGACGAGGCGGTGCGCCCGTTCCGCGCCAATATCGGCCGGCTGACCAACCGCAATGAGGGCGTTCGCGTCTATGATTTGAAGCGCCAGAACTTCGTGTTCAACTATTCCACCCCGCACGCCGATGGGCTGTTCGACCCGAAGGTAGTCCTCGGCTTCGGTCGCACCGAGCTGGGCGTACCCACCCCCTATGGCAGTGCCGGCGTGACCAGCAGCCTGTCCGGCAAGGTGGAGAACGACTTCAACCTCAGCCCTGGCAACACCGTGACCGTTGGTGTGGATTTCTACGATGACGAGGCGGAATACAGCGACCCGACAGTGACGATCCGCGAGGCCGCCACCAATGTCGGCGCCTATGCGCAGGCCCGGCTGACCCCCATCGACCGGCTGCGCCTGTCCTTCGGCGCGCGGGCCGACCGCCATGAGTTCGAGGGCGTGGACGGCAGCACGACCGATAATGACGGGCTCAGCGGCAATGCCTCGGCGGCCTATGACGCCACCGACTGGCTGACGCTGAAGGCAGGATATTCCCGCGTGTTCGGCGGCGTGGCGCTGGCCGAGAACTTCATCCTGAACGAGAACTGGACCTATACCGGCGGCATCGAGGCGGTGCGCTCCGAGAACGTCAATCTCGGCTTCGAGACCCACTATAAAGGCTTCACCTTCGGGGCCGGTATCTTCCGAAGCGACTTCGACAATGCCCGCAATGAGAGCTATGGCGGCGGGGCAGCACTGACCGCCGATTTCGAGACCGAGGGCTATAACCTCTCGGTCGGCTACAATTGGGGCCCTGGCTTCGCGCGGCTGACCTATACCGACACGGATTTCGAGATCAACGGCGAGCCCGGCGATTCCGATCTCGGCCAGTATCTCGGCACGCCGGTCGGGCAGATCTTCGCGCTGGAGGTGGCGCACAGCTTCCAGTCCATCGGGCTGATGGTTGGCGGCACGCTGGACGCGGCGCTGAAGAATAACGATCCGGAGGCCGCCGGTCTGCGACCGCTCGACAGCTATGAGGCGGTCGGTCTCTACGCCCAGTACACCCCGCCCTCGATGCAGTATCTGACCTTGCGGGCGGAGGCGAACAACATCTTCGACGAGACCTATGCCGACCGCGCCACCTATGGCCAGGAATTCGGCAATGTCGTCCCGCTCTATGAGCCGGGCCGGTCCTTCCTGGTGAAGGCCAAGCTGACCTTCTGAGGGCCTGACAAACTGCCTGCCGCCGCGACAGGAGTGTTTCCAGTGGCGGCGGCAGCGGGCAATTCATGCTGGCGTGCCCTCCGTGCCAGCGGGTAGGGTGCAGCCTCATTGACCGGCTGGCCGCATGCTGCCGGTATGTGCTTGCGTTGCCCGTGAGGTGCTGGTGCCTATCGACTCCGACAAAGCCGTTCACACGCCCGGCGGGGAGCAGGGGCTGTGATCGGCCGGCTGATCCAGAACAACCTCGCCTGGTCGGTCAACCGGCAGAAGGGCGATCCCGACTATTTCCGCCGGCTGGCCGCGCAGCAATCGCCGGAGTTCCTGTGGATCGGCTGCGCCGACAGCCGGGTGCCGGCGAACGAGATCGTCGGGCTGGACCCGGGCGAGCTGTTCGTGCATCGCAACATCGCCAATCTGGCGATCCCGACCGACATCAACTTCCTGTCGGTGCTGGCCTTTGCGGTGAATGCGCTGAAGGTGCGCCACATCATCGTCTGCGGCCATTATGGCTGCGGCGGCATCCGGGCCACGCTGAAGCGCGAGAAGCACGGCATCGTCGATCACTGGCTGGAGCCGGTGCGCGAGGTACAGCGCCAGCATGCCGAGCGGCTGGAGGCCATCGGCAACCCCGATGACCGGGCGAACGCGCTGTGCGAGTACAATGTCATCCGCCAGGTCGGCAATGTCGCGGCGACCGTCACCGTGCGCGATGCCTGGGAGCGTGGCCAGGACCTTGCCATCCATGGCTGGATCTATGGCCTGTCGGACGGGCTGGTGCGCGATCTCGATGTCACCGTGACCGGCCCAGCCGGGGCGGAGCGACCCTAGCGCCTATCCATAGAAGCCGGCGTCGATATCGGCGGCGGTGAGCTGGCTGATGCCGAGCAGGGTGATGGTCGCACCAGCGACGGTCAGCACCACGCCGGCATCGGTCACCGTCTGGCTGGCGATGGCGGCCTCCAGCTCCGCCAGTGTCGCATTCTCCACCGCCAGCACATCCACGCCCTGCTCAAAGTCTGTGATGGTGGGCGTCAGCACGGCATTCGGGAAGGCCGGGTTGAAACCCTTCAGGAAGAATTTGTCCGCGCCGGCACCGCCGGTCAGCGTGTCGTTGCCCATGCCGGAATAGAGCACATCGTCGCCACCGCCGCCGGCGATGGAATCGTGACCTTTGCCGCCGCGGATCGTGTCGCTGCCCTGGCCGCCGATGATGGTGTCGCTGCCCTCATTGCCCTGCGCCCAGTTGTCGCCGCCGCCGCTCATATCGATGATGTCGTTGCCACCGCGGCCGGAAAGGATGTCGTTGCCGGCGCCGCCGCTGATCGTGTCATTGCCGATATTGCCGGTCAGGATGTCAGCGCCGCCGCCGCCAATCAGTTCGATCGGCTCCGGCCCGTTATGGATGGTCACCTTGTCGGGATCGGGCGGCGGCGGGGGCGGCGGCGGGACAGCAATAGCACTGGCCGTCAGCACCACATCATTGCCGTCGCCGCCAGCATAGCTGATCTTGAAGCTGTAGCCGCCGGAGGACAGGCTGGCGCCTTCGGCGAGGCCGGAGAAGGTACCGGTGACGACATCCACCCCGTCATTCTCGATGATGATATAGCTGTCGCCGTCAGTCGGTGTGTAGCCTAGATCGAGCGACAGGGTGGCGCCGCCGAGATCGACCGTGCCGGTGACGTCGATCTGGTCATGCTGGGTACCGGCGGTGGTGCCATCCAGCTCGAAGCTGGCGGTGCCGCCGGCCAGCAGGGTCAGGTCGCCGGTCTTCAGCGTGCCGGGGCTGCTGCCCGCCGCGATGGTGCCGCCGCTCTGTACGGTGACGGTGCCAGCCACCATGCCGGTACCGCCCAGCGTGCCGCCGGATGCCACGGTGACGGCGGAGCCGGCGGCCAGCGATCCCGTCACCGCCAGCGTGCCGGCCGAGATCATCGTCGTGCCGGTATAGGTGTTGGCGCCGCTCAGCGTCAGCGTGCCGGTGCCGATTTTGTATAGCGAGCCGGTGCCGGTGAATACATTTGCCATCGTCATGGCGATAGCGCTGGAGAGTTGCAGCGTGCCGGCATTGGCGATATTGCCGGTGATGACCGAGCCGGATTCCAGTGTCAGCTTGTTGACGCCGTCGGTGAATTCGATGGCGTTGGCGCGGGTCGTGCCGTCACCACCCAGCCCGCCGATGATCGTACCGCTGTTGGTCAAGGCCTGGCCGGCGCAGATGATGCCGGCGCCGCCCGTGCCATGCGCGCCGTCATCACCATCGACGCCGCCGCTTCCCCCTTCGCCACCGGCCCCACCCTGGATCGTGCCGGAATTGGTGATTGGAGTCGAGGAGTGGCCTGGGACGCAGTTTAACCCCACACCGCCATTGCCGCCGGCTCCACCAGTGCCGTCGCGAAACAATGTGCCGCCGCCATTGCCGCCATCGCCGCCGCGGACTGTGCCTTGATTCTCGATAGTGGAGTTGGCTGTACTCGATTGTATCCCATCCCCTCCATCACCGCCGGCGCCGCCATCCTCGAACAGGGGCGTGATAGTGCCGGGCAGACTGACAAAGCCCAGCGCCGACAGCGGCGTATCAGTGACGTCCGCCAAAGTGATGGTTTCGATGACACTGGTGTCCTGGCCGATGGTCAGCGTGTCGTTGGTGCCGGTCGTCGTGGCGCTGGCGGCGATGTTCGTGAATTCGACCTTGATCTTGGCGGCGACGTCCAAAAGGTTGTCACCGGTATTGATCGTGATCGTCTTCACGACGCCATCGATGGTGATTTGGAAGCTGTCGCCGTTGTTGATGTCGGCAAGGGTGGTTAGATCGGTGACATTGCCATTGATGCCCGAGGTGGTGCTGATGTTGCTCTTTGCATCGCCGGCAACCAGCCCGCGGCCATTGCCGCCATCGCCGCCGCTGCGCGCACCAGCGCTCGTAATCAGAAGGGAATTAGACGCGATAGAGAGCGAATCGTCACCGTCGGCACCGGCGTTGCCTACTGTACCGGTAAAACTCGACCCATTGGCACCGTTTGTGCCGGTCTGATCATTGCTAACAGTCACAACTGCCATGATTCCGCCTCTCCTTGGACGCAGCTCTAAGTGCGCGGTTGCGGAACCCATGGGGGAGGAAACCCGATAAGGAAACCCGACTTCCAAAAAAGACGAAAATTCCAATCTGCCGAATGATGCCTATCTGTAATTTCCGTCTAATTTGATTTTTCTGTCTGATATTCAAATGATGCGAATCGCCTTTCATTCTGGGCGATTTCGCAAATTATGTATTATCCCTGAAAGGCGATTGGCGGGTTGCGCTTGAATTCTGCTTCATGAGCCGCAAGTTTGATCTTCCAATGAATGGAAATTGGAAATTGCCGTTTCGCTGGTTCCGCCAGCGCCTTGCCCGCAACGCCAAAGCCTGATGAGCATCGATTTTCCGCAGAAGCTTCGCCTGATTCAGATCGTCACCGGCTGCGCGACCCAGAAGGAAATGTATGCCCGTTTCAAGGCGCTGAATCCGCACACCGGCTACGATCCGCAACGCGCCTACAAATGGCTGCAGGGGCGCTCCAGTCCGCGCGACATGTCGGTGTTCGAGGATATTGCCCGGTTGCTGGATCTGGATGTGCCCGGCGAGGCGGTTCGGAACAGCACCATCGGCGAGTTCCGCGCCCTGATAGAGGCCCGGCGGGGGCCATTGCCGGCGGAGGTGGCGCCTGCGGCCCTAGGCGTCGCTTTGCGTCTGCCGACCTATCTGGCGGGCCGTTTCCTGGCGATTGCCAGGGCCTGGGCGCCTGGCCGGCGCGATTGCCTGTTGGCGGGCATTCTGACCTTGACCCCAGATGCCACGCAGGGGATCGGCGTGCATTATGAGGAATATCTGCCGGCTGGCCGTCTGGCGGTCACCGGGGCCATGCAGCGGATTGGCCGCAGCGTGCGGGTCACGGCCATCAATGAAGAGGACGAGATTTTCATCGATTTTTGCCTGCAGATTCCGCCGGCGCCTGCCCGCATGCTCTATGGCATCCTGAGCGGTGCGGCGGTCCAGGATCTGGAAATGCGCCCGTCTTCCTGCAAGCTGATCGCCCTGCGCGCCGATGCCGTGCCCTTCGATACGCTGCGGGAGGTCAGCGGCTATCATCCCAACAGTCCGGAAGCGATAGGGGGCATGGCCCTGACTGCCGGGCTTGCCGCTGAGCAGGCGGCGATCTTCGGCGCGAAGGCGCATGTATTCCTGAATGCCGGTGAGCCCGGCTTGATCAACGTGACGCCGTCCGAACTGGCGCCGCTGATCGCCAGCGCCTATTCGCAGGCCTAAGGCCGCGCCGGCTGGCCCGCAAAAGCCTCCCAGGTGAGGCCGGGGCGATAGCGTCTCGTGATCCGGCCGTCCTCCAGCGCCAGCAGGTGCAGCCAGCCATTGTCGAACAGCTGCCGTACCCCGTCATGCCGGCGCAGGATGTCGGTGATCGCCTCGGCGGGTGCCTCGACCAGCACTGACAGGCGCAGCGCCTCATGCGCGGGCTTCTCGCCATCATGCACGGTCTGGACCGGCAGCCCGGGGCGCAGCAGCCCGCCATTGCCCTCGACGACACCGATGCCGCTGACGACATTGTGGATCAGCTTGTTGCCGCCGCCGAAGGTCTCTGGCGCGACGGTCGAGCCGTAATATTGCAGGCTGATCCAGCTGGCCACCACGACCGGCGCGGTCAGGATCAGTTCCAGCGTCGCGAAGCCCCTGTCCTGCCGCCAGTCATAGCTGTGCAGGAAGGCCCGGCCTTCAAGGTCACGCCCCGCCGTCACGGTCCGGGGCGCGGCGATGAAGGCGCCGCAGCCGGCAAGGCCCCATTCCGGCCGTACCTCGGCCCAGTCCGCCGCGCGACCGGCAAGGTTTTCGCCGGCAGCACCGGGCAGCCGCAGGGCACGCTCGGCCCGGGCCTGCCGTCCGGCGGCGGCGAGCCAGGCTTCCGCCTGCTTCAGGAGGTCCGCATGGCCGGGCGCCTCGCTGTCGCGGTACAGCGTGACGCTGTCCGTCACCGTGTCGTGCAGGCCGGCGACGAACAAAGTGTCCTGCGGCAGCGTAATCCCCAGCGCGGGCAGGCTGGCCCTGGTCTCCGGGTCATTCAGCAAGGCGGCGAGCAGGCGCGCGGAAACCTCGCCGGTCTGGCCGCTGCAGGCACCGCAATGATAGGCGCTCTGGTGCGGATTGTTGGTCACAGTGGCGCCGTGGCCGACCAGCAGCACCAGCCTTGCATGGTCTTCGGTCAGGCTCATCGCGCGCAGAACAGCGGCGGCCGTCTGCGCCTTCTGCGCTGCCGTCAGCCCATCCTCGAACCGTGGCAGCCGCTGCGGGGAGGTGGGCTGTCCGCCCAGCCCCAGCGCATCGCGGATCAGCTTGCCGCCATAGGCCGGGCCCGCCGCCTCGACGAAGGCGAAGGAGGAGACTGCCGCCTGCCGGAACCGACCCCAGGCCCGCCGCGCGCGTGCCGCGATCCGCGTTGCCGTTTCCTGCTGCGTGTCGCCATGGCTGGTCGTCGTCAGCGCCGGGTTCAGCAGGGCCGGCAGATGGGCCTGCGCCTCATCCGTCCCTTCCGGCCGATGCGCGACCGGCAGGCCGAAGAAGCCGGCGAAACCCAGTGTCTCGATCCCCTGATCCTGGCTTTCCAGCGCCCGGCGGATGATTTCGGAGCGGACATCGATGCAGAAGGCCGCCTGCAGCGTGGCGCGCCCCGGCTGTGCCGTCGGGCCGGAGAGCAGCCCGGCAAGCCGGCGCTGATGCGCGCGCTCGGCGGCGTCCTGCAGGATGGCGTCCAGCAGCTGATCCGGCGCCGGAACCAGTGGCGCGGCATGCGCCGTCACGGTCGCCTGCCAGTCGGTGGCGACCGCCGGAATTTGGGCCAGCAGCGCTTCTTCCCAGACCAGCCGGATCGCCAGCAGGTCGGTCAGGGTGGTGTCGGTGCCGCCCTTCAACTCGGCCTGCCACAGCAGCCAGCGCGCATGCTGGGGCCAGCCGCCCAGATCGAGCAGCAGCCGGTGGAAGGCCGTCTCCGCCGCTTCCGCCGGCAGGTCCAGCCGCTCGGCGGCCCGCAGGATGGCCCGGTCGGCGCTGTCGGGCGCCTCGGCCACATGGGCGCAGAAGCCTTCCAGCCCGGCAATCTCCGGCGTCAGGTCATGGGTCGCCCATTCCCGCCAGGCGGCGAAGGCACCATGGCCCGGACGCGGCGACCAGAGCGCCTGCCCCCGGTCGAAATGGCCAGCCGCCCAGAGCCCGATGCTGCGGGCGATGATCGCGGGCCAGTCGGTTCCGGTCGCACGGGCGGCCAGCATCGCCACGGTCGGCAGTGCCTCGGGGGCAGGGGCCGCCTCCCGCATCGCCGCCTTCAGCGCCGCCAGGTCGCGCGGCTTCGCGGGCGCCGGGCAGGCGGCCAGCGCAGCCGAAAGGTCTGCGTCGGTGATCTCGCCCGCCGTCACCTTCTGGGCCAGTTCCGCGCGCGGCTGGGTCAGGCTGATCCCGGCGGTGCGGGCGAGCCGGGCCGAGGCCTGCCCCAGATCCTCGCCCGTCTGGCCGAGAAAGGGGTTCACCGCCACGGTCGCATCCAGCGGAAAGGCCGGCGGGATGGCGCGTGCCGCCGCCTCGGCAGCCCCAAGGAGCTGCGCGGCCCGCGAGGGGGCGATCTGGTGATGCTTCAGGAACATCGGAACTCTCCCGGTTCAGGCGTTGCTGGAGGTCCGGAAGCCGCCGATCATGCGGTCCAGAAGCGCATTCAGGTAAAGCCCGTTCGCCAGATGCACCCGGAGCCCGGCGGTCGAGGGGTGATGCGCCCAGAGCGGGAACAGCGCCTGCGCGAAGGCGACAAGGCCGAAGGACAGCACCGCCAGCACGATCAGCGCCCATTCCAGCGACCCGGCGACCGGTGCTTGCGGCAGCCATGGCCCCCACACGGCCTGGGCGGCGACCTGGAAGCCGAAATAGGCCAGTGCGGTTACCAGCGAGGCGGTGGCCGTCCGCAGCGTCAGCGACCAGGGGGCGGCATCGGCCAGCCCCTGGGCGATCAGGTAGGACACGCCGAAGATCAGCATCGCCCCAAGCGCCAGCGCCTGCGGCGACTTCTCGCCCAGCAGCAGGGTGAACCCGGCCGCCACCGCGACATACAGCACCAGCGCCAGCGCGAAGGACCGGGCGACGGCCGCGAGATTCGGCACGGCGACCGGGCCGGGCTTGCGGATTGCATTCACCGCCTGCACCGCGCCGCCCGAGGACAGGAAGGCATGCGCCTTGTACAGCGAATGCGCCACGATATGCAGCAGCGCCAGCGGCCAGAGCCCCAGCCCGCATTGCAGCAGCATGAAGCCCATCTGCGCCACGGTGGACCAGGCCAGCGCCGTCTTCACCGCGCTTTGCGTCAACATCACCAGCGCCCCGAACAGGGCAGTGACCCCGCCGATCAGCACCAGCGCCGCCATCGCGCCGGGGCTGGCCTGCATCAGGCCGGACAGGGTGATCAGCAGCACCCCGCCGGAATTGATGATGCCGGCATGCAGCAGCGCGGAAACCGGCGTCGGTGCCTCCATCACTTCGGTCAGCCAGCCATGCACCGGCAGGGCGGCCGTCTTCAGCACCGCCGCGAGCACCAGCAGGCCCACGGCGATGACCGAAGGCGTCGATAGGTTGGTGGCCGCCGTCAGCACGGCGATGTCGGCCGTGCCGAAGCTTAGCCAGAGCAGGAGCGTCGCCAGCACCAGCGCCGCATCGCCGGCGCTCCAGACCCGGATGAACTTGGCGGCGGCGCGCCGTGCCTCCGCCCGTTCCGGATAGAACAGCAACAGCTGACGCAGGATGAGGCCGGTAGCGATAAAGCATACGGCCAGCACCCACAGGCTGGCGGCCTGCACCAGCAGCAGGACAGCCGCGATGGCGGCCAGCACCAGCCCGTGGAACCGGCCCTCGCGTGCCTCGCCATCGAGATAGCGGCGGGAATAGCGGATGACGACCCAGCCGACGAAGGCGACCAGAAGCGCCAGCGTCACGCTGATCGCATCGAGGCGGACCAGCGCCAGCCCTTCTATCGGACCGTCGGCCAGCAGCTGCCCCAGACCGCCCAGTATCAGCAGCAGGCTCGCCAGGCTTGCCGCCTCGGCTAGCAGGGGCAGCCGCCCGGGGCGGCGTCCGCAACGGAAGGCAAAGGGCAGGGCCGTCGCCAGGAGCACCAGCGGCGCCAGGGCCGTGAGCGGAAAGGCCGTAGAGAGGAGGCTGGTCATCGCTGGCTCCGTGAAGGGTGAATGGGGAGCCATGTACAGCTTGCTGTTAATTCAGAAAATTACATATATTGTGCCATTTAGTTCTATAATATCGAACAATGGCGCATCTGAACCTGCATCATCTCCGCCTGTTCCGGGCGGTTGCGAGCGATGGCACCCTCACCGGGGCTGCACGGACGCTGAACCTGTCGCAATCCGCGCTGTCCACACAGCTGCGCGCGCTGGAGGCGTCGCTGGGCCAGGATCTCTTCGAACGCCGGGGCCGTAGCCTTGTGCTGACGGAGGCCGGGCGCATCGCGCTCGATCATGCCGAGGCGATCTTCCGCACGGCCGACGACCTGACCGCGACCCTGCGGGAGACCGGGCGGGCGAGGCGCGCCCTGCGCATCGGGGCGCTTGCCACCCTGTCGCGCAATTTTCAGCTGCGCTTCCTGCAGCCCCTCATCGGGCGGGCTGATGTCGAGGTGATCCTGCGCTCGGGCGCGCAGGATCAGCTGCTGCGCGGGCTGGAGGGGCTGTCGCTCGATGTTGTGCTGACGAACCTCGCCCCGGCGCGGGATGCTGCCAGCCCGTGGCTGGTGCACCGGCTGGATGAGCAGCCCGTCGGGCTGATCGGCACCCCGGCGCGGCTTGCTGCCGAAAGGTGCACGCGCCCCTTGAAGGATTTGCTGGCGTCGGAGCCGCTGATCGTGCCGACGCCGGAAACGGGGCTGCGCGCCGCCTTTGACGCGCTGGCGTCACGGCTGGGTGTGACGCCGGTCTTTGCCGCGGAGGTGGATGACATGGCGATGATCCGCCTGCTGGCGCGCGCCGATGCCGGCCTCGCCATCATCCCGCCCATTGTCGTTAGGGACGAGCTGGCGGCGGGCACCCTGGTCGAGGCCGCCCGCCTGGACGGCATCAGCGAACCCTTTTTCGCCGTCACCCTACAGCGCCGCTATCCCAACCCGCTGCTCACGGAAGTGCTCGGTCCGAAGCAGGACGGGGGAAGCTGATCCGCACGTGGATAGCCCCGCCGCTAACGGCATCAGAAGCTGCTGATTTTTCAAGCAAGAAACTGGCGGAGGGAGCGGGATTCGAACCCGCGAAGAGCTATTAACCCTTACACACTTTCCAGGCGTGCGCCTTCAACCACTCGGCCATCCCTCCGGCCTGACGGGTGCCTGCCAGAGCGGCCCCGTTTGGAAGCGCCGCAACCTAGCCGAGAGCGCCCCCGGATGCAATGCCCGATGCAATGCCCGATGCACGCCGTAAACAATCTTCCGTTTCCGGCAGCGCGGGCATGCGGTACGGGCAGGATATCAGCATGCAATGGAAGTTGGGCGGTGCGGGTCACAGGCCGTCACGAAACCGTCAAGGGAACGGCCGTGCGGTAATGAATCATTGCCGAAGCAGGGGGTTAACGGCACACTACCCCGGTCCTACGCGATTGGGAAATCATGCGTATCTTCGGTCGAGTCCTGGGGTGGGTGCTGATATTGGCCGCGGTCGCCGTGCTCGGTGCCGATGCGCTGGCGGCCCTCGATTCCGGCCAGTTCGCCCCCCGGCCGATGGGCCAGCTCTGGTTCCAGCTCGACCCTGGCAGCCTCAACCTGATGCAGGCCGTTGTGCAGCGCTATCTGGCGCCATCGATCTGGGACCCCGGCATCGTCTCGGTGCTGCTGCTGCCGGCCTTTGTGGTGCTCGCCGTTCCCGGCGTGCTGCTGGCGCTGCTGTGCCGGCCCGGCCCGGAGCGCCGCAAGCCCCTTTTCTACTAAGCTATACAGTCGCAGCCTGGTGATTCGGCGCCAGGCAATGGCTGTGGCTGTGGTCGGCCAGTGTTTCGATGACCCGGCAGTCTGCGACGCTGCCGCCATCGCAGGCCGCCACCATGCGCACCAGCTCCGCCTCCAGCGCCTGCAGCCGGGCGATCTTGTGCCGCACATCGGCAAGATGCCGGTCGGCGATCCGGTCGGCGGCGGCGCAGGATTCCTCCGGCGTGCGATAGAGCGTCAGCAACTCGCGGATCGAGTCCAGCGAGAAGCCCAACTCCCGCGCATGGCGCAGGAAGTTGAGATGCCGGCGGTGGCGCTCGTCATAGCGGCGCTGGCCGCCTGCTGTGCGGGGCACGGGCGGCAGCAACCCCTGTTCCTCGTACCAGCGCACCGTCTGCTCGTTGCAGCCGGCCTCGCGGGCCATATCGCGGATGCCGTAGCTCGCCATGATTTTTCCTCTTGAAGCTCAAACGACTGTAGCTCTCATCTTTATGTGCGAAGGCGATTGCCTGTCTGCAAGAGGATGGAAAGATGAGTGGCTGCTGCGGCCCTTCACATGATCATGGGCACGATCACGGTTCGGCTTTTGATGGCGCCTCGCCGGCCTATCGCCGGGTACTGCTGATCGTGCTGGCGATCAACGCTGCGATGTTCGTGGTGGAGGTAGCGGCTGGTGCTATCGCCGGGTCGTTGGCGCTTTACGCCGACTCGGTGGATTTCGCGATGGATGCCGCGACCTATGGCCTGTCCTTCTGGGCGATCGGCCGGGCGGCGGAGACACGCGCCCGCGTTGCCCTGCTGAAAGGCGGCAGCCTCGGCGTCATCGGCACGGCGGTGCTGGGGATGGCGCTGTGGCGGCTGTACAGTGGGGCGCCGCCGGAGCCGATCACCATGGGCGCCATCGGCCTGCTGGCGCTGGCCGCCAATGTCATCAGCGCGGTACTGCTGTTCCGCTGGCGCGATGGCGACGCCAATGTCGCCTCGGTCTGGCAATGCACGCGCAACGACGCCATCGGCAATGTGCTGGTGGTGCTGGCGGCGGTCGGCGTGTTCGGCACCGGCAGCGCGCTGCCGGACCTGATCGTGGCCTCGCTGATGGCGGCGCTGTTCCTGAACTCCGCCTTCCGCATCATCCGGCAGGCGCGGGGCGAGCTGCGCAGCGCGGCGGTGCAGGCCGGGTAGGTGCCAAGTCGTCGGGGGTACTGGATTTTGCGCCTGCCGCCTGCTACCAGTCTCGGCGGAATCCAGAACAAGCCCGGCTGGCGGCCCGCGTGGCTGTGCGGCCCAGCAACCGCAGATCGAGGCAGCGCCCCATGGTCGATTTCGTCTATCAGGACATGTTTCCGCTGGGGGAGGACAAGACCCCCTATCGCAAGCTCACCAGCGATTTCGTCTCCACCGTGAAGCTCGACGGCGCCGACATCGTGAAGGTCGCGCCGGAAGCGATCACCCTGCTGACTGACCAGGCCTTCCGCGATATCTCCCACCTGCTGCGCCCCGGCCATCTGGCGCAGCTGAAGGCGATCCTCGACGATCCGGAGGCCTCGCCCAACGACAAATATGTCGCCTTCGACCTGCTGAAGACAGCGAACATCTCGGCCGGCGGCGTGCTGCCGATGTGCCAGGACACCGGCACCGCCATCGTGATGGGCAAGAAGGGCCAGAATATCTGGACCGGCGGCGGTGACGAGCAAGCCATCGCGCGCGGCGTGTTCAAGACCTATACCGAGACCAATCTGCGCTACAGCCAGTTGGCGCCCTTGAGCATGTTCAAGGAGAAGAATACCGGCTCCAACCTGCCGGCGCAGATCGAGATCTATGCGACCGAGGGCAACGCTTACAAGTTCCTGTTCATGGCCAAGGGCGGCGGGTCGGCCAACAAGGCCTTCCTGTTCCAGCAGACCCCGGCGGTGCTGAACCCGGAGAAGCTCTATGGCTTCCTGGAGGAGAAGATCAAGACGTTGGGCACGGCGGCCTGTCCGCCCTACCACCTGGCCATCGTGATCGGCGGCACCTCGGCGGAGATCAACCTGAAGACGGTGAAGCTGGCCTCGGCGCGTTATCTCGACGGGCTGCCGACCCAGGGCAGCGAGACCGGCCACGCCTTCCGCGATGTGGAGGCGGAGCAGAAGATTCTGGAGATGACCCGGCAGATGGGCATCGGCGCGCAGTTCGGCGGCAAGTATTTCTGCCATGATGTGCGCGTCATCCGCCTGCCGCGCCACGGCGCCTCGGTGCCGATCGGGCTTGGCGTTTCCTGCTCGGCCGACCGCCAGGCCGTCGGCAAGATCACCAAGGAAGGCGTGTTCCTGGAGGCGCTGGAGCGCCATCCGGAGAAGTACCTGCCGGAAGTGACCGACGACAAGCTCGGCGGCGATGTGGTGAAGGTCGATCTGAACCGGCCGATGGACGAGATCCGCAAGCAGCTGTCGCAGTATCCCATCAAGACCCGCCTGTCGCTCTCTGGGCCGATGATCGTGGCGCGCGACATCGCCCACGCCAAGCTGAAGGAGCGGATCGACAGCGGCGAGGGGCTGCCGGATTACTTCAAGCAGCACATCGTCTATTATGCCGGCCCGTCCAAGACGCCCGAAGGCTATGCCTCCGGCTCCTTCGGCCCGACCACGGCGGGGCGCATGGACTCCTATGCCGAGGTGATGATGAAGAATGGCGGCAGCTTCATCTCGCTGGCCAAGGGCAACCGCTCGGCGCAGGTGAAGAATGCCTGCAAGACCTATGGCGGCTTCTATCTGGGCTCCATCGGCGGTTCGGCTGCGCGGCTGGCGCAGGACTGCATCACCAAGGTCGAGGTGCTGGAATATCCGGAACTGGGCATGGAGGCGGTCTGGCGCATCGAGGTGGTCGATTTCCCGGCCTTCGTCATCATGGACGACAAGGGCAACGACTTCTTCGCCGACCTGCTGCCGGAGTAGGGGGATAGGCGCAGGCCGCGCCATTTCACCAGCCGTCATTCCCGGGCTTGTCCCCATGGGCGTCCGGGGAATCCAGGGTTCAGCTTACTCGACCGACGATCCAGCGAGCGGAAGCCTGGCCCCCCGCAACAAGTGCGGGGGTGACGGGCGAGAACTACGAGAAAACCCCTCTCCAATGCCGGGAGAAGGGTTTTCTCTTACGCCTGCCCTTACTATGCCTGCTTGGCTTCGATGATGCCGCGGCGGATCGTGCGGGTGCGGGTGAACAGCTCCTGCAGCTTGTCGCCCTCGCCCCAGCGGATCGCGCGCTGCAGATAGCTGAGATCCTCGGAGAAGCGTTGCAGCATCTCCAGCACGGCTTCCCGGTTGTTCAGGAAGATGTCGCGCCACATCACCGGGTCGGAGGCGGCGATGCGGGTGAAGTCGCGGAAGCCCGAGGCGGAGAACTTGATCACCTCGTTCTTCGTGCTTTCCTCCAGATCGACCGCCGTGGAGACGATGGTGTAGGCGATCAGGTGCGGCAGGTGCGAGGTGATGGCCAGCACCTTGTCGTGATGCTCGGCATCCATCTCCTCGATCATGCTGCCGGCCCGCTCCCAGAACAGCCGCAGCTTCGCCGTCGCCGCCGGATCGCCGCCGGGCAGCGGGGTGAGGATGCACCAGCGCCCCTCGAACAGTTCCGCGAAGCCGGCATCCGGGCCGGAATGCTCGGTACCGGCAATCGGATGGCCGGGCACGAAATGCACGCCCTCGGGGATATGCGGGCCCATGTCGCGCACCACGGCCATCTTCACCGAGCCGACATCGCTGACGATGGCGCCGGGCTTCAGATAGGGGGCAATCGCCTCCGCCGCCGCGCCGCAGGCGCCGACCGGGGTGCAGACGATGACGAGGTCGGCATCGGTCACCGCGTCCTTCGCCTCGGCATGCAGGGAATCGGCGAAGCCCAGCTCCGCCACCCGCTTGCGCGTCGCATCGCTGCGCGAGGTGACGGCGACATGCCGGGCGAGGCCCTTCTTGCGCGAGACCCAGGCGAGGGAAGACCCGATGAGCCCGGCGCCGACCAGGGCGACGCGCTCGAAGACGGGGTCATTATTGGGGGTAATCTCTTGCGTGCTCATGTCAAAAACTCTGCCAGCGTATCCACGACGATCTTCATTTCCTCCTCGGTACCCACCGAGAAGCGCAGATAGTCGGGCAGGTTATAGCTGCGCATTTCGCGCACCAGGATGCCGCGGCTGTTCATGAAGGCCAGCGCGGCGTCGGCATTCTTCGCCGGGTCGGACGGGAAGCGGACCAGAAAGAAGTTGGCGACCGTCGGCACGCACTCCAGCCCCAGCCTGGCAAAGGCATCGAGGGTCCAGGGCACCATCTTCTCGTTATGCGCGCGGGCCTTCTCCTGGAAGGCCGTGTCCTCCAGCGCCGCGATGCCGGCGGCCTGCGCCGCCAGGTTCACGTTGAAGGGGCCGCGCACCCGGTTGAGGATGTCGATCAGATAGGCCGAGCCGTAGCACCAGCCGAGCCGTAGGCCGGCCAGCGCATATAGCTTGGAGAAGGTGCGCAGCATGATGACGTTCTGCGCGCCTTCCACAATGTCGATGCCGGCGGAATAATCGTTCTTGCTGACGAATTCGGCATAGGCCGCGTCCAGCACCAGCACGATGTTCTCCGGCAGCCTTGCGTGCAGGCTGCGGATTTCCTCGATGCTGTTATAGCTGCCGGTCGGGTTGTTCGGGTTCGCCAGGAACACGATCCTTGTGCGCTCCGTCACCTTTTCCAGGATGGCGTCGATATCGACCTTGAAGTCCTTCTCCGGCGCCATCACCGGGGTTGCCCCCAGCGACTGGGTGGTGATCGGGAACATGCGGAAGCCGTACTGGGTGTAGATCACCTCATCGCCGACACCGGCGAAGGCCTTCACGATGACCTCGATCAGCTCGTCCGAGCCATTGCCGCAGATGACGCGCGCCTCATCGAGGCCGTGCTTCTTCGCGATGGCATGGGCAAGGGTGCCGGAACCGCCCTCGGGATATCGGTGCAGGTTGCCCGCCATCGCCTTATAGGCCTCGACCGCCTTCGGGCTGGGGCCGAGCGCGCCTTCGTTCGCCGACAGCTTGATGACGCGCTGCTGCGTCGTCTTGCCGTGCGTGGCGACGTAGGGCTTCAGGGTAAGGACACCGGGACGCGGCTGAGGCAGCGACATGGGACACCTGATGGTTGCTGGTTGAGGTAACGAACGGGACGCAAGGAAAGAAAATCTCTAGGCGCGAAGGTGCGTGTCAGCCCCGATAGGGCGCCGCATAGCAGCCGAGATGGCAATATCGATGGAGGGAGGCAGGCAGGGAAAGGCTGGTGTCAGGCGAGAGGAACCGGTCGATCTCGACCAGTCGCCATCGCCCGTCCTGCGTATCGGCGGCGGCCAGCACACGGCCTTCGCCGCCAAGGGCCGCCAGGAGCGCGCCCTCATCCGCATCGCCCAGCACGGCCAGCAGCGTGCAATCGTCGCCGGTCTCCTCCGCGTCCAGGCGGGCCAGGGCGAAGGCATCGCCGCCCTGCGAATCGCGGCGGTTCGGCGTGTCGAACAGCGGCAGCCGGGCGACCGCGCGGAGGCCCGGCTGTTCGGTAATGGCCAGCCACCAGGGCGACGCCTCACCGTTCCCCGGTGCCGGGACCACGGCAACCGACAGATCGCCGGCAGCCACGGCACCGACCAGCGCCTCCGTGCTGTCCTGCTCGCTCATGACGATGTAGCTGCCGAAATGGTCGCGCGCCAGGTTCCACAGCTCGCCGGCCTTGTCGGCGAAGATGCCGACCGAGAAGCTGCCCTGCAGCGCCAGCGAAGCACCCATGATCTCCTGCCAGACACGCACCAGTGCCGCATCCGGGCAGCTGCCATTGTGGCGGCTGACCAGCGCGCGCAGCAGCTGCGCCTGCCGGCCGGGCCGCCAGTTGTTGGCGCTCTGCTGGCTGCGCTTCAGCGCCGCGACACGGCCCGTCACCTCGAACCGGCGCATCAGCAGCGTGTGCATCTCGCGGTCGAGCGCATCGATCTCGCGGCGCAGCGATTCCAGTTCGTTCTGGTCGATGGTCGGGGCGGTGACGGTCATTATAACTCGCGAGGCGACTCACAGGGTGATAGGGGTGCTTGCGACAAGCGGCTAGATTTAGTCCGCAGCTTACCCAAAATCAAAGAAAACATTGACAGAGAGTGCCGGCGGTCCGTAGCAATCGGCATTTTTGTTTCGCAAGGCTCGCGGGTGCAGCGGATCATGGCCAACGCCACCAATGCCGAAACTTCCCCTGATACGCTGGCCGGTCCGGTCAGCGCCGAGGGCCGCGCCTTGCCGGGGCACAGCTTCGTCATCGGTCCTGACGCACCGCTGAAGTTGGAGTGCGGCGTCGATCTCGCCCCCGTCACCATCGCCTACCAGACCTATGGCACGCTGAACGCCGACCGGTCCAACGCGGTGCTGGTCTGCCATGCGCTGACCGGGGACCAGTTCTGTGCCGAACCGCACCCGGTGACTGGCAAGGAAGGCTGGTGGACCAGCATGATCGGGCCGGGCAAGCCGCTCGACCCGGCGCGCCACTTCATCATCTGCTCCAACGTGCTGGGTGGATGCATGGGCTCGACCGGCCCGGCCTCCATCGATCCTTCGACCGGCAAGGCCTATGGCCTGACCCTGCCGGTCATCACCGTGGGCGATATGGTGCGCGCGCAGGCCCGGCTGATCGACCATCTGGGCATCGATACGCTGTTCTGCGTCATCGGCGGCTCGATGGGCGCGATGCAGGTGCTGGAATGGGCGTCGAGCTATTCGGAGCGCGTGTTCTGCGCCATCCCGATTGCCGGGGCTGCGCGTCATTCGGCGCAGAATATCGCCTTCCACGAGGTCGGCCGGCAGGCGATCATCGCCGATCCGGACTGGCGCGGCGGCGACTATGCCAGCCATCAGGTGAAGCCGGTCCGTGGGCTGGCGGTGGCGCGCATGGCGGCGCACATCACCTACCTGTCGGAGCCGGCGCTGCACCGCAAGTTCGGCCGCAACCTGCAGGACCGGCAGGCGATCACCTACGGCTTCGATGCCGATTTCCAGGTGGAGAGCTATCTGCGCTATCAGGGCTCCAGCTTCGTGGACCGGTTCGACGCCAACTCCTACCTCTACCTGACGCGGGCGATGGATTATTTCGATCTCGCCTATGAGCATGGCGGCGTGCTGGGCAACGCCTTCAAGAACACGAAGACGCGCTTCTGCATTGTCTCCTTCACCTCCGACTGGCTGTTCCCGACGGCGGAGAGCCGCGCCGTGGTGCACGCGCTGAACGCGGTGGCCGCCAATGTCAGCTTCTGCGAGATCGAAAGCGACAAGGGGCATGACGCCTTCCTGCTGGACGAGCCCGAGATGTTCGCCGTGCTGGGTGGCTTCCTGAAGGGCTGCGCCGAGCACAGGGGCTTGGCCACGGGGGAACCGGCATGATGCAGGCGCCCGCCCGGACCGCGCCCCTGCGCGTCGATCTGCAACTCATCGCCGACATGGTGGTGCCGGGCAGCCGCGTGCTGGATATCGGCTGCGGCGATGGCGACCTGCTGGATTTCCTGTGGCGCGAGAAGCAGGTGGATGGCCGCGGCATCGAGATCAGCCAGGCCGGCGTGAATGCCTGCGTGACGCGCGGCCTGTCGGTGATCCAGGGCAATGCCGATACCGACCTTGCCGATTATCCGGCCGGCATCTTCGATTATGCGATTCTCAGCCAGACGCTGCAGGCGACCTACAATCCCCGGCACGTGCTGTCGGAGCTGGTGCGCATCGGCAAGCATGCCATCGTCTCCTTCCCGAATTTCGGGCACTGGCGGGTGCGCCGCCACCTGCTGACGCATGGCCGCATGCCGGTGACCGGTGCGCTGTCGCATGCCTGGTTCGACACGCCGAACATCCATCTGTGCACCATCGGCGATTTCGTGGAGCTGTGCGGGGACCTCGGCATCCGCATCGAACGCGGGCTGGCGCTCGATATCGGCGGTCGGCCGCTGCCCGGCATTTCCGGCACCGGCTGGCGCGCCAACCTGTTCGGCGAGCAGGGGCTTTTCCTGCTCAGCAAGGAAGGCTGAGGGCTTCTTCCCTATCGTTACGATTCCCGGCTTGGTGTATAGGCTTATTCAGGGATTCGTTTTCTCAGGGGGGCGATCATGCCGGCACCAAGCGAAGGCACAACAAGCGCGACAGTTGCGTTCAGCGACGATTACCGCATAAACAGCCTGCTCGAAGGGCCGGTCTGGGGCAGCGGCACAAGCACCGGCACGATCACCATCAGCTACTCCTTTCCGTTTTCGAACCAGGCGGCCTATTGGTCAACCAGCACCAATGGGGGCTACGGGCCTGCCACCGGGGCTGACTCGCCCTGGGACGCCGAATTCGCGGAGCTGAACGACCAGCAGAAATCCGCCGTGCGCGATGCGCTGGAATTGTGGAGCAACGTCGCCAACATCGCGTTTGTGGAGGTCACCGAGACCACCAGCAATGTCGGCACGCTGCGCTTCGCCTTCACCGGCCATGAAATGGAGAGTTCGGCTGCCTATGCCTATCTGCCGAGCACCGCGCCCTATGGCGGCGATGTCTGGATCAGTTCCAACGATCTGACCAGCACCCAGTGGTCGCCCGGCAGCTTCAATTTCCAGACGCTGGTGCATGAGATTGGCCATGCGCTGGGGCTGAAGCATCCCTTCGACGATAGTGGCAGCGGCACGGTGCTGGCGGCGGGGGAGGATTATTACGGCAATAGCGTAATGTCCTACAGTGCCTGGAATGGCGATCAGAGCAGCCAGATCGATTTCGAAGCCACGACGCCGATGTATTACGACATTCTGGCGATCCAGTATCTCTACGGCGCGAACATGGGCTTCAATGCCGGCGCCACGACCTACAGCTACGCGGCCGGCCAGAATTACTACGAGACGATCTGGGATGGCGGCGGGTCGGATACCATCGTCTTCACCGGGACCAGTGCGGCGGTCATCGATCTGCGCGCCGGTGCATGGAGCGAACTTGGCAGCCCACGGACAATTTATACCGGGGAGGGCGATCAGCTTTCCCAGCGTGAAACCGTTCGTATCGCGGAAGGCGTTCTGATCGAGAACGCGACCGGCGGCAGCGGCAACGACACCATCACCGGCAATGACGCGGACAACGTCATCATCGGCGGGGCAGGCAACGATTCCATCGTCGCCGGGCTGGGCGGCGACTATATCGACGTGACCGGCGGCGGGAACAATTACGTGAATGGCGGCAACCAGGGCGACACCATCCTGGGCGGCGCCGGCAATGACGAGCTGCGCGCCGGCAAGGGGCTCGATTCCATCGATGGCGGTGCCGGCAACGACACGATCTACGCCGGCCTCGGCACCGATACCATGATCGGCGGCAGCGGCTCGGACGTGTTCGTCGTGCGCGGCTTTGATGCGCGCTATCCCGGCGCATTGCTGCGACCGCGTATCGAGGATTTCGAGGATGGGTTCGACCGCATCGCCGTGCAGAATGTGACGCTGGCGGAGGTCGAGACAGCACTGGCCAGCCAGCAGGCAATCGACGGCGGCGTGCAGTTCACGATTACCGGTGCGATCGTTACGGTGCTTGGCGTCTCGGCGCTCGATACCGGCGATTTCCTGGCAGGCAACCTGTTCGTGTGATTACTGTTTCTGTGAAGCGATCCTTGCCCTTCTGTCACCCCCGGGCTTGACCCGGGGGGCCAGGGGCGGCGCTTTGCCTGAAGTGTTTCAGTCCGTGGCTCTGGATTGCCGGGTCAAGCCCGGCAATGACATATCTGTAAGCGAGCGGCACTGATTCCTGGTCGGAACATACCCCCGCCTTGTTGTCTCCCGCGGCCAGTCCGCCTATGTTGGGGGTAATCCCCCATCAAGGTTGCGAACATGCCCACGGAAAAGCACACGAAGCTCCTCATCATCGGGTCCGGCCCGGCCGGATACACCGCCGCCATCTATGCCGCGCGCGCCAATATCAGCCCGATCATGGTGCAGGGGCTGCAGCCGGGCGGGCAGCTGACCATCACCACCGATGTGGAGAATTACCCAGGCTTTGCCGATGTCATCCAGGGCCCCTGGCTGATGGAACAGATGGAGGCGCAGGCGCGCCATGTCGGCACCGAGATCATCTTCGACATCATCACCGATGTGGATTTCAGCCGCCGGCCATTCCGCGCCACGGCGGACTCCGGCGATGTCTATTTCGCCGAGACGCTGGTGATCGCGACCGGCGCGCAGGCGCGCTGGCTGGGCCTTGAGTCGGAGAAGAAGTTCCAGGGCGGCGGCGTGTCCGCCTGTGCCACCTGCGACGGCTTCTTCTTCCGCGGCAAGGAGGTCGCCATCGTCGGCGGCGGCAATACGGCGGTGGAGGAGGCGATCTACCTCACCAACCACGCCAGCAAGGTGACGCTGATCCATCGCCGCGATTCCTTGCGCGCCGAGAAGATCATGCAGGACCGGCTGTTCCGCAATCCCAAGGTCGAGGTGATCTGGAACCACACGGTGGAGGAGGTGCTGGGCACCGAGAATCCGAACCAGGTTACCGGCCTGCGCCTGAAGAGCACGGTGGACGGGACCGAGCGAACGCTTTCCGCCGACGGCTTCTTCGTCGCCATCGGCCATGACCCGGCGACCAGCCTGTTCAAGGGCAAGCTGGACATGGATTCTGAAGGCTATATCATCACCCGGCCTGATTCGACGGCAACCAGCATTCCCGGCGTGTTCGCGGCGGGCGATGTGAAGGACAAGGTGTTCCGCCAGGCCGTGACAGCGGCCGGGATGGGATGCATGGCGGCGCTGGAGGCGGAACGCTTCCTGGCGGCCCATGAAGACGGTTCCGTCGAACCGGCAGCCACCGTGGCCGCGCAATAGCCAAAAGCGCGCGCGGCCATCCCGCCAACCCCTTGGGGCGCAACGGATTCTGTTGCGTTCCTGTAATCAGGTCGTCATCATCCGATTATGGATTGGGATAAACTGCGCGTCTTCCACGCGGTAGCGGAAGCCGGCAGCTTCACGCATGCCGGAGAAACACTGAATTTGAGCCAGTCGGCCGTCAGCCGCCAGATCAGCGGGCTGGAGGAGCGGCTGCGCGTGCCGCTGTTCCACCGCCATGCGCGTGGCCTGATCCTGACCGAGCAGGGCGAGATCCTCTACCGCACCACGCGGGAGATCTTCTCCAAGCTGGCGATGACCGAGGCGATGCTGGCGGAGGGGCGGGAGAAGCCCAAGGGCCCGCTGAAGATCACCACCACGGTGGCCTTCGGCTCGACCTGGCTGACGCCGAACATCAAGAGCTTCATCGACGCCTATCCGGAAATCGCCGTCACCCTGCTGGTGGACGATAACGAGCTGGACCTGTCGATGCGCGAGGCCGATGTGGCGATCCGCATGGCGCCGCCGCGCCAGCCGGACCTGATCCAGCGGCATCTGATGAACATCCACTTCCACCTCTACGCCGCCCCGGCCTATCTGGAGCAGTTCGGCGAGCCCAAGACGGCGGCGGAGCTGGGCAAGCACAGGCTGATCATCTATGGCGAGCGCAGCCAGCTGCCCTTCCCGGATGCCAACTGGCTGCTGCATCTGACGCGGCGCGAGAGCGGCGTGGCCACCCTGCCGGCGCTGACGGTGAACAATTACTATGCGATCTACCGCGCCTGCCTGACCGGCATCGGCATCGCAGCATTGCCGGACTACATGGTGCGCGACGATACCGAGCTGAAGCAGGTGCTGCCGGAGGTCGAGGGGCCGCAGGTGCCGGCCTATTTCGTCTATCCGGAGGAGCTGCGCAATTCCAAGCGCATCACCGTGCTGCGCGAGTTCCTGCTGCAGAACGTCGCCAACCAGCAATTCTAGCATCGCGGAAAGTCGCAAAACGGTGGGAACGGAACGCCGATCCTGCCGTTTTCCTTTTCAGATGCCGGTGACGCGGTATCGCCTGCCTCAGGTTTGGAAGCATTTCGTATTAATGTTTTTGCAACACTTAAGGCAGGGTCATGCGTGCATTGCATGACGGGAGTGACAATTTATGCATGGAATTTCGGCACCCGAGAGCATAAATCTTAGTCACTTCGATGTTGCGTTGCAGCATCAGGGTTCTCCGGAACCCGCGTCTCCCAGACGTGAAGCCTCCCTGTTCAACTTGCCGGCAATCTCCTGATTGCCGGCATTTTTTTGTCCTACGCACGGCAGGTTGGACGAAACGCCAGTCGATGCGGGATGTCCTGAGGGGCGGAAGCCCCGCTGCTCCCACAGACTGCCTCCATCATAACCGGATGGAGACAGCACCATGGCAACACAGACAATCGAGGATTTCGCGGCACGGCTGGATGCCGATCAGGCGCTGGCCGGGCAATTCGTGACCTGTCTCCAGGCAGCGCCGGAAGGCGGTACAGTTGCAGCGGCAGTGGGCTTCGCGGCTGCGAATGGCTTTGCCGCAACGCCGGACGAGATGCAGCGCTACCTTACGGCGGTTCTCCAGCGCAACCGGGAACTATCAGACGGCGCGCTGGATAGCGTCTCGGGTGGTTTGCCAGTCTTCGCCACCACGCCCGGCGGCTGGAACCGGACCGGCCTCTGGACATATCGGTAAGCGCAAACTGCCCGATTGCGCGCAAGGATTACAGCGTCTATGCGCTTATCCCCTACGCCGCGATGGCGTCCGGCACGAAGAAGGAATTGGCGTCATAGCGCGTGCCGGCGCGCAGGCAGAAGATTGGGCGCAGCAGCTTCTCGCTCACCACTTCCTCGCCGGTATTGTCGGACAGGCGGAAGCGGCCGGTCTCCATCTTCAGCACGCTGATATCGGCCTCGCGGCCCGGCTGCAGCGTGCCCAGGCTGTCCTCCATGCGCAGCATCGTCGCCGGATTGGCCGTCACCATCGCCACCACCTGTTCGAGCGACAGGCCCAGATGCAGCAGCTCCGTCATGGCGATGGTCAGGTTGAAGGGGGCGACGCCGAAGAACGGGTTGCTGGTGCGGTCGCTATCCTCGTTCGAGTTCGGTACCTGCACGTTATAGCCATGCATGTCCGCACCCAGCGTGAAGGGCACCACGCCGGCCTCCAGCACCTTGCGCGCGGCGGCGAAGCTGAAATGCGAGCCATGGCCGACATCGACGCGCACGCCGCAATTATTTACCGCCTCCAGCAGAATCGGATGCACCTCGCCGCTCTCCGAGACGAAGCCGCCCGGATGCCGCGTGAAGGGGTGGGCCAGGATGTCACCCGGCTGCATGATCGGCACCAGCTCGCGGATCAGCTCGTCCGGGTCAGGGATGGGGGCTGAGTCAGCGGTCGGCCAGAGCTGGCCCAGATGGATGTAGAGCGGCAGGTCCAGCCGGCTGGAAATCTGCTTGCCCAGCTTGATGACCTCGATGCCCCAGCGCGACTGGCCGCCGATTTCGGCATGCGCCTTGATGCCCTTCACCAGGTCCGGGTTCTGCTGCGCTACCCGCACCGTATGCTCGACATTCACGCCGTTCGGGCCGTAGAGGTCCGGGTAGAGATGGCCTTCCAGCCCACCCACCAGATAGGCGGAGATGAAGCACAGCACGCGGCTGGCCGCCGGCTCCGACACATAATGGCGGAAGCCGCCGATGGTCATGCAGCTGGGGCCGCCCTGGTCGATCAGCGTGGTCACGCCGGAGCGCACGCCGACCATGTCCGGGTTCAGGCCGAACTTGCCTGTCACATGCTGATAGACATGGGCGTGGGTGTCGATCATGCCGGGCAGCACCAGCAGGCCGGCGGCGCTGATCGTCTCCTTGGCCCGCGCCTTGGAGAGGTCGGGGGCGATGGCGGCGATCTTTCCATCCTGCACGGCGATATCGTAACGGCCATTGCGGCCGGCGGCGGGGTCGATCACCGTGCCGTTCAGGATCAGCGTGTCGTACACCGGCTGCTCGCTCATCGAAATCTCCTCGCTGGCTGCGGGCGAAGGCACGGGGGCGGACCTTTCTGATGGCCCGGTAAGCCGGCGCTTCGGAAAAAAGTTGTAATACGGATCGTTGTACTTAAACTCTTTCTCAAAAGCTGTGCCAGCAGTCCTGTGCTGTCAAGGCGAAACAGCTTGAAAAAAGACTATGGGACAGGGATGCGGCGACAGCCGCGCCAGGCCGGATGGATCGATTCTGGATTGGGGCCGAAAGGGGGCCGCGATGGGGACGGAGTCCGGGAAGAGCGGGATCGGAAAAGGCATCGGCGCGCGGCTGGCGCGGCGGGAGGATGACCGCTTCCTGAGGGGGCGGGGCCGCTATGTCGGCGACATGAAGCTGCCCGGCATGCTGGAGATGGCCTTCCTGCGCAGCCCGCTGGCGCATGCCCGCATCCGCCGCATCGACAAGCCTGAAGACGGCGCCCAGCACATCTATACCGTTGCCGATCTGATCGGCGTGAAGGGCATGCGCGCCGATTCCGGCCTGCCCGGTTTCCGGGGATCGGTGCAGCCGATCCTGGCGGAGGGCAAGGTACGCCATGTCGGCGAGCCGATTGCCGCCTGCCTGGCCGAGACGCGCGCGCTGGCCGAGGATCTGGCGGAGCTGGTCGAGGTGGATTTCGAGGAGCTTCCGGCGGTCCACGACATGACCAGGGCGTGCGATGCCGACGCGCCGCTGCTGCACGAGCACTGGGACCGCAATGCCTTCCTTGAATCCGCCGTCGATATCGGCTTCGAGGCAGCGGTGAAGGATGCCGCCGCCGTGGTCACGCGGCGCTACCGCACCGCGCGGCAATGCATGGCGCCGCTGGAAGGGCGCGGCGTGCTGGCGGTCTGGGACCGCAATCTGGAGATGCTGACGCTGCATTCGGCGACGCAGATGCCGCATGTGGTGCGCACCGGCCTCGCCGAATGTCTGGGCCTCGATCAGGGGCAGGTGCGCATCGTCGCCCCCGATGTCGGTGGCGGCTTCGGCTACAAGGGGATCCTGCTGGCGGAGGAGGTGTGCGCCGGCTATCTGGCGATGAAACTGGACCGGCCGATCCGCTGGCTGGAGGACCGCCGCGAACATCTGACCGGCAATGCCAATTGCCGCGAACATTCCTACGAGATCACCGGCTATGCCGCCGCCGATGGCGAGCTGCTGGCGGTCGATTGCAAGGCCATCGTCGATTCCGGCGCCTATTCGATCTACCCCTTCTCGGCCTGCCTGGAGGCGGCGCAGGTGCCCAGCATCCTGCCCGGCCCCTACCAGATGCGCGGCTTCCGCTGCACCACCATGGCGGCGGCGACCAACAAGCCGCCGATCCTGCCGTTCCGCGGCGTGGCGCGCACCGGTGTGTGCTTCGCGCTGGAGCTGACGCTGGACGGGCTGGCCCGCGAACTGGGTATCAGCCAGGAGGAGATCCGGCGGCGCAATCTGGTGCGGCCGGACCAGATGCCCTTCACCAACATCACCAACAAATATTTCGACAGCGGCGACTATCCCGAAGCGCTGCGCCGCGCGGTGGAGGCCATCGACATTCCCGCCGTGCGCAAGCGCCAGGCAGAGGCCGCCGGCAACACGCGCATCGGCCTCGGCTTCGCGCTGTTCTGCGAGCAGGGCGCGCACGGCACCTCGGTCTATCACGGCTGGGGCATCCCGATGGTGCCGGGCTTCGAGCAGGCGACGGCGCGGCTCACCCCCGATGGCGGGCTGGAGCTGCGCGTCGGCGTGCACAGCCACGGGCAGGGGCTGGAAACCACGCTGGCGCAGATCGCTTTTGACGAGATCGGCGTCGATCCGGCGAAGGTGAAACTGGTGCATGGCGATACCGCCTACACGCCCTATTCCACCGGTACCTGGGGGTCGCGCTGCGCCGTCATGGCCGGCGGCGCCACCGGCACCGCCTGCGCCGCACTGGGCGAGCGGATGCGCAAGATCGCCGCGCATCTGATGCAGGCAAAGCCGGAGGAGGTGGTGCTGGCGGACGGATTCGCGCGCGCCGGGTCAAGCCAGATTTCCATTGAGGAGGTGGCGGCGACCTGGTACCGCAAGCCGCAATTGCTGCCCGACGATGTCGATCCGCGCGGGCTGGAGGCGACGGAGGGCTACAAGACGGTGCGCGACACCGGCACCTTCTCCTATGCCTGCCACGCCGTGGTGGTCAGCGTCGACCTTTCGCTCGGCCATATCCAGCTGCTGGATTATGTGATCGTCGAGGATGCCGGCACCATGCTGAACCCGATGATCGTGGACGGCCAGGTCTATGGCGGCACGGTCCAGGGCATCGGCACCGCCTTGTTCGAAGAGATGCCGTTCGACGCGGCCGGCCAGCCGCTGGCCTCCACCCTGGCGGATTACCATTTGCCGGTGGCGGCCGACATCCCGCCGATTCGCATCCTGCATATGGAAACCCCGTCGCCGATCAGCCGCTTCGGCCAGAAGGGCATCGGCGAGAGCGGCGCCATCGGCCCGCCAGCGGCCATTGCGAACGCCGTGAATGACGCGCTGGCCCCGCTGGGTGCTGCCGTGAACGAAATTCCGCTGACGCCGGAGCGTGTGCTGCGCGCGCTGGCCGAGGCGCAGCCGAAGATGGCCGCCGAATGAAGCCCGCCCGGTTCGACTACCTGTCCGCCGCCGACCTCGCCGGCACGCTCTCGCTGCTGGCGGAAGGCGCCAAGCCGATGGCCGGCAACCAGTCGCTGGGGCCGATGCTGAATCTGCGGCTCGCCCGTCCGGGCCATCTGGCCGATATCGCCCTGCTGCCGGAGCTGCGCGCGGTTGAGGAGACGCCAGAAGCCGTCGTGCTGGGCGCGGCGATCACTCATGCCGAGATCGAGGATGGCGAGGTGCCGGACCCGAGCGGCGGCTGGCTTCGCGCGGCGGCGGCGAATATCGCCCACCGCGCGGTGCGCAATCGCGGCACCATCGGCGGCAGCCTCGCTCATGCCGACCCCGCCGCCGACTGGCCCATCGTGCTGACCGGGCTGGGCGCCAGCGTTCGTCTGGCTGGCCCGGCAGGAACGCGCGAGATGCCGATGGCGGATTTCCTGACCGGGCCGTTCTCGACCGCGCTGAAACCCGACGAGCTGCTGACTGCGATCATCCTGCCGCGCCCGTCGAAGGGGGCACGGTGGGGCTACTGGAAATTCTGCCGCCAGGTCGGGGAATTCGCCAAGGCCAGTGCGGCCGTACTGATCGACCAGGACGGGCTGGGCCTGCGCTGCGCCGTCGGCGCGCTGGGCCGCCAGCCATTGTTGCTGGACGATCCGGCGGCGCTGATCGAGGGGCGGACGAGTCCGATGGAAGCATTGGCCAAGGCACTGCCGGACCGCGCGCCAGCGGAACTGACGCTGCATGCCACGGCGCTGACCCGCGCGCTTGCCCAGGCGAAAGGCGAGAAGTGAGATGAGCCTGCAAGAAATCACCCTGACGCTGAATGGCGAGACGGTCACGAAACCAGCGGAGCCGCGCACCCATCTCGCCGATTTCCTGCGCGAAGAGCATCTGCTGACCGGCACCCATCTGGGCTGCGAGCAGGGCGTGTGCGGCGCCTGCACGCTCTATGTCGATGGAAGGCCGGTGCGGTCCTGCATTACCTTCGCCACATCCTGCGATGGCGCCGATGTGCGCAGCATCGAAGGGTTCGAGGCCGATCCGCTGATGGCGCGGCTGCGGGCAGCCTTCACGGCGCACCACGCGCTGCAATGCGGCTATTGCACGCCGGGCATGCTGGCCACCGCCTACGATATCGTGCGCCGCCTGCCCAATGCCGACGAGACTCGCATCCGCCAGGAATTGTCCGGGAATATCTGCCGCTGCACCGGCTATGCCGGCATCGTCGAGGCGATCCGCGACGTGCTGGCCAATGATCCGCCGCAGGCTGCGCTCCAGCCTTTGGCGCGCCAGCGCCGCACTGCGACGGGTAGCGCGGTCGCCCCGACAACGGCCCCGTCCGATGAAGCTGCTGCCGATCTTCCACCGCTGGACGAGGCGGCGCTGGCCGATGGGGTGGAATTGTCACGCGAGATCGCGCTGGACGCCCCTGCCGGCAATGTCTGGGCGGTTATGAGCGATATTCCCGCCGTGGTCGCCTGCATTCCCGGTGCTTCGCTGGATGGAGCTGTGGAGGACGGCATCGTGCGCGGCCGCTGTGTGGTCGCGCTGGGGCCGATGCGGGCCAGCTTCGCCGGCACGGCAAAGGTGACGCTGGACGCGGCGGCGCAGGCCGGCACCGTGGCCGGCAGCGGCCGTGACCGGCTCAGCCGCTCCAGCCTGGACGGGGTGCTGCGTTTCGCGCTGACAGCGGAGGGGGAAGCCGCCGCCCGCCTGAAGCTCTCCATGCGCTACCGGTTGAAAGGGCCGCTGGCGCAGTTCGGTAGGCCGGCGCTGGTGGCGGAAATCGCCGACCGCATCCTGTCTGAGGTGGCGGCCAACATCGCCGCGCGCGCCAGCGGACAGGCCGCGCCAGAGGAGTCAAAGCCGCTGAACGGGCTGGCGCTTTTGGTCGCGGCGGTGAAACGCCTCTTGCGGCTGGGCTGATCCGTGACCGATGGTGTGGGCCCGATCACCCATAGGGCAGGAAGCAACATGACTGTCGCCAAGACAGCGCGGACGGAGGAGTCCGCCACCCCGACCGATATTCAGCAGCCCGGCTGGCGCGGTGGCGCGCTGCAGCGCCGCCCCGGATTCCTGATCCGCCGGCTGCACCAGATTCACACCGCGCTGTTCCTGCAGGAATGCGGCGAGGAGAAGATCACCCCGATCATGTATTCGGTGCTCTCCGCTCTGTCGCAGACCGGCCCGGTGGATCAGACCACGTTGGCGAAGGCGGTGGCCATCGATAAGACCAACATGGCCGACATCCTGGAACGGCTGCGCAAGCGCGGGCTGATCCGCCGCCGCACCTCGACCAAGGACCGGCGCGTGCGGCTGACCGGCCTGACCGACGAGGGCAGGGCGCTTCTCGACCGCATCGACGACAAGGCCGAACGCGCGCATCAGCGCACGCTGGAGGATCTGCCGCCGGCGGAGCAGGCGCAGCTTGTCGATCTGATGACGCGGCTGGTTGAGGCCAAGGATTCCGCCACCGAGCCCACCGGTGACGGAGACGCCGCCACCGACTGATCCACCCCAACCCGAGAGGCAGATGTGACCGGTTCGTCCCCAGCTACCCAGGAATCCCATGCAAGGCTTCTGGCCGTCGAACCGGTGCTGTCCCGCATCGCCCCCTTGCGCGATCTGGTCTCCGACCTGCCGCCGGCGACGCTGTTCCATGCCGGCCCGCCCTTCACACCCGGCAGGAAGCTGCCGGCACCGGTCCTGAACAGCGTGCTGGCCGCGATCCAGCATGAAGGTTGGGCGGACACGGCGCAGGAGGCACAGGCGGCGCTGGAATCGGGCGCGGTCAGCCTGGCCCCGGCGCAGGATATCGGCCTCGTCACGCCGCTGGCCTTTGTCGTCGGCCCGTCCATGTACTGCCTTGCCGTCACCGATGCGAAGAACCCGAAGGCAATGCGCCTGTCGCCGCTGAATGACGGGCCGCTGCCGGACTGCCTGCGCTTCGGTACCGGGCGGGCCGCCGGCCTCGATCTGTTGCGGGGCCTGACCGGCGGCATCGGCGCCGACCTGGCTGCAAATCTGAAGCCCACTCCATTGCTGCCGGTGCTGGCGGCCGGGCTGAAGGGCGGGGATGATCTGCATGGCAGGGTCAGCGCCGCGCAGGAAACGGTACGCGGCTTCTTCGGGCCGGCCTTGTCGGCGGAGAGTGCGGCCTATCTGGTGAAGGCCAACCAGTTCGTGCTGAACGTGATCATGGCGGCGACTGCGCTGATGATCGGCGCGGGCGCCGGCGTGCCGGGCAGCAGCATGGTGGTGGCCAGCGGCGGCAACGGCATCGACCATGGCTACAAGCTGGCCTCGGAACCGGAACGCTGGATCATCCGGCCGGCAAACCGCCCCATCGGCCCGAAGATGCAGGAAAGTGCGGAGGCGCTGCCCGCCATCGGCGACAGCGCGGTGATCGATGCCGCCGGCTTCGGCGCCGCCTGCCTGCGTTTCGCGCCTGACCTCGCCGGGCTGAAGGGCCATGTGGACGATGCCTATTTCACCGAGGCCGCGCATGATGCCTTCATCGGCCTGCATCCGGCGCTGCCTTTCCCGGGGCTGAAGCTGGGGCTGGACCTCGCCCGCTCACGCGCCTGCCTCGGCATCATGCTCGGCATGGTCGGGGCCAGCGGGACGGAGGGGCTGGTCGGGCGCGGCGTGGCACCCTGGCCAGCAAGTTAGGGGCCAACAGGCTAGCTGAGCGGCACCAGCGGATCGGGCAGCAGGACCACCCCCTCATGCAGTTTCGTCGCATAGCGCTTCAGCGGCGGCAATTTCCAGCCGGACCCGCAGACCCCGTCGCTCAGGCGGAAGCGCGCGCGGTGATGCGGGCATTCGATCCAGCCCTTGACGATCTGCCCCTGCGCCAGCCGGGCGAACTGGTGCGGGCAGGACCCTTGCAGCGCCAGCACCTCGCCGCCCTCGCGCAGCAGCAGCACGAGCTGCCGGGCGATCAGCACATCCTTCGCCACGCCGTCCTCCAGCGCCTCCAGCCGCGCCGCAACCTGCCAGCCTGCCGGCACCTGCATCGACTTTTCACCTCTTCCGGAAAACCATCATGAGCATCCCGCCCGAGCAGGACGATTACGTCAAGCCGACCACCGGTTTCTGGCAGGAAATCCTGCCAGCAGATGATCCGGCAGGGCAGGTGGTTGCGCCTTACCGCTATGGCTATCCGGCGCTATTGCCGGATGGGCGCATCCTGGTGCTGCCGCTGCGCCGGCTGCCGGATGGCGGCCGGGCCGTTGCCTCACTGATCGCCAATCAGGCCAGCTTCGCGGTGACCGAGGTGCTGGCCGGCCACATGGCGGACAAGGCGCGCGCCATCGGGGCCGACCTCGTCATCGGCGTGCCGACGCTGGGTCTGGTCTTCGCACCTACCGTGGCGCGGCTGCTGGGTCATCCCAATTTCGTGCCGCTCGGCTATTCGCGGAAATTCTGGTACCGCGACGAGCTGTCGGAGCCGGTGCATTCCATCACCAGCCCGGGCGGCCGCAAATCCGTCTTCATCGACCCCAACATGCTGCCGCGCCTGAAGGGCCGGCGGGTCGCTGTGGTGGATGATGCGGTGTCCAGCGGCACCACGCTGCTGTCGGTACTGTCGCTGCTGGAACGGCTGGACTGCACGATTGCCGGGATTGTTGTGGCGATGAAGCAGGGCGTGGCCTGGCGCGCCCGTCTGAACGAGCGCGACCCGGCCCTTGCCGGCATGGTGCACAGTGCCTTTTCCGCCCCGGTGTTCGAGCGGGTGGAGGGCGGCTGGGCGCCCATCCCCGGCACGCTGGCAGAGTAGGCCTAGCCTAGACCCGGTCGGCCTTGGCGGCCTGCTGGATGTCCTTGCTCTGATAGCGGCTCCACATATCGGTGAGGAACTGCAGCGAGCGCGGATCGAGGTCGATGCGCGGCACCGGATCGTCGTCCCAGTGATTATGGCGGTCCTCGCCGCGCACCTTCAGCGCCGTGCGCCGGCCCAGGGTCGAGGCGACATGCGCGCCGATATAGAAGAAGGCGAGCCCGATCCGGCGGTCGCCGGTGAAATTGCCCAGGCTGCCATGGGCGGTGCGCACATGGTGGATGGAGAATTCGCCGGGCTCCAGCTCCAGATAGGCAGCCTTGTCGTCGTCCAGCCCGTGGATGGTCTGGCCGCGCGCAAGCAGGTTCTGCGGATCGTAGGTCTCTTCATGCTCATACTGGGGGCCGAGATGGGAGCCGGGCAGCACGCGCAGGCAGCCATTCGCCTTGTTGCTGGGCGTGAAGGCCAGCCAGACCGTTACCGAATCGTTCGGTTCCAGCCCGTAATAGGCGGAATCCTGATGCCAGGACACGAACTTGCTGCTCTTCGCCGCCTTGGCGAACATGGAGGAGCCGAACAGCAATATGTCCGGCCCCAGCAGGGATTCCACTGCATCCAGGATCAGCGGGTGGCGTGCGAGATCGGTCATCCAGGGCGATACCAGATGCGCCTTGATCTTCATGCGGACATTGCAGTCCTCGCCGAGCGCTTCCTCAAAGGCCTCGATGCGCGCACGGCAGTCCGCAGCGTGGGCCGCGGAGATGGCGCGCTTCTTCACGAAATAGCCCTGGGTGTTGAAATGCTCAACTTCGGCTTCGGTCAGTTTGCCGGACATGATCGTTTCCTTTCCGGCGCTCAGTTCAGCTTCATCTTGGCTGAGGCGATGTCGGCGGGGGCAAGAACCACCGGCTTGCCATCCTGGATCTGGATGATCGGCAGGTTGCGGTTATCGTTCAGCCCATCGGCGCGGAACTTGATCGGCCCGTAGAAGGTCTTGATGTCGATCTCGCTGAGCGCCTTGCGAACGGCCTCGCGGTCCAGCGTGCCGGCCTTCTCGATGGCTTTCTGCAGCACGATCAGCGCGGCGGCGGAGGAGGCATGGACATAGTCGGGCTCCTGCCCGGAGGCCTTGACCACGGCGTCGTAGAAGGCCTTGGTCGAACCGAACATATCATCGCCCTCATAGACGGCGGAATAGTGCCACCAGGAGGCACTGGTCACATTCTCCGCCAGCGGGCCCAGCGTCTCGGCATATTCCTTGTAGGCGGGGCCGGTGATCATGGTCACGATCGGCGCCTTCACGCCCAGATCGTTCATCTGCTTGGTTACCAGGATCAGATCGGCGGTGTAGCCAGTAACGTAGATCCAGTCGGGCGCGGCCGACTTCATGCTGGTCAGCGCCGTGGCATGGTCCATGGTGCCGACGGGATACAGCTCGTTATAGGCGACTTTCAACCCGGCCTTCTCCGCCCCCTTGGCCATCAGGCTGGCCATGATCTTCGGGAACACGTCATCGCGGCCCAGGATGGCGATGCTCTTCAGGTCCGGCTTGGTCTGTTTGAACAGCGACAGCATGCCGTCGATCAGCCCGCTGGACGGGGCCAGCGTGCCGAACAGGTATTTGAAACCCTGGTCGTGCACCGGCTCGGACGAGGCGACCGCGATGATCGGCACGCCATAGCGTTCGGCGACGGCGGCGGTGATCTTGGTGTGGCCCGACCCGAAGGGTGCCGTCAGGAAGTCCACCTTGTCATCGGTGATCAGCTTCTCGGCGAGCTGCCCGGCGCGCTTGCCGTCGGTCTGGTAGTCATAGGTCACGAGTTCGACCGGCATCTTCTTGCCGCCAACCTGGATGCCGCCGGCGGCGTTCACGCGCTCCAGCCACAGATCGTAGGCCAGCTTCTGCTTGCTGCCCTCGGCGGCCAGCGCCCCGGTCAGCGCCAGCGGCGAGCCGATGCGGATGGTGTCCGCGGCCACGGCAGCACTGGCAAGCGCAACGGTCAGGGCGCCAGTCAGGGCAAGAGTGCGGAAGAGGGCGGCGCCCCTGCGGATCGGGTGTGCTGCGCGTGCGTGCATCGTGCGTGCCTTTCTCCAGAGTGGCCGCGGGATCGCGGTAGGGAGAAATCAGCAATATGCATGCCAAATTATTCAATTAGAGAAGATGTAGTAATTACAACAGTTATATGCGCTATGACCTTATTTCCAGAGCATCTGGAGCAGGCTGGCCGCCGCGAAATTCGGCAGCGGCCGCCCAGGAAAAGGGCAGGTGCCTCACATGCCCATATAGGCTTCGCGGATCTTCGGGTTCTCGCCCAGCTCCGCCGTGGTGCCGGCCATCGAGACCCGGCCGGTTTCGATGACGAAGGCGTGGCGGGCGATCTCGAAGGCGGTCAGCACGTCCTGCTCGACCAGCAGGATGGTGAGGCCGGTGCGGTTGATCTCGATCAGCGCCTCGCCCAGCTTCTCGACCAGCCGGGGGGCGAGGCCGAGCGACAGCTCGTCGATCATCAGCAGCTTCGGGCGCGACAGCAATCCCCGGCCGATGGCGCACATCTGCTGCTCACCACCGGACAGGGTGGTGGCGTCCTGCTTGCGGCGCTCCTTCAGGATCGGGAACATGTCATAGACGAAGTTTAGGTCCGACTCGATCTCCGGCCGGTCGCGCCGCAGATAGGCGCCGAGCAGAAGATTGTCCTGCACGGTCAGCCCCTTGAACAGGCGCCTGCCCTCCGGCACATGGGCAACGCCGCGCGTCAGGATGCCGTCGGGGGCGAGGCCGCCGATCTCCTCCCCGTCCAGCTTGATGCTGCCGCCGCGCGGCTTCAGCAGGCCCGAGATGGTGCGCAGCAGGGTGGTCTTGCCGGCGCCGTTGGAGCCCACGATGCAGGTGATGCCGCCGCGTTCGACAGCGACCGAGATGTCCCACAGCACCTGCACGTCGCCATAGCCGGACTGCAGCTTGTCGATGGTCAGGAAGGCGTCAGCCATTGCTTGCCCCTTCGGCGATTGGCGTTGCAAAGCGCGCGGCGAACTTGGCGCCCAGATAGGCCTCCACCACACGCGGATCATTGACGACAGCCTGCGGATCGCCCTGCGCGATCAGCTCGCCATGATGCAGCACCAGGATGCGCTGGGAGATCGACAGCACGACCTTCATCAGATGCTCGATCAGGATGATGGTGATGCCGCGCGCGGCGATCTTGCGGATCAGCTCCAGCGCGCCGTCGATCTCCGCCGCGTTCAGCCCGGCATTCACCTCGTCCAGCAGCAGCACCTTGGGTTTCATGGCCAGGCTCTTGGCCAGTTCCAGCCGCTTGCGGTTGGGCAGGCTCAAGAGAGCCGCCGGCTGCTCCGCGACATGGCCCAACCCGACGAATTCCAGCTCGTCGCGGGCGGCCTGCATCGCCTCCGCCATGCCGCCGCGCCCGCCGCCGAACAGCGACCCGGCGGCGACATTCTCCAGAACGCTCATCTCCGGGAAGGGCTGGACGATCTGGAAGGTGCGGGCGAGGCCGCGCCGGGCCGCCTGGAACGGCTTCTGCCGGCTGACATCGGTGCCGGCGAACACCACCTTGCCGGAGGTCAGCGGATGCACCCCGGTGATCAGGTTCACCAGCGTCGTCTTGCCGGCACCGTTCGGGCCGATCAGCCCGACGATCTCCCCTTCCTGCAAGGTGAACGAGACATCGTTCACGGCATGGATGCCGCCAAAGGCCTTGGAGACATTCTCAAGACGCAGGATCTCGGTCATGCCGCGCCTCCCTGCTTGGCCGGGATGCCGATGCGGCGCAGCAGCTTGCGGTAGTCCAGCTTCAGGAAGCCGCCCGGCAGGAAGAAGATCAGGAACACGATGATGCCGCCCAGGATGGCGCGGTTCCATTCCAGGAAGTTCGCCCAGAAGAACTCCTCCAGCAGCACGAACAGGCCGGCCCCGACGACAGGACCGAACACCGTGCCAGCTCCGCCCAGCAGCACCATCACCGGCACCTTCACGGTGAGCAGGATGGAGAAGCTGTCGGTCGGGTCGATATAGCCGACCCAAGAGGCGTAGATCGCCCCCACCGTGCCGCAGAACAGGGCAGACAGCGCATAGCCCATGATCTTGTAGCGCGTGGTGTCGATGCCCACCATGTCGGCAGCATCCTCATTCTGGTTGATGCAGCGCAGCCCGAAGCCCAGCCGCGCGCGGTCCACCAGCACGGTCGCCACGAAGGCGGCCAGCATGACCGCCAGCATGACATACAGCACGGTGGCCGCCACCCGGTCCGGCCCGCCGGAGAGCAGCGGCACGTTCAGCCCGTCGCCGCCGCCGGTCAGGCTGCCCCAGGAGGAGATGACGAGGCGCACCACCTCGACCACGGCGATCGAGCCGATGGCGAAGTAATGGCCCTTCAGGCGCAGGATGATCGCGCCCAGCGCCACCGCGAAGGCGGTGACGAAGATCGTCGCCAGCGTCCAGGCCAGCACCAGCGGCACGCCGTTGCGCTGCGCCAGCGCGCCGACATAGCAGCCCAGCCCGAAGAAGGCGGCGGTGGAGAAGGAGGGATAGCCGGCAAAGCCGCCGATGAAGTTCCAGGACAGCGCCATCGCAGAATACATCGCCACCGTGATGGCGATGCGCACGGTGTAATTGTCGGCGAACAGCGGGGTGGCCGCCAGCAGCACGATCCAGGCCGCCAGCAGAGCGTAGCGCATGCGAGAGCCGGTCATCATTCGTACCCCTTCACGCCGACCAGGCCGGTCGGGCGGACGATCAGCAGCACCAGCATGATCACGAAGCCCAGCGTAATGGCGTGCTGCGGGCCGATCAGATAGCCGGCGAAGCTCTCGATGATGCCGAGCGCGATGCCGCCGACCAGCGCGCCGGGCACGCTGCCGAGCCCGCCAATGACGCAGATCACGAAGGCCTTGCCGAGGAAGGCGCCGGTCAGGTTCGTTGTCACCGGGAACACCATGGCGAAGACCGCGCCGGCGGCGCCGGCCATCAGCGCGCCGATGCCGAAGGTGATGGCGTAGATGCGGTTCACCTGGATGCCCATCAGGGCGGCGGCCTGGCGGTCCATGCGCACGGCGACGATGGCGCGGCCGATGCGCGAGCCGCGCATGACGAGATACAGGATGCCGGTCAGCACGAAGGCCAGCGCCATGCCCAGCAGCCGGTCCATCGGCATGACCACGCCCAGCACCTCGGCGCTGCCCAGATCCAGTGTCACGCGGCGCGGCGTGGCGGTGAAGAACACCGTCATCAGGTTATAGAGGATCATGTCGAGGCCGAAGGTCAGCGTCAGCGTCGTCAGCACCGGCGCCGTCACCACCTTGTTGATGAACAGGTACTGCAGCGCGAAGCCCACGCCATAGAGGATGAGGGCGACGACGGGCAGCGCCAGCACCGGGTCGATCTTCAGGTGGAACCAGGCGAAGAAGGTGAGATAGCCGCCCAGAATGATGAAGGAGCCGTGCAGCATGTTGATGACATTCAGCACGCCCCAGACCAGCGAGAAACCGACAGCGATGCAGGCGTAGAGCGCCCCCAGCACGATGCCGTTGACGAGTATTTGCATGAAATCCACGGCCGGGTTCCCTTTTGCGGTGCCGGACGGACAAGGAGGGAACCGGGGGAGGGAGCCTCCCCCGGTCAGGTCGGTAGATCGCTTACTTCACCGCGATCATGTCGGCATTGGCGATGCCGGCCGGGTACAGGACCTTGATGTCCTTGCCCTGCACCTGGATCACCGGCATCTCGCGGCCCTGGTTCATGCCGTTGGCGCCGAACTTGATCGGGCCGTAGAAGGTCAGCATGTCGGTCGCGGCCAGCGCGTCGCGCACCTTCGTCTTATCGGTGGAGCCGGCCTTCTGCACCGCATTCACCAGCACATCGGCGGCCGCCGCGCAGGAAGCGTGGACATAGTCCGGGTCGGTCTTGAAGGCGGCGGTGAAGTCCTTGTAGAAACCCGCCGTGGTGTCCCAGACGCCGGTGGCGCCGGTATAGGCGGTGGCATGGTGCCACCAGGTCGAGCTGGTGACGCCATCGGCCAGATCGCCCAGGCCTTCGGTGAACTCACGATAGGCCGGGCCGGTGACCATGGTGATGATCGGCGCCTCGATGCCCAGATCCTTCATCTGCTTGCGGCCCAGGATCAGGTCCTGGGTATAGCCGGTCATGTAGATCCAGTCCGGCGAGGCGGCTTTGATCGCCGACAGGGCGGCGGAATGATCCATGGTGCCGACGGCATACAGCTCGTTATAGACGACCTTCAGCCCGGCGGACTCGGCGGACTTCGCCATAGCGGTCGCCATCGATTTCGGGAACACGTCGTCGCGGCCATAGACGGCGATCTTCGCGGTGGAGGGCATCTTCTCCTTGAACATCACGGCCATCGCATCGGTCATGCCGCCATTCGGCGCCAGCGTGCCGAACAGGTACTTGAAGCCCTGGTCATAGACCGATTCGGAGGAGGCGACGCAGGCCAGCAGCGGCACCTGATAGCGTTCCGCGACGGCGGCGACGATCTTGGTATGGCCGGAGCCGAACGGCGCCATCAGCACGTCCACCTTGTCGTCGGTCACCAGCTTCTCGGCCAGCTGGCCGGCGCGCTTGCCGTCGGTCTGGTAGTCGTACTTCACCAACTCGACCTTCATGGTCTTGCCGCCGACCTTGATGCCGCCATTGGCATTCACCTTGTCCAGCCAGAGCTGCCAGACGCCTTCCTGCTTCTTTCCCTCGTCGGCCAGGCCGCCGGTCAGCGCCAGCGGCGCGCCGATGCGCAGCACGTCGGCGGCATTAGCCGCGGAAGGAAGGCTGGCAGTCGAGACGAGAGCGACGGCTGCCGCCGCGACGAAGGCTGTGTCCTTGAATTTCCCAAACATGTTGCGACCCCTAGCGTTTGCCATGGTTGTTGCGGTCGGCCGCACGCCAGGGCGCTGCTTTACCCGGCAGGGTGGGGACGCCCTGTCCGTCCCGTGCCTGTCCGGCGCTTGCCCCGGCATAGCCGAATATGAGTCACCGCAAGCCTCATGCCAAAAGCCGTAACGCCAATAGTTTCAATAGCAACTAATTGTCCGGGGCGGCGGAGCGGCAGGCGGAATTGGCTAATGTTTAGTCGTTTGATGACGGCGAATGGCGCGAAACCGTGCAGCGACGACGTGCCGCACTTGCCGGCAGCGCCGCGACCTGCGCTTCGCCGCTGGCGTCCTGAAAGGCGAGCGGCTAGGATCGCGCCAGGACGGTGTGCAGCGCTGCTCAGGGCGCTTGCCGTGTCCTTAGTCTTGAACAGGGGATGTTTCCATGAAACTGAAATTCGCATCGCTGGCCCTCGCCGCCGGCCTCGCACTTTCCAGCCAGGCCGACGCGCAGCAGCGCGTCTTCTTCGGCATCGCGACCGGCGGCACCGGCGGCACCTATTACCCGCTGGGCGGCATGCTGGCCCAGGTGCTGTCGAACAATACCGTCATCGATGGCAAGAAGCTGGCCGCGACCGCCGAGACCGGCAATGCCTCGGTCGCCAACGCCAAGCTGCTGGGCCGTGGCGAGATCGAGAGCGCCTTCATCGCCGCCGACATTCTGGACGCCGCCTACAAGGGCGAGAACCAGTTCAAGGACGGCGCGGTGAAGAACATCCGGGCGCTGGGTGCGCTCTATCCGGAAACCGTGCAGCTCATCGTGCGCGCCGATTCCGGCGTGAAGAAGTTCGCTGACCTGAAGGGCAAGTCGGTGTCCTCCGGCTCGCCGGGCTCTGGCCAGTGGCAGCTGCTGGGCGACCTGCTGGAAGTGCACGGCATGAAGCGCGAGGATGTGAAGGAAGATTTCTCCTCCTTCGCGCAGTCGGTGGACAAGATCAAGGACGGCAACCTCGTCGCCAGCCTGATCACTGCCGGCACGCCGACCTCCTCGGTGCTGGATCTCGCCAATGGCCACCCGATCAGCGTCGTGCCGCTGGCCGGCCCGGAGGTCGAGGCGCTGAAGAAGAAGCAGCCCTACTACGCCTCCGTCACCCTGGCGGCGGACACCTACAAGGGCCAGACCGCGGCGGTCGAGACGCTGGCGGTGATGGCGATCTGGGCCAGCCATGCCGATGTGTCGGACGAGGTCGCCTACGCCGTGGTGAAGGCCGCCTACGAGAACACCGAGACGCTTGCCAAGGTGCACACCCAAGGCAAGAACATCACCCTGGCGACGGCGCTGCAGTCGGTTTCCATCCCGCTGCATCCGGGCGCGGAGAAGTTCTACCGCGAAAAGGGCGTACTGAAATAAGCCGGCCCGTTACCACAGGCAGGGCGGCTTCGGTCGCCCTGTTTCTGCTTGTGCTTGCCGGTTGTGCCGGAACGCCGGACGGGAGTGCCTGCGTGCCGCGCATCGGCATCCAGGGCCATCCGGACGGCACGAAGCTGGCGGAGATGACGGCCGGCCCCGATGGCGGCTTCGCCCTGCGCTACATCCATTCCGTCGCGCTGACCCCGGTGGTCAGCCGCTACCGGTTGGAAGACGGGCACATCGTCCAGACCGCGGAGGAATTCGACCAGCATGGTTTCGGCCTGCCCTATGGCGCCGACCGGCCGGGCGAAAGGTTGGAGTTGCGCGACGGGCGCTTCGTGTTGCATATGCACCGCGCGATGGGACCGCTCTATGTCCGGGTCAGTGCGCCCTATGGCAACCGGCTGGACGGGGCGGAAAGCCTGGATCTGACGCAGTGGGGTGCGCGCCGGCTGGAACTGGTGCCGCTGCCCTGCGGATAAGGTTTTGACGAGGGGGGATTAAGGTGACGGATCGCGAGACGCACGCGCAGCCGGAAGAGGCGCTGTCAAAAGACCAGATCGACCGGCTGGTCGAGGAGTACGATCCGGAATCGAATTTCCGTCAGCTGATTGGCGGGGCGGCCATCATCGTCACTGTGATGGGCGTGCTGCTGTCGCTGTTCCATGTCTACACGGCGGGCTTCGGCCTGCTGAACGAGATTGCCCACCGGTCCATCCATCTCGCCTTCGTGCTGGCGCTGATCTATCTGGTGTTCCCGGAGCAGCGGCGCGCCCGCCCGGCGGTGGAATGGCCGGTCAGCCTGGGGTTCGTCGCCTTCTACCTCTACCTTGCCTACGACATGGCGCGAGCGCTGGAAGGCCGTGGCGAGGGCGAGGGGACGTGGATCTTCGTGCTGCTGATCGCCGGCGTGTCCTTCCTGACGCTGCCCTTCAAGTTCCTGGGGACGGAGCGCAACCGCATTGCCTGGCGCGACTGGATCATGGCCGCCGTCGCCGCCTCGGTGTCGCTGTATTTCGTCGTCTTCTTCGAGGATATCTTCATCAACCGGGTCGGCGATCCGATCGGCCAGGACTACATGATGGGCGTTCTGGCCATCATCATGGTGGTGGAGGCGACGCGCCGCACCATGGGGCTGTCGCTGCCGATCATCGGCGTCGCCTGCCTGCTCTACGGCATGCTGGGGCCGTATCTGCCGGGCGTGCTGGGGCATCGGGGCTACAGCATCCTGCGCATCGTCAACCACATCTATATCGGCACCGAGGGTATCTACGGCATCGCGGTCGGCGTTGTGGCAACCTATGTGTTCCACTTCGTGCTGTTCGGCGTGCTGATGCAGCTGACCGGCCTCGGCCAGCTCTTCATGAACCTCGCCACCATCGTCGCCGGGCGTTATTCCGGTGGTGCCGCCAAGGTCTCGGTGGTTTCCTCCGGCCTGTTCGGCATGATCTCCGGCTCCTCCATCGCCAACACGGTGACGACCGGCGCGCTGACCATCCCGTTGATGAAGCGCAGCGGCTTCTCGCCGCGTTTTGCGGGCGGGGTAGAGGCCTCGGCCTCGTGCGGCGGGCAGATCACGCCGCCGATCATGGGGGCGTCGGCCTTCGTCATGGCCGAGATGCTGGGCGTGCCCTACAACCACCTGATCCTGATCGCGATCTTCCCGGCGATCTTCCACTATTTCGCCATGCTGCTGATGGTGCATCTGGAGGCCAAGCGCCTCGGCCTGTCCGGCATGGACCGCCGCCACATCCCGATCTTCCTGGAGGTGATGGCCCGGTCCTGGCATCTGCTGATCCCGCTGCTGGCGATGGTGACGCTGCTGCTGATGCAGTACACGCCGTTCCTGGCGGCCTTCTGGGGCATCATCCTGACCATCCTGTGCGGCTACCTGCCGCTGATCCTGCGGCCGCTGGGCTTCAAGTCGCTGGACCCGTCCTCCGCGCTGAAGCCGCGCCAGCTCATCGAGGGGTTCGAGCTGGGGGCGAAATATGCGCTGGGCATCGGTGCCGCTTGTGCCTGCGTCGGCTTCATCCTCGGCATCGCCACCCTGTCGGGCATCGGCTTCAAATTCTCCGGCGCCGTGCTGCAGCTTGCCTCCTCGGCGGCGGAGACGGTGCTGGCCTTCGACTTTACCGGCTGGATCGGCCAGCAGGGCGTGACGCTGTTCTTCGCGCTGGTGTTCATCGCCATCGCCTGCATCCTGATGGGCGCCGGTATCCCGACGACGCCGACCTATATCATTCTGGCGTCCATCGCTGCGCCGGCGCTGCACGATCTGGGCGTGCCGCTGCTGGTGACGCATTTCTTCGTGTTCTATTATGGGGTTCTGGCCGATGTGACGCCGCCGGTGGCGCTGGCCGCCTATGCCGGGGCCGGCATTGCCGGGTCGGAGCCGATGCGCACCGGCACCACCGCCTTCCGGCTGTCGATGGGCAAGGCGCTGGTGCCCTTCATGTTCGTCTATGCGCCCAGCATGCTGCTGGTGGATTTCACCTGGCTGGAATTCGCTCAGGCGATGCTGAGCGGCCTCTTGTCTGTGCTGTGCCTGTCGGTCGCCTATATCGGCCATTTCCGCGCCGCCGTGTCGGGCTGGACGAAGCTGGCGCTCAGCGTTGCCGGGCTGCTGCTGATCTTCAACGATCTGCGCGGCATCCTGGTCGGCGCCGCTATCGCCGCCCTGGCGCTGGGCGGCAACTGGCTGGCGGCGCGGCGTCTTTCGTCAGCTTAGGACACGGCCCCCGCGCCATAGGTGCCGCGCAGCGGCTGGCCCTCGGCGAAGCGGCTGAAGCGATAGGGCTCCAGCGGCTGGTCGGTGGGCAGGCCGAGCGCCGCCTGCGCCAGCAGCCGGCCGATCATCGGCGACAGCTTGAAGCCATGGCCGGACAAGCCGAAGGCGACGTTCAGCCCCTCGATGCCGGGCAGCGGCCCCAGCACCGGGTTCCAGTCCGGCGTGGTGTCATAGAGGCCCGACCAGGAGGTCACGAACCGCGCCTCCTCGAATTTCGGCATGCGGTGGGCCAGCGCCTCGCCCTGCTCGACGATCCAGTCCAGCGGGATATCGGCATCCACGGTTTCCGTCGAGTCGGTCTCCACGCCTTCGTCGCCTGTGCCGACCAGAATCTGGCTGCCGGAGGTGGAGCGGGTATAGAGCAGGCTGGGCGAGGCCAGATCCTTCAGGATCGGGAAGCGCGGCGTATAGGGCTCATCCACCTCGAAGGCCAGCACGTCATGCCGTGTGATGCTCATCGGCAGTGTGACGCCAGTCCAGCGCGTGAGGTCATGGCTCCACACATTCATCGCCGCCACCACAGCGCCGGCCTGCACATCGCCCTCGGAGGTCTTCAGCCCTGTGACCCGGTTGCCGTCCATCAGCAGCCCCTCGACCGAGACACCCTGGCGGATATCGGCCCCGGCGCGCTTGGCGGCGCGGGCGAACCAGCTGGCCGTCAGGTAGGGGTCGGCAAAGCCCGCGCCCGGCTCATAGCCGATGGCGTCGATGTCGTCCAGGTTCAGCCAGGGATGCAGTTCCAGCGCCTCGGCCCTGTCGATCAGCCGCGCCTCGATACCGATGCCGGCCTGATGCGCGATGGCGCCGCGCACCGCCTGCGACGACTCCCCCTCGGGCGCCACGATAATATAGCCGCAGCGGATGAAGCCGGCGGAGGCCTCCTCATCGCCGATCATCTCGCCGAAGCCCTCGAACATTTCCAGCGAGGCCTTGGCCAGCGCCATATTGGCCGGTACGGAATAATGCGCGCGCAGCAGGCCGCTGGACTGCGCCGTGGTGCCGTTGGCGATCTGCTGACGCTCGAAAAGCGCGACACGGCCCGCCCCCAGGCGGGTCAGGTGGAAGGCAACGGCAGTGCCGATGGCGCCACCGCCAATCACAGCGACATCGTAACTCTTGCTCATCGTGCGGCCTTCTTCTTCTCGGCGTTGGCGAAATCCAGGCACTCTTCCATGATCGCGGTCAGCACCGTGCGGATCGGCGCGGCATAGGCGGGGTCATAGGGTGTCGGCCAGTTATCCTCGTTGACCGGCCCAAGGGGCTCCTGCATATAGCCACGGCAGCCCAGTTCCATCTGCACGGCATGCACGCCGTCCGCCGGCTTGCCATAGTGGCGGGTGATATAGCCGCCCTTGAAGCGGCCGTTCAGCACGGCGGGGAAATCACTTTGCGCGCACTGCGCGTGCACCGCCTCGGCCAGTTCCGGGGCGCAGGAGGCGCCGGAATTGGTGCCGATGTTGAACACCGGCAGCGTGTCCTCGAACAGGCGCGGAATGACCGAGCGGATGGAGTGGCAGTCATACAGCACCACGGCCGGATGGCTTTCCCGCAGCCGCGCGATCTCCGCCGCCAGCGCATCGTGATAGGGCTGGAAATAGGTCGTACGGCGCGCCGCGATCTCCGCCTCGTCCGGCTCCTCGCCGTCCTTGTACAGCGGCTCGCCATCGAAGCTGGTGAGCGGGCACAGGCCGGTGGTCGCCTGGCCGGGGTAGAGCGACACGCCGGACGGATCGCGATTCACATCGATGATGGTGCGCGAGATACCGGTGCGCACCAGGGTGGCGCCCATATCGGCGGCGAAGTCGTACAGCTTCTCGATCCACCAGTCGGCATCCTTGCGCGCCAGCCAGGGCGAGACCAGCCGGTTCTCGAACGCCGCCGGAATATCCGTGCCGGTATGCGGGAAGCTCAGCACGAGGGGCGCATCGCCCCGGCGGATGGTCAGCCAGTTGGTCATCGGTAATCTCTGTTGGTCGCGGGCATGAGGGCGCCTTGGAAGGCCGGAGGTCGATTGTGCGAAGATGAAGCCCCGCCTGCGGATTATGTCTAGACATAATTTTCGCAGCCGAGGAATGATGCGCGCGAATTATGGAGTAGGCACGATGCGCCGGCTGATTTTCGACCATGCCCTGCTGCCCGATGGCTGGGCCGACCGGGTCGCCCTCACGATTGCCGATGGCTGGATCGAGAAGATCGAGCCGGATGCCACGGGCGATGGCGAGCGCATCGCCGGCATTGCCCTGCCCGGCATGCCGGACCTGCACAGCCACGCCTTCCAGCGTGGCATGGCAGGGCTGGCCGAGACGCGCGGACCGGCCTCCGATTCCTTCTGGACCTGGCGGCAGGTCATGTACCGCTTCCTGGATCGGCTGACGCCCGAAAGCGTGGAGGCGATCAGCGCCTATGCGATGATGCAGATGGTGGAGGGCGGCTTTACCGCGCTGGCCGAATTCCACTATCTGCATCACGGTCCGGACGGGCAGCCCTATGCCGACCGGGCGGAACTGTCGGCCCGCATCGCGGCGGCGGCGCAGGCCAGCGGCATTGGCCTGACCCTGCTGCCGGTGTTCTATGCCCATGGCGGCTTTGGCGGGTTGCCGCCGACCGAGGGACAGCGCCGCTTCGTGAACGATCTCGATGGCTTTGCGCGGCTGCTGGAAGGCGCCGGGAAGGCACTTACCGCCCTGCCGGATGCGCGGCTGGGCCTCGCGCCGCACAGCCTGCGCGCGGCAACGCCGGAGGAGATCACCGCACTGGCCGGGATGGTCCCGGACGGGCCGGTCCATATCCACATCGCCGAGCAGATGCAGGAGGTCGAGTCCTGCCTCGCCTGGTCGGGCCGCCGGCCGGTCGAATGGCTGCTGGAGAACCAGCAGGTGGACGGGCGCTGGTGCCTGGTGCATGCGACGCACCTGCTGCCGGCGGAAACCACCGCAATGGCCGCATCCGGCGCGGTCGCCGGCCTGTGTCCGCTGACCGAGGCCAATCTGGGAGACGGCATCTTTGACGGGGTGAATTACCTGGCGCAGGGCGGGCGTTACGGCATCGGCAGCGATTCCAATATCGAACTGGATGCCCCCGGAGAACTGAAGATGCTGGAATACAGCCAGCGCCTGCGCGACCGGGGACGCAATCTGATGGTGCGCGGACAGGAAGGCGCCTCCACCGGCCGCGCCCTTTACGATGCGGCGCTGGATGGCGGGGCGCAGGCGCTGGGCCGCCGGATCGGCGCGCTGGCGGCCGGCCACCGCGCCGATATCGTGGTGCTGGATGCCAATCATCCCGATATCGCGCTGGCGCGCGGCGACCGCTGGCTGGATTCCTATATCTTCGTTGCCGGCAAGTCGGCCATCGACAGGGTCATCGTCGGCGGCGAGATTCTGGTGGAGGGCGGCCGGCACCGCGCCCGCGACGCGCTGGCAGCGCGCTACCGCGCCGCGCTGGACGGCTTGCGGGGCTGAGCTATTCGCCCAAGCCTACTCGGCCGCTGCCGGGGCAGGCATCTTCTTCTCCGACGCGCCGGTTGGCATCAGGGCTGCGGCCAGCGTGATGATCGCCGCCAGCACGGCCAGCACCAGCATCAGCGTGGCGAATCCGCCACCGCCCTGGTGCAGCCCGGCGATCATCGGCACGGCGGCGGCGCTGACGCCCAGTGACAGCACATATTTCGCCGCATACATGCGCGAGCGCCACTCTGCCGCGCCATAGCGCGCGACGATGGCGTCGTTGATCGGGATCGCGCCGAACACCAGCAGCATCATGCCGATGGCGGCCGCGACCATCAGCGCGCCCTCCGCATTGGCGGCGATGAGGAACAGCGGCACCTGCAGGATGATGACGCCGACATAGATCAGCTTCAGCGGGTAGCGGTCGATCAGATGGCCGACGACGATCTGCGCGCAGGCCGCGATGACATAGATCGCGGTGACCAGCGCGCCGATCTGCGTGGTGGTGCCGGCAAAGCTGGCGGTGCGCTCGGCGATCAGCTTCGGCAGGCCGACCGTGGTGGCGTGGAAGATGATGCCGCCGCACAGGGTGGCCACGATCACCACGCCGAACAGCAGCTTCATCTGCGAGGCTGTCAGCGCGATATGCACGCGCGCCGGCTTCTTCGCCGCACCCTTCGCGGCCTGCCGGCGGGCGAAGACCATATAGGCGATGCCGGTGGCGATGGAGACCAGGCCCGGCAGGATGAACACCGCGCGCCAGCCCCACTGGTCGGCCAGCGCGCCCGCTGTGATACCGGCGGCGGCGACGCCCAGATTGCCCCACACGCCGTTGATGCCCAGCGCCTTGCCCAGCTTCTCCGCGTCGGCGGCCACCATGGCGATGCCGACCGGGTGATAGATCGCGGCGAACAGGCCGATCAGCGTCAGCCCGGCCGCCAGTTCCAGCGGCGAGCGGGCGAAGCCGGTCAGGATCGAGGCCATGCCGATGCCGATGAAAAACACCGACATCATGCCGGTCTTGCTCCAGCGGTCGCCCAGCCAGCCGGCGGGGATCGAGGCCGCGCCGAAGGCGACGAAGCCGAACACGGACAGTGACAAGACATCGGCGTAGGAGCCGCCGAACACCGGGTCGGCCGCCATCGCAAGCACCGCCGTCGGGAACAGCAACATGAACAGATGGTCGTAGAAATGGCCGACATTCAGGAACAGGAAGCCGGTCCGGTCGCGATGCACGCTCATGGGTGTCCTCGTTCGCCTTTCAGTGCCGTATGGAGCGGGTTCGCTGCCACGCAGCGATTCTCTCCATCCGTCACCCCCGCACTTGTTGCGGGAATCCAGGGTCCAGCCCGCACGGGCGATGCCGAAGCAAGCTGAAGCCTGGATTCCCGGGACAAGCCCGGGAATGACGGTTGGATTAAGAAACTGACAACGCGTTCCTATCCATACTCATCTCTCCTCGACTCTAGGCCGCGCCGGTGCGACCATCTTGCGATGGTTAGCCAAGAGATATCGCAAACCAGTCAAACCTATCGCCCCAGCCTGGAAGTGAAAGGGCTGGAGGATGTGCCGCGCCCGGTGGTGCCACTGGCCATCGATTTTCCCGACGGGCACACCATCCCGCCGCATGTGCACCGGCGCGCGCAGCTGATCTATGCGGCGCGCGGGGTGATGACCGTCTCCGTGCCAGCGGCGGGCGGCGGTCTCTGGGTGATTCCGCCGCAGCGCGCGCTGTGGATGCCGGGCGGGATCGCCCATTCCATCCGCATGACCGGTGCTGTCGAGATGCGGACGCTCTATCTGAGTGGGGCGGCGGCATCGCGCCTGCCGCCGGATTGCCGCGTAGTTGCCGTCCCGCCGCTTCTGCGCGAGCTGATCCTGCGGGCGATGGACATCCCACCGCTCTATGACGAGCAGGGGCCGGACGGGCGGCTGATGGCGGTGGTGCTGGACCAGCTGCATGTGCTGCCGATCATGCCGCTGCACCTGCCGATGCCGGCGGACCGCCGGCTGGCCGCGATCTGCCGGGCGCTGCTGGCCGACCTTGCCGACAACCGCCCGCTGGAGGAGTGGGGCCGGCAGGCCGGCGCCAGCGTCAGCACGCTCGCCCGGCTGTTCCGCCGCGAGACCGGCATGGGCTTCGCCGCCTGGCGCCAGCAGGCGCGCCTCGTACGGGCGCTGGAGCTGCTTGCCGCCGGCCATCCGGTCACGCAGGTGGCGCTCGACCTAGGCTATGACAGTGTCAGCGCCTTCATCGCCATGTTCCGCCGTGCCTTCGGCGTGCCGCCCTCGCGCTATTTCCGGGAATGAGCGGGACAGGTCTGCGCCATCGCCCCTTGACCCTGCCGCCTTGCTGGCCGAGACATCGGATAACGAAATTGAGGGGGGAAATGATGACCGACCAGCCGAGCTACATCCAGCTGCGCTATGACGATCACGGGAAGAAGGGCCGCGTCGCGCGCGTGACCATCGCCAATGCGCGCAAGCTGAACACCATGAGCACGCCGCTGATGGAGGAGTTCACCGCCATTTTCGCCGAGCTGGCGCGCGACGACAGCCTGCTGGCCGTTGTGCTGACCGGCGAGGGCGAGAAGGCCTTTGTCGGCGGGGCGAATATCGATGAGATGGCCGGGCTGGACGAGCACAAGGCGCGCGCCTTCATCACCCGCGTGCATGGCTGCTGCAACGCGGTGCGGCAGGTGCCGGTGCCGGTGATCGCGCGGATCAACGGCTATACGCTGGGCGCGGGGCTGGAGCTGGCGGCGGCCTGCGATCTGCGCATCGCCGTGGACAGCGCCGTCTTCGGCATGCCGGAGGTGAAGCTGGGCATCCCCTCCGTGGTGGAAGCCGCCTTGCTGCCGGGGTTGATCGGCTGGGGCCGCACCCGTCAGATCCTGCTGCTGGGCGAGAATTTCAGCGCCGCCGAGGCCGAGAAATGGGGATTCGTCGAGAAGCTGGTGCCGGCCGCCGATCTCGATGCGGCGGTCGATGACTGGCTGGCGAGCCTCGTGGAATGCGGGCCGGTCTCGATCCGATTGCAGAAGAAGCTGATCCGCGACTGGGAGGACCTGCCGCTGCGCGCCGCCGTGGCTGCCGGCATCGACAGTTTCGCCACCGCCTGGAAGGGCGAGGAGCCGCGCCGCATGATGGATGATTTCCTGAAGGCACGCGAGGAACGCCGCAAGGCGAAGTAGGGGGCTGGTTGCTTCGCCTTTGTCATTCCCGGGCTTGACCCGGCAATCCAGGGGCCATGTTCTGTAACGCTACAGGCAAGGCACCGCCCCTGGACCCCCGGGTCAAGCCCGAGGGTGACAGGTCGGAGCGGGTGACAGGTCGGAGAGGTAAGCCTTACCAGCTGGTGACGACCGCGCCCTTGAAGCGGGTCTGGATGAATTCCTTCACCGGCTGGGTGTGATAGGCCTTCAGCAGGGCGGCAACCCAGGGCTTGCCCTTGTCCTGCTCGCGTACGGCGATGATGTTGGTGTAGGGCGACTCGGCAGTCTCCCGCGCGATGGCGTCCTTCACCGGGTCGAGGCCGGCCTCGACGGCGTAGTTGGTGTTCACCGCCGCTGCCGTGACGTCATCCAGGGAGCGCGGCAGCTGCGCCGCGTCCAGCTCGATCAGGCGCAGCTTCTTGGGGTTCTCCGCGATGTCCAGCAGGGTCGGCTTCAGGCCGACGCCGTCGCGCAGCTTGATGACGCCCTTGGCCTGCAGCAGCAGCAGCGAGCGGCCGCCATTGGTCGGGTCGTTCTGGATCGCCACGGTGGCGCCCTCGGGCAGCGCGTCGAAGGACTTCACCTTCTTCGAATAGAAGCCCATCGGGAACACCACGGTCTGGCCGACCGACACCAGCTTGAAGCCGCGATCTTTCACCTGATTGTCCAGATAGGGCAGGTGCTGGAAGGAATTGGCCTCGATATCGCCGGACGCCAGCGCGGTGTTCGGCACGACATAGTCGGTGAACTCGATGATCTTGATGTCGAGCCCGTCCTGTGCCGCGACCTTCTTCACCTGCTCCAGGATTTCGGCGTGCGGGCCAGCGGAGACGCCGACGCGGATGGTCTCCGCCGAGGCGGCACCGGCGAGACCGGCGGTGAGCAGCAGGGCGGCGAGGCCGCCGAGGATACGCTTGTTCATGAGAGATACTCCTTTGGTTTTGACTTGGAAAATCAGGCGGTGCGCAGGCGCTTGTTCACCCGCCGGGCGAGGCGTTCGCCCAGCGACTGGATGCCCTGCACAAGCACGATGAGGAGGAGGACGACGGCGGCCATCACCTCCGGCATGAAACGCTGGTAGCCATAGCGGATGCCAAGATCGCCCAGCCCGCCGCCGCCGACCGCGCCGACCATGGCCGAGTAGCCGATCAGGCTGACGATGGCCAAAGTGAGGCCCAGCAGGATGCCGGGCAGGGCTTCCGGCACCAGCACCTTGGCGATGATCTGCAAGGGGGTGGCGCCCATCGTCTCCGCCGCCTCGACCAGCCCGCGATCCACCTCGCGGATTGCCGTCTCGACGATGCGCGCGATGAAGGGCGTGGCGGCCACGGTCAGCGGTACGATGGCCGCACTGGTGCCGATGGAAGTGCCGGCGACCAGCCGCGTGAACGGGATGATCGCCACCACCAGGATGATGAAGGGCGTCGAGCGGGTGGCATTCACCAGCACCCCGCCGATGCGGTTGAACAGCGGGGCGGCCAGCAGTTCGCCCTGGCCGGAGGTCGCCAGCCAGACACCGAGCGGCAGGCCCAGCGCCGTGCCGATGGCGCCGGACAGCGCGACCATGTAGAGCGTGTCGAGCGTGGCTTCAGCCAGCAGCAAGAAGAGCTGGTGCGACATGGCCCAGGACCTCCACGGAAAGTTGATGGGACTGGAAGAAGGCGAGTGCTGTGCCCAGCGTCTCGCCATTGGGCAGGGAGACCACCAGCGTGCCGAAGGGCCGGCCCTGGATATGGTCGATGCGGCCCGACAGGATGTTGGCGTCGATGCCGTGATGCCGGGCCAGTCGGCTGAGGATCGGCTGGTCGGCGCTGTCGCCGGTGAAGCGGATCAGCAGCACCGCCTCGCCGCCCGGCTGCGCCTCGGCCTGCAACTGGTTGGCCAGCGACGGCGGCAGGTCAATGCCGGTCACTATGCCGATGAAGGAGCGCGTGGTCGGGTGCTGCGGCCGGGTGAATACCTCGAACACGCTGCCCTGTTCGATCACCCTGCCGGCCTCCAGCACCGCCACCTTGTGGCAGATTTCCTTGATGACATGCATCTCGTGGGTGATGAGGACGACCGTCAGCCCCAGCTTGCGGTTGATCTCGGCGATCAGCCGCAGCACGTCGCGTGTGGTTTCCGGGTCCAGCGCGCTGGTCGCCTCGTCACACAGCAGCACCTTCGGCTCGGTCGCCAGCGCGCGGGCGATGCCGACGCGCTGCTTCTGCCCGCCGGACAGTTCGGCGGGGTAGCGGTCGCGCTTGTCGGTAAGGCCGACCAGTTCCAGCAGCGGCTCGACCCTGGCTTTGATCGCGGCTTTCGGCAGGCCGGCCAGTTCCAGTGGCAGTGCCACATTGTCGAACACGCTGCGCGAGGACAGCAGGTTGAAATGCTGGAAGATCATGCCGATGCCCCGGCGTTCCCGGCGCAGGGCGGCGCCGGACAGGGCGGATATCTCCACACCGTCCACCAGCACGCGGCCGGAGGTGGGGGCCTCAAGCCGGTTGATGACGCGGATCAGCGTCGATTTGCCGGCACCCGACCGGCCGATGATGCCGTAGATCTCACCGGCCCCGATGGTCAGGCTGACCTCGTTCAGGGCGGTAACAGCAGGTCCACCGCGCTTGGGCGGCGGGTAATGTTTGGAGACCTGATCGAGCTGGATCATGTCCTGGGACTCCTGACGTAAGGATGACGGAATGTCCCCGCTGGCGGGCGGGTTCAATCGTTCTGGAAAAGGGAAAAAGGGCCGGGCGCTCTTGCGGAAGAGGGCCGGGCCAGGCCGGCTGTCAGGTTCGACAGCGGCAGCGGCACATTCGGCGGGTGGCGCCGGAGGCCGGGAAATCAGGCAATAAAAAAAGCGCACACATGGCTCACTCCATCAACAGACGGGAAAACCACGAATACGCTCCGTGGCGCTTTAGCGTTTGTTGACGCGGCGCAAGCTGCTCCCTCAAATCACCGCGAGACAAGTTTCCCTGTCTGCTGGTGAAGATAGGGATGGCGGTTTTTCCGTCAAGCGGAAATGTGCGCAGGAGGGGGCTGAATTTTTTGCAACGCACAATGGGGGCTGAACTCTCTCCGCGGAAGAACCGCTTTCTCTTTCGTCATGGTCGGACTTGATCCGACCATCCATTGACCGAGCGAACCGCACTGACCGCTGGACCCTCGGGTCAAGCCCGAGGGTGACGAGAAAGAAGAGGGGAGAGGGGAAGTCCCCCCTACATCACCACTTGGCCGACGGTCAGGCCGCCGCAGACATTCAGCACCTGGCCGGTGACGAAGCCGGCCCCGTCGGACATGAAATAGGCGCAGGCCGCCGCCACTTCGGAAGGCTGGCCGATGCGGCCGACCGGCACGGTGGCGATCAGCGCCTCGGCCTGTGGGCTGCCCGGCGGGTTGGCATCGCGGAACAGCTCGGTCTCGATGGGGCCGGGGGCGACGCAGTTCACGGTGATGCCGTCGCGCGCCAGCTCCAGCGCCCAGCTGCGGGTGAAGCCGACAACGGCAGCCTTGGTGCCGCCGTAGATGCCGCGCCCTTCCTTGCCCAGCGCGGCGCGGCTGCCGATATTCACGATGCGCCCGCGCCGCTTTGCCTTCATCGCCGGCAGCACGGCCTGGCTGCATTGCAGCAGCGCGCGCATGTTCACCGCGATCATCTGCTCGAAGGCCGGCAGGCTGGCCTGCTCCAGCCGCTCCACGGTGATCAGGCCGGCATTGTTCACCAGATTATCGACCTGATAGGTCTTCGCGATCTCCGCCAGCGCGCGGGCGGTGTCAGCAGCATCCGACAGATCGCCGGTCACATAGTCGCCGGGAAAGCCCTCCTTCGGCGCGCTGCGCGACAGGCCGATCACATGATGGCCGCGCGCCGCCATGTCTTTCGCCAGCGCCAGGCCGATGCCCCGGCTGGCGCCGGTGATGAGGGTGATGGGTTTCGACATTGCTTCCTCCCTGTTCCGCCCTGCGGGCGTAAAGATTTGCCGTCACTTAGTTGTAAAGTTTGCTGACGACTTTGTTTTCTGTCGGTAGCATGATGCCCGCAAGCGCCGGGCCGGCGTCAAGGCGCAAAGGCCGGTACACAAACACCAAATCCAGGGATCGCCATGTCCAAGCGTGTGCTCATTGCCCAGATCATGCACGAGACGAACACTTTCAGCCTGCTGCCGACAGATGAGGGGGCCTATCGCCGCCGCTATCTGGGCATCGGTGACGAGATTGTCGGGCAGTTCCGCGGCACCCGCACGGAGCTTGGCGGCTTCATCGACGCCGCCGAGCGCTTCGGCTGGACCACGGTGAACGCGGTCGCCGCCAACGCCACCCCGTCTGGCAAGGTGACGGCGGATTGCTGGGCGATGCTGAAGGGCGCCGTGCTGGATGCGCTGGACAAGCAGGGACCGGTGGACGGCATCTGCCTCGCCCTGCATGGCGCGATGGTGACGGAAACGGAGGATGATGCGGAAGGCGCGCTGCTGGAGGCGCTGCGCCGCCGGCTTGGCCCGCGCGTGCCGATCGCCATCACGCTGGATCTGCATGCCAATGTCAGCGATGCGATGGCGGAGAATGCCAATGCCATCATCGCCTACCGCACCTATCCGCATATCGACCAGTTCGAGCGCGCGGTGCAGGCCGCCGACCTGGTGAATGAGATGATGGAGGGCCGGCTGGAGCTTGGCTGCATCGTCGGCCGCCCGCCCTCGCTGGATGGCTGCGACCATGGCCGCACCAGCGCCGGCGTTGGCCCGATGGTCGATCTGCTGGCCAGGGCCGCGGAATATGAGAAGGAGACCGGCATTCACGCCATCTCCATCCATGCCGGCTTCCAGTGGTCGGACATCCACATGGCCGGCCCGTCCGTGTCGATCAGCCATAATCCGGCGGTGACGCGGCGCGCGAAGGATATTCTGGATACGCTGATCCGCGAGATCTGGGACACACGCGACAAGCAGACCGTGCATTACCAGACGCTGGACGTCGCGGTGGCCGAGGCGTTGAAGGGCGATGACGGCACCGGCAAGCCGCTGGTCATCGCCGACCCGACGGACAATCCGGGCGGTGGCGGCTATGGCGACACGACGAACCTGCTGCGCGCGCTGCTCGATGCCGGGGTGAAGAATGCCTGCTTCTGCCCGATCACCGATCCGGCGGCGGTGCAGGCCGGCCAGAAGGCCGGTGTTGGCGCCAGCATCACGGTCGAACTGGGCGGCCATACCGATCCGGCCTTCGGTGCGCCGATCAAGTGCACCGGCGTGGTAAAGCATCTGGGCGATGGCCGCTTTGTGCATGACGGGCCGATGTGGAAGGGCGTGGTCATGCAGATGGGCCCGACCATGGTGCTGGAGGTTGGCGGCATCGAGATCGTCGTCACCAGCAACCGGCAGCAGACCACCGACCATCAGGCCTTCCTGACCAACGGCATCGATCCGTTGAAGAAGAGCGTCATCGTGGTGAAGAGCGCGCATCATTTCCGTGCCGCCTTCGAGCCGATCTCCCGTAAGGTCATCGCGGTTGATTCCGGCTCGCTGTGCTCGCACGACTGGTCGCGCTTCGACTTCAAGAAGCTGCGGCGGCCGATCTGGCCGCTCGACGAAGTGGTTTTCTAAGTCCCAACCTGGCACGACAAGAGGAACAGAAATGGCCGAACTGACGCTCTCCAACGGTGCCAAGCTCTATTACGAGGTGCATGGCGACGGGCCGCCGCTGGTGCTCGCCGCCGGACTGTCGGGCAGCGCCACCTTCTGGAACGTCCATGTGCCGGAACTGTCGAAGCACTACAAGGTCGTGCTGCACGATCATCGCGGCACCGGGCGCAGCAGCCTGGACCGGATTGAGTATTCGGTGCCGCAGATGGCCGATGACGTGCTGGCGCTGATGGACCATCTCGGCATCGACAAGGCGCATTTTGCCGGCCATTCGACCGGCGGGGCGATGGGCCAGCATATTGCGCTTGAACATCCGGAACGCATCGACCGGCTGGTGCTGAGCGCCACCTGGGCCGGCTTCGACGGTTATTTCCAGCAGCTGTTCCGGGTGCGCACGGAAATCCTCGACAGCATGGGGCCGGGGGCCTATCTGCGCGCCAACATCCTGTTCATGCTGCCCAGCGACCATCTGCGCGACAATCCGGATGCCGGGCTGATCACCGACGAGGCGGCGGCGAAGCAGGTGCCGGTGCCGGAGATCGTGAAGTCGCGCATCGCCGCCATCATGGCGCACGACCGGCGCAAGGATGTGCCGACGATCCAGCACAGGACGCTGGTGTTCGGCGCGCGCGACGACATGGTGACGCCGGCCTATCTCAGCGAGGAACTGGGCCGCCTGATCCCCAACGCCGAGACGGTCATCCTGCCGCATGGCGGACATTTTTACCCGGCCGTCCACCCGGAGCGCTTCCGCGAGGTGCTGACCGGCTTCCTGGAGGGGTGAGGGGCGCTCACCCCATGTACTTCGAGACGGCCCTGCGGGCCTCCTCAGGACGAGGGGAGCATTGGATTACCGGTGGCGCCACCTGGTGACCTCATGCTGAGGAGCCTGCACAGCAGGCGTCTCGAAGCATAAGGCGGCTGGCTCCCCTCTCCCGCCAGGGGAGAGGGTAAGAAGGGGAAGGAAACTACTTCCCACGACGGATTTCTCCCGCTGCCGCGTACAAGGGAAAAGGCATCGCCCTTGGAATGCCTTAGTTGCCGCCTACATTGTGTGTTAAGAACGGCTCGCAGCATTTGTTTACCGGGAGAGCAAGCATGAGCGCTGGCACATTTCTTTCTGCCGCCGGCACCAAAGGCACCGTGACGAAGCTGGCGCTGACCAAGCTGGCAATGGTTACCGGGCTGGCGCTGCTGGTCGCCGCCTGCGCGCAGCCGACGCCCTACAAGCCGCGGCTGGACAGCTCGACGGGCTTTTCCGAGCAGCAGATCGAGGGCAACCGGTTCCGCGTGACCTTCTACGGCAATGACGTGACGCCGCGCGAGACGGTGGAGAATTACCTGCTCTACCGCGCCGCCGAGCTGACGCTGCAGCGTGATGGCGACCATTTCGTGCTGGTCGAGAAGGATATCGAGCGCATCACCGATTATCACGGCAATGCCGGCTGGCCGGGCGGCTACAGCGTCTATGGCAGCCGCTGGCCCGGCAGCTATGGCTATGGCATGGGCTGGAACACCAACAGCTACGCGCAGAACCGGTACCGCGCCTATGCCGATATCCTGATCTTCAAGGGGCGGACACCGAAGGACGATCCGAAATCCTACGATGCCCGCACCGTGATCGAACAGCTGGGGCCGACGGTCCGCTACCCGCAGCCGCGCTGATCCCTCAACCCATCAGTCGTCGTCCGACCTGCCGGCGCCGAAGGCGTGCGGCAGCAGGTTGGGGTCGATATCGGCGCCCTGGGTCTCCGGGAAGCCCTCGACGCCGCCGAGCCGCGTCGAATCGCGCTTCGCTGTCGCCGGGCTCTGCATGTAGAGCGTGATCAGCTCCGCCAGATTCTCCAGCGCGCTTTCATGCACCCGCTCATAGCCGTGCGAGGCGTCGATGCCGAAGGTCAGCAGCGCTGTGCGGATGTCATTGCCGGCCTCCACCGCCGAGGCGCCGTCGCAGCGGTAATAGCGGAACACGTCGCGCTGGTGCGGGATGCGATGATCCTTCGCCAGCCCGATCAGCTTGTGCGTCAGGTGATAGTCGAACGGGCCGGTCTGGTCCTTCATCGCGATGGTCACGCCGGTCTCGCGCGAATTCTGGCCGGGGGCGGTGGTGCCATTGTCGATGCTGACCAGCTCCGCCACGTCGCCATGCAGCACGGCGGAGGCACCCGATCCCACCTCCTCGGAGATGGTGAACAGCAGATGGCAGTCCATCGGCAGCTCCATCTCCGCTTCCTTCACCGCCTTGGCGGCGGCCAGCATGACGGCAGCACCCGCCTTGTTGTCGAGATGGCGCGAGACGATGTAGCCGGTCTCCAGGAATTCCGGCTGAGGATCGATGGCGACATAGTCGCCGATATTCACACCCAGCTTCTCCAGGTCCGCGCGACTTTCCGCCTGCGCGTCGATGCGCAGCTCGACATGGTCCCAGCCGACCGGCTGGGTATCGATCTCGCGGTTGAAGGTATGGCCGGAAGCCTTCAGCGGCAGGATGGTGCCGCGATAGGCGCTGTCGTCGGTGAACAGGGTGACGCGCGCGCCCTCAGCGAAACGGGCCGACCAGTGGCCGATCATCACCAGCTCCAGCCGGCCATTCGGCTTAAGGTTCTTCACCATGGCACCCAGCGTATCGAGATGGCTGACCACGGCGCGGTCGGGGCTGTATTGCCGGCCCGGCAGGTCGGCGCGGATGGCGCCGCGCCGTGTCAGCTCGTAGGCGATGCCGAGCCGCTCCAGTTCGCGGCTGACGAACAGCACGACCTGATCGGTGAAGCCGCTCGGGCTGGGAATGCACAACAGCTCGCTGAGTACCCCCTTCAGATAGGCCATGTCGATGGTCGGCTTGTGCATGATATCCCCTGTGGTTTCGGTTCCCTGACGTTGGGTTTGCGACGGTTCTCCGTCTTTCCTGTTCCCGTTAGCGCATGTCCTTTGGCGGCCAGCGGTCGATGGCGGTCTGCGGGAACAACAGGTCGATGAAGCGTTCCGCCGTCGGCTGCGGCTCGTGATTGGCGAGGCCGGGCCGCTCGTTCGCCTCGATGATTGCGTAATCGGGCCGGGCCGCGCTGGGGACGATGAAATCCAGCCCGACCACCGGAATGTCGATGGCCCGCGCCGCCTTCACCGCCGCATCGACCAGCGCCGGATGCAACTGGTCGGTTACATCATGGATGGTACCGCCAGTGTGCAGGTTGGCGGTCTTGCGCACCAGCAGCGTCTCGTTCTCCGGCAGGATGCTGTCCAGCTCATAGCCGCCCATGGCGACGCAGCGCTCGGTCTCCACATCCATCGGAATGCGGCTTTCCCCGCCGGTCGCGGCGGCACGGCGGCGGCTCAGCTTTTCGATCAGCTGCTCCACCGTATGATGGCCGGTACCGGTGATCGAGGGCGGTCGGCGCACAGCGGCGGCCACCAGCTTGAAGCCGATGACAATCAGGCGCAGATCCTCGCCCTGTACCAGCTCTTCGATCAGCACCGTGTCGCAGGTGCGGCGCGCCGTCTCGATGGCGGTCTTCAGCTCCTCTACGCCGCGCACATCGACGCTGATGCCGCGCCCCTGCTCGCCGCGCGCGGGCTTCACCACCACCGACTTGTATTCCTTCAGGAAGGCGATATCGGCCTTGGTGTCGCCGGCGGTGCGCTGGGCCGGCACGCGCAGCCCTTCCTTCTCCATCAGGCGGCGGGTCACCGCCTTGTCGTCACAGCGGCTCATGGCGACGGCAGTGGTCAGCTCCGACAGGCTCTCGCGGCAGGTTATTGACCGCCCGCCATGGGTCAGCTTGAAGAAGCCGCCCTCGGCGTCCAGCACCTCGACGCCGATGCCGCGCCGCCGTGCCTCGTTCACCAGCAGCATGGCGTAGGGGTTCAGATTTTCCTCGACCGGCGGGCCGGCGAACAGCTTCTCGTTGATCGTGTTCTTGGTCTTCACCGCGAACACCGGCACGCGCTGGAAGCCCAGCTTCTCGTAGAGGCCGATGGCCTGGTCATTATCGTGCATCACCGACAGGTCCATATAGGCCCGCCCGCGCGCCGCGAAATGCTCCGCCAGATGGCGCACCATCGCCTCGCCGATGCCGGGATAGGGCGCCTGCGGATCGACCGCCAGGCTCCACAGGCTGCTGCCGTTTTCCGGGTCCCTGAAGGCATTCACATGGTCGATGCCGGTGACCGCGGCCAGCACCTTGCCGGTCGCCAGATCTTCGGCCACCAGGAAGGTCAGATGCTTCTTCATCCGGTTGGTCCAGAAGAAGGCCGGATCGACCTGCACCATGCCGCGCCCGGCATAGATGTCGTTCACCGCCTGGGCATCGGCAATGGTGCGCAAGCGGCGCACGGCGAAGCCCTTGGGGCGGCGGCGTGCCGGCCGATAGGCTGACATCTGAAGCCGGTAGGTGTGCGAGGGGTCGAGGAACAGCGCCTGCGGCGCCTTCGCCAGCAGGACATGCGGTTCATGCACATAGAAGGCGATGTCGCGGCGGCCCGCCGGTTCCTCGCGCAGCAGCTCCACCAGCCTGTCGCCATCGGTGAAGGTGTGGGCGAAGATCAGCCGGCCCCAGCCGCAATCGATGGCGGCGTCACGCGGCCAGTCCTCGCCCTTGATGCGGTCGCCCTGGCGCGTGGCCTCGCGCAGGCTGACGGCGGTGTGGCGCTGCAGCCGCTCGTTGCCGCCGCGCTGACGGCGGGGCGGGGCGGGGCGGGGATTGGTCCTGGCGGTCATGATGGTCATTCCTCTTGTCCTCCCTCGCGGAAGCGGGCTTACGCCTGGTTCTGCTGCAGCCAGAGTTCCAGCAGCGCGCACTGCCACAGCTTGGAGCCACGCAGCGGCGTCAGATGCGCGTCGGGGTCCTTAAGCAAGGTCTCGACATAGTCCGGGTTGAACAGCTTGCGGTCGCGCGCGGCCTGCGAGGTCAGCGCGTCGCGCACCATCTCCAGGAAAGGTCCGCGCAGATATTTCAGCGCCGGCACCGGGAAATAGCCCTTCGGCCGGTCGATCACCTCCTTCGGGATGACCTTGCGGGCGGCCTCCTTCAGCACATACTTGCCGTCGCCTTCCACCTTCATCTCCGGCGGAATGCGGGCGGCCAGCTCCACCAGCTCATGGTCCAGGAAGGGCACGCGCGCCTCCAGACCCCAGGCCATGGTCATGTTGTCGACGCGCTTCACCGGGTCATCGACCAGCATGATGGTGGTGTCGAGGCGCAGCGCCTTGTCCACCGCCGTATCGGCGCCGGCCATGCCAAAATGCTCGGCGATGAAGGCGCGGCTGTGGTCGCCATCCACGAAGCGCGGATCGACCGCCTTGCCGAATTCCGCATGGGTACGGTCGCAGAAGACGCGGGCGTAATCCTCCACCGCCGCGTTGCTGTTCATCAGCGGCGGGTACCAGTGATAGCCGGCGAACACCTCGTCGGCGCCCTGGCCGCTCTGCACCACCTTCACATGCTTCGCCACCTCCTGGGAGAGCAGGTAGAAGCCGATGGCGTCGTGGCTGACCATCGGTTCCGCCATGGCGGCGATGCAGTTCTGCAGCTCCGGCAGGGCGCGGCTGGAATCGACGAAAAGCTGGTGATGGTCGGTGCCGAAATGCTTCGCCACGATGTCGGAATACTGGAACTCGTCGCCGCGTTCCTCGCCGACTGTCTCGAAGCCGATGGAGAAGGTCTTCAGATCCTGCTGTCCCAGATTGGCCAGCAGCCCGACGACAAGGCTGGAATCCAGCCCGCCGGACAGCAGCACGCCGACCGGCACGTCGGCAACCAGCCGGCGCTTCACCGCGAGGGTCAGCGCGTCCAGCGTCTTTTCCTGCCAGTCCTCGAAGCTGAGATTGGCCTCCTCGGCGCGGCGCGTGAAGCTGGGCCGCCAGTAGCAGTGCTGCTTGCGCGCACCATCCGGCTCGATGATCATCAGCGTCGCCGGCGGCAGCTTGCGCACGCCCTTCAGGATGGTGTAGGGCGCCGGAACAACGGCATGGAAGCTCATGTAATGATGCAGCGCCACCGGGTCGATATCGGTATCGACCGGCTCGCCCGCTGCCCGCCCGGCCGCCAACAGCGCCGGCAGGGAAGAGGCGAAGCGGAAGCTGCCCGCCGTCTCGGCATAATAGAGCGGCTTGATGCCCAGCCGGTCGCGCGCCAGCGTCACGCGACCGCTGTCGCGTTCGGTAACGGCGAAGGCGAACATGCCGTGGAAGCGCGACACGCAGTCCGGCCCCCAGGCGTGGAAGGCCTTCAGCACCACCTCGGTGTCGCCGGTGGAGAAGAAGCGGTAGCCCTTTGCCTCCAGCTCGGCCATCAGCTCCCGGTAATTGTAGATGATGCCGTTAAACACGACGGTCAGGCCAAGGCCGTTATCCACCATCGGCTGCTGCGCGCGCTCGGTGAGGTCGATGATCTTCAGCCGCCGGTGGCCCAGCGCCACCCGTCCTTGCAGGAACAATCCTTCGCCATCCGGCCCGCGCGGGGCCATCCGGTCGGTCATCGCCGCAATCGCGGCGCTGGAAGCGGGGTGATCGTCGAACCGGATTTCACCGGCAATGCCGCACATCTATCTGTTCTCCGTTCTTGGTTTCGTGTCCTTGAAACGGATGACGGGAGGCAAGGTTCGCAAGACCGTCAATATTACAGTCAGTATGCCTTGGCAGAGACAAAATGATAACCGTCGGAACCCGCATTTCTGCGTCCGTCATCGATTTTTCATGGAGTAATGGATTGGTCGATTGTGATCGAAGGGATCGGGCGATGCGGCCCTGTGCTGTGGAGGATTTCACCACGGCTCAGCGCTGCCTGCTACATTACCTAGGTAGGTAATCCGTTAATTCAAGGAAAATATTGAATTTTATCGAATGATTGGGGGTTTTCTCATTCTTCGTCACCCTCGGGCTTGACCCGAGGGTCCATCTGACTGCGCGGTTCGCTCGGTCAATGGATAGTCGCGTCAAGCCCGACCATGACGAAAGAGAGAGGGTAGCTCCTCACACCGGCTTCAGCAGGGTGTGGCGCTTCTTGCCGGCGGACAGCTTCAGCACGCCATCGGCCAGGTCGGCGGGGGAGAGCACGGCGTTCTCGTCGGATATCACCGCATCGTTCAGACGGGCGCCGCCGCCCTTGATGAGCCGGCGGGCCTCGCCATTGGAGGCCGCGAGGCCGGCAATCCGCAGCGCCTCATAAGCGGGCAGGCCGGCGGCTAGCTGCGCCTGCGGGATTTCCACGGTCGGCAGGCCCTCGGCAGTGGCGCCTTCCTCGAAGGTGCGGCGCGCGGTTTCGGCGGCCTCGTTCGCGGCATCCGCGCCGTGGCACAGCTTCGTCGCCTCGAAGGCCAGCACCTTCTTCGCCTCGTTGATCTCCGCCCCTTCCAGGGCTTCCAGCCGGGCGATCTCGTCGAGCGGCAGTTCGGTGAACAGGCGCAGGAAGCGGCCAACATCGGCATCTTCCGTGTTGCGCCAGAACTGCCAGAAATCGTAGGGCGACAGCCGGTCGTCATTCAGCCAGACCGCGCCATTGGCGGTCTTGCCCATCTTGGCACCGGACGCCGTGGTGATCAGCGGGCTGGTCAGGCCAAACAGGCTGGCATCCTCGACCCGGCGGCCCAGCTCGATGCCGTTCACGATGTTACCCCACTGGTCGGAGCCGCCCATCTGCAGCTGCACGCCGCCGCGCCGCCACAGCTCCACGAAATCGTAGGCCTGCAGGATCATGTAGTTGAATTCGAGGAAGCTGAGCGACTGCTCGCGGTCCAGGCGGATCTTCACCGACTCGAAGCTCAGCATCCGGTTGATCGAGAAATGCCGGCCGTAATCCCGCAGGAACGGGATGTATTCCAGCTTGTCCAGCCAGTCGGCATTGTTGACCATCACCGCGTCGGTTGGGCCGTCGCCGAAGGTGAGGTACTTGCCGAACACCCGCTTGATGCCGTCGAGGTTGCGCTGGATGTCCTCGTCGGACAGCAGCTTGCGCGCCTCGTCGCGGAAGGAGGGATCGCCGATCTTGGAGGTGCCGCCGCCCATCAGCACGACCGGCTTGTGGCCGGTCTTCTGCAGCTGGCGCAGCATCATGATCTGCACCAGCGAGCCGACATGCAGGCTGTCCGCCGTGGCGTCGAAGCCGATATAGGCCGGCACCGGCTTACCCTGTGCCATCACGCCGTCCAGCGCCTCGATGTCGGTGCACTGGTGCATATAGCCGCGCCCGACGATGGTGCGCAGGAAATCGGACTTCGGCTGGATGGTAGGGCTGGTCATGGCGCCACTCGGCAAATCAGGGGTTTCTGTCGGACGCGGGATGTAGCACAGGCTTGCGCACCGCGACAATCGGGGAGGCGTGCTTCTTCACCCGGCCACGTCTAGTGATAATGGATAGGTCCTTAATTCTCCCCTCACCCAGCTTCGGCTAGGCTCGTTCCTCGCCAAGCCTTCGCAACCCTCTCCCCTTCCGGGGCGAGGGATATTTTTAAAACAGTCTCTTTGCACTCCCTCGCCCCCTTGGGGGAGAGGGTTGCGCAGCCTTATCGAGCCGTATGGCGAGATTAGGCGAAGCTGGGTGAGGGGGCTAAACCCTACCGCTTCATCAGGTCGCGGAGCTGCCAGTACCAATAGACGGTCTGCGCGGCCAGCGGTCCGACGGGGCCGCCAGCGAAGCTGAGGCCGAAGGGGCGGAACAGCTTCCAGCTCTCGTCGCCCTGCGCGATGGCCTTGGCGACCGTCTCGCCGCCGGCCGTGGTGGAGCACATGCCATGCCCGCCGAAGCAGGTATTCACCCACACGCCGGGCTTCAGCTCGCCGATCAGCGGCATCTTGTGCGTGGTGTAGCCCATGGTGCCGGGCCAGGCGACCTCCACCTTCGTGCCGGCCAGCTGCGGATAGACCTTCAGCATGTCGCCCAGCATCAGCCGGTCGAGATTGGCCGGGTTGGTGGCCATGCTGATCCGTCCGCCCCACAGGATGCGGCTGTCGGGCAGGGCGCGGTAGTAGTCCGGCGCAAAGCGGCTGTCGGAGACGGCATGGTTGCCGCGCATCGCGGTCTTCAGCCGGTCGCCCAGCGGTTCGGTCAGCATGACATAGGTGCCGATGGGCAGGATAGAAAAGCGCAAGCGCGGCAGCAGCCAGTGCAGATAGCCGCTGGTGGCGATCACCACCTGCCTGGCCTTCACCGTGCCGCGCGCCGTCTGCACGCGCTTGGTGTCGCCGTCGAGGTCCAGCCGGGTCGCCGGGCTGTCCTCGAAGATCCTGACACCCAGCCCCTCCGACGCCGCCGCCGTGCCGCGCGTGAAGTTCAGCGAATGGAAGTGGAAGCCGTCCGGGTTGTAGATCGCGTCGTAATAGCGCTTCGACAGATAGAGGTCGCGGATTCGGGCGCGTGGCCAGAACTCCATCCTCGTACCGAAATTCTCGTTCATGAAGGCGATGTTGGCCTTCAGCTCCTTCGGCCGGTCGAACCAGGAGATGTTCAGCTTGCCGTCCACCAGCGGGCCGCAGGGCATGTCGTACTGCCCGATCCGGCGGCGGATGACGCCCATCGCCTCCTGCGTCAGGCCATAGAGCGCCTTGGCATTCTCCAGGCCGACGCTCTTCACCAGCGCGGCGGGGCCACGGGAATAGCCGGCCGAGACGAAGCCGCCATTGCGCCCGGAGGCGCCGAAGCCGACCTGCCTGCCTTCCAGCACCACGACGTTGGTGACGCCGCGTTCCGCCAGCCCCAGCGCGGTGGCAAGGCCGGCCATGCCGCCGCCGATGACGCAGACATCCGCCTCCACCTCGCCTTCGAGGGATGGACGGCGGGTCGTGTCAGCCAGGGTGCGGCTGTAATAGCTGTCGATATAGGCATGCGTCATGGCGGCGAGACTAACCGAAGCCGGACCGGTCGGGAAGCCGGCTTGCATCCTGCCCGCCAGCCCCGTTAGATGGGCTGGAGTTTCCGGGGCGAAGGCAGGGAAGATGAGTGTAAAGACCGCAATCGGGCTGATGAGCGGCACCTCGATGGATGGCATCGATGCCGCGATCCTGACCAGCGACGGGCACCGGATCGAGACGCTGGGGCCGGCCTTCACCGTGCCCTATGACGCCGATTTCCGGGCGCGGCTGCGCGGCGTGATGGGCGCGCCGGAAGGGGCCGATATCGCCGGGGTGGAGCGGGAACTGACCGAGCGCCATGCCGAGGCGGTTGCCCGGCTGCTGGCGGAGGCCGGCATGCAGGCGGCGGAGATCGACGTCGTCGGCTTTCACGGCCAGACCATCCTGCATCAGCCTGCGCAGGGCCAGCCCGGCAAGGGGCGGACGCTGCAGATCGGCGATGGCGCGCTGCTGGCGCGGCTGACCGGCATCCAGGTGGTGAATGACTTCCGCAGTGCCGATGTGGCGGCAGGCGGCGAGGGGGCGCCCTTCGCACCGGCCTATCACGCCGCACTGACGGCGCAGCTTGGCCGGCCGGTGGCGATGCTGAATCTGGGCGGGGTCGGCAATGTCACCTGGATCGGCGGCGAGACCGACCTGCTGGCTTTCGATACCGGGCCGGGCAATGCGCTGATCGATGACTGGGTCCACCGCCATACCGGCGCCACGCATGACGCGGATGGCAGGCTGGCGGCGCGGGGGAAGGCAGACCGGGTGCGCATCGACACGGTGCTGGAAGGGCCCTATTTCCAGCGCCGGCCGCCCAAGTCTCTGGACCGGGACGATTTCTCCGCCAGCCTCGCCGACGGGCTGTCGCTGGAGGATGGCGCGGCGACGCTGACGGCGCTGACAATCGCCTCTGTCGCGAAGGCTGCCGACTGGTTCCCGACACCGCCGCAGCGCTGGATCGTCACCGGCGGCGGGAGGCGCAATCCGGTCATCATGGACGGCCTGCGCGCCGCGCTGGGCGTGCCGGTACAGGCGACAGAGGATCTGGGCTGGGACGGCGACGCGCTGGAGGCGCATGCCTTCGCCTATCTGGCGGTGCGGTCGCTTGCCGGGCTGCCGCTCAGCTTCCCCGGCACCACGGGCGTCCCCCACCCGTTGCCGGGCGGGGTGCTGCATAAACCCTGATTGCTATCAGGCCTCGGTCTTCACCAGCGCCTTGTCGAGGTAATCATCGACATGGCCGATCATCTCCTCGATCTGGCCGGTGAAGAAATGGTTGGCGCCCTCGACCAGCCGGTAGTCGATGGTGATACCGCGCTGGTGTGACAGCTTATCCACCAGCTTCTTCACCGATTCCTGCGGCACGATGTCGTCGGCGGCACCCTGCACCACGAGGCCGGAGGCCGGGCAGGGGGCAAGGAAGGTGAAATCATACATGTTGGCTGGCGGCGCCACCGAGATGAAGCCGCTGATCTCCGGCCGGCGCATCAGCAGCTGCATGCCGATCCAGGCGCCGAAGGAGAAGCCGGCGATCCAGCACTGGCCGGCATTCGGATTGTAGGTCTGTAGCCAGTCCAGCGCCGAGGCGGCGTCCGACAGCTCGCCCTCGCCCCGGTCATAGACGCCCTGCGAGCGGCCGACGCCCCGGAAGTTGAACCGCAGGACCGAAAAGCCGCGCTGCGCGAAATTGTGATACAGCGAATAGACGATCTTGTTGTTCATCGTCCCGCCATGCTGCGGGTGCGGATGAAGCATCAGCGCGATCGGCGCGTTGGGCTGGGTGCCGTGCTGGTAGCGTCCCTCAAGCCGTCCTTCCGGACCGTTGAAAATCACTTCGGGCATGGGCCTTGCGTTCTCCTCATATGCGTGGTGCCCGCATGAGACCGACTCCGGGAGTCGGTCTTGCGCCGCCGTTTCCCGTAAAAGCGGTGCGCAATACTTGATCGGGTAACTGGGACATTCTATATCGACTAAGTGTGCGCTGGCCGGCAGCGCCGGCCGCGTGGCCCGGCGCATCCTTTTGGCGGGCCGGGACTATATCATGCTGGGGTGGGCAATGTTCAAGAAACTCGGTGAGGACATCGACGCCATCATGGCGCGTGACCCGGCGGCGAAGTCGCGGCTGGAGGTTATGCTGTGCTATCCGGGCTTTCATGCCCTGCTGTTCTATCGCCTCGGCAATGCCGCCTGGCGGCGCGGCTGGAAGCTGCTGGGCCGCTTCCTGTCGCATCTGGGCCGCGTGCTGACCGGCATCGAGATTCATCCGGGTGCGACCATCGGCCGGCGTTTCTTCGTCGATCACGGCATGGGCGTGGTGATCGGCGAGACGGCGGAGGTCGGTGACGATGTCACCCTCTATCAGGGCGTCACGCTGGGCGGCACCTCGCTGCATCAGGGCAAGCGCCACCCGACGCTGGGCGATGGTGTGATCGTTGGCTCCGGCGCGCAGGTGCTGGGGCCGCTGAATGTCGGCAAGGGCGCGCGGGTCGGTGCCAATGCCGTGGTGCTGAAGGATGTGCCGGAGGGTGTCACCGTGGTCGGCATTCCGGCCCAGGTGGCGATCAGCCGGTCGAAGCAGGAGGATGCGTTCTGCGCCTATGGCACGCCGGCGGGCGACATGCCGGATCCAGTGGCGCGCGCGCTGGACGGGCTGCTGCAGGAGGTGACGGCGCTGAAGGCCCGTGTCGTGGAGCTGGAGGGCAGCCCGCCGGCGATGGCGAAGCAGGCCAGCAACGGGCGGGGTCATGCGGCCTCCCGCGATGGCAATTAGGAGGCCGGCGCGATGAAGCTCAGCACCAAGGGGCGCTATGCCGTCATGGCGATGGTCGATCTGGCGGCCACCAGCGATGGCCAGCCGGTGGCACTCGCCGATATCGCGGAGCGGCAGGAAATCTCGCTCTCCTATCTTGAACAGCTGTTCGCCAAGCTGCGGCGCGGCGGGCTGGTGCGCAGCGTGCGTGGCCCCGGCGGTGGCTATCTGCTGGCCCGTCCGGCCGCCGAGACACGGGTGTCCGATGTCATCCTGGCGGTGGATGAGCCAATCCGCGCGACGCGCTGCGCCCCCGGTTCCCCGGCCGGCTGCAAGGGCAACAAGAGTCGCTGCGCGACCCATGATCTGTGGGAGGAGCTGGGCAACCAGATCCATCTCTATCTCGGCTCCGTCAGCCTGCAGGACGTTGTGACGCGGCAGGTGCGGCCGGCGATGTTCCCGGCTGCGATGGCGGGCAAGCCCAATCTGGGCGCCGCCGCCGAATAGACGAGACCATGGCCATTACCTATCTCGACCATAACGCCACCACGCCGGTGCGGCCGGAGGCAATGGAGGCCGTTCTCGACGCAATGCGGGAAGGCGGCAACCCGTCTTCCGTCCATGCCGCCGGGCGTACCGCGCGCAAGCGGCTGGAACAGGCGCGCCGCGATGTGGCGGCGCTGATCGGTGCTGATGCCTCCCGCCTGGTCTTCACCAGCGGCGGGACGGAGGCGAACGCGCTGGCGCTGCTGGGCAGCAGACGGCCGCGCATCCTCTATTCCGCCATCGAGCATGATTCGGTGCGTGCCGTGCATCCGCAGGCGGAAGCCGTGCCGGTAACGCCGGAGGGCATTATCGACCTAGACGCGCTGGACAGCATGCTGGCTGCCGACAGCGGGCCTTCCATCCTCTCACTGATGCTGGCGAACAACGAAACCGGCATCCTGCAACCTGTGGCCGAGGCGCGCGAGATCGCGCAACGCCATGGCACGCTGGTGCATTGCGACGCGATCCAGGCGGCCGGCAAGCTGCCCGTCGATGTGGCGGCGCTGGATGTCGATCTGCTGAGCATTTCCGCCCACAAGATCGGCGGCCCGCCGGGCGTTGGCGCGCTCTATATCCGCCCCGGCCTGGAGCTTGCCGCGATCCAGCGTGGCGGCGGCCAGGAACGGCGGCTGCGCGGCGGCACCGAGAATCTGCCGGGCATCGCCGGTTTCGGCGCAGCGGCACAGGCGGCAGCGTCGGAGATCGGGCGGCTGCAGGCGCTGGCCGGTTTGCGCGATGCGCTGGAGGAGGGCGTGATGGCGGCGACGCCGCAGGCGGTGATCGTCGGGCGCGATATGCCGCGCCTGCCGAACACCAGCTGCATCGCGCTGCCCGGCGTGAAGGCGGAGAATATCGTCATGGCGCTGGACCTCGCGGGTGTGGCGGTCAGCGCCGGTTCCGCCTGCTCTTCCGGCAAGGTCACGGCCTCGCATGTGCTGGCGGCAATGGGCCTGCCGCAGGAGGTCGCCGGCGGCGCCATCCGCGTCAGCTTCGGCTGGACCAGCACGGCGGCGGATGGGGAGGCGTTCCTTGCCGCCTGGTCGCAGACCGCGCGGCGGTTGCGGCCGATGGCGGTGGCCTCGTGAGAGGCCTTGCCATGGCGGGGATTGCACCCATCTAGGGTGGCTGATAAACCCACCCGGTCCAGAAGACCCCACCCGTTCTTTCGTGACAATCGACAGCGAGTTTGAGGAAGGCAGCATGCCGAAGATGGTGTTCATCGATCCCGACGGTACGCGGCACAAGGTCGAGGCCCCGGTCGGTCTCTCCGTGCTGGAGGTCGCGCATCGCAACGGCATCGATATCGAGGGCGCGTGCGAGGGCTCGCTCGCCTGCTCGACCTGCCATGTCATCGTCGATCCCGCCGATTTCGGCCGGCTGGAGGAGCCCAGCGAGGATGAGGAGGACATGCTCGACCTCGCCTTCGGCCTGACCAAGACCTCCCGGCTGGGCTGCCAGATCGTCATGACCGAGGAGCTGGACGGGCTGACCGTCCGCCTGCCCTCCGGCACCAACAACATGATGGGCTGATCGGATGACGGAAGCGCTCGCCCCGCAGTTGGCCCCCCGGGGCAGCCTGTTCGCCCGGCTGCGCGAGGCTGCCCAGCCGCACTGGGGCGACTATGTCGACCACCGCTTCGTGCGCGGTTTGGGCGATGGCACCCTGCCGGAGGCGGCCTTCCGCTATTATCTTGGCCAGGATTACCTGTTCCTGATCCATTTCGCGCGGGCCTATGCGCTGGCGGTGTACAAGTCGGAAAATCTGGAGGATATGCGCGCCGCCAATGATGCGGTCGGCCATATCCTCGCCGAGACCTCCCTGCATCTGCGCTACTGCGCCGGCTGGGGGATGAGCGAGGCCGATGTCGTGGCGCTGCCGGAAGACCCGGCCTGCATGGCCTATACCCGCTATGTGCTGGAACGCGGCATGGCCGGCGACATTCTCGACCTTCAGGTGGCGCTGGCGCCCTGCGTCGTCGGCTATGCCGAGATCGGGCTGGCGCTGAAGGCCGACCCGCGCACGACGCTGGAGGGCAACCCCTACCGCGACTGGATCGAGACCTATGGCGGCGACGATTATGTCGCCGTCGCCCGTAAATCCGTCGCCACGCTGGACCGGCTGTTCGCCCAGCGCGGCACTGAGGCCCGCATCCCCAGCCTGTCCCGCACCTTCACCGAGGCAACCCGCCTGGAAGTGCGTTTCTGGCAGATGGGCCTCGACGTGCTGGAGCACGCGAGGGAGTAGGGCAATTGTAACCCTCTCCCCTCGCGGGAGAGGGTGGTGAGCAAAGCGAACCGGGTGAGGGGACGGCTCCAGCCATGCGGTTCCCCCTCACCCAGCCTCGCCTAATTCGCTTCGCTCATAAGGCTCGACAACCCTCTCCCTCCAGGGGAGAGGGGATTCTTGATGCTCCGGGAATGACGGATGATAAAAACGAACCCCGGTGCATTTCCGCCGAAATCGCCTATATTCCAGCCCATGAATTCTCTCGGGATCGATAAGCGGCCGGCGGATACCCGCGTGGTCGTCGCCATGTCGGGCGGGGTGGACAGCTCCGTCACCGCGGCGCTTCTGCATGAGCAGGGCTATGAGGTGATCGGCATCACGCTGCAGCTCTACGATCACGGCATGGCGCTGCAGAAGAAGGGCGCGTGCTGCGCCGGGCAGGATATCTACGACGCCCGCCAGGTCTGCGACCGGCTGGGAATTCCGCATTACGTTCTGGATTACGAGAGCGCCTTCCGCGAGGCAGTGATCGACGATTTCGCCGATGCCTATCTGCGCGGTGAGACGCCGATTCCCTGTGTGCGCTGCAATCAGCGCGTCAAGTTCCGCGACCTGCTGCAGACTGCCCGCGATCTCGGCGGGGAGGTGCTGGCGACCGGCCATTACGTGCAGCGCGCGATGGGGCCGGCAGGGCCGGAGTTGCGCCGCGCCGTCGATCCCAACCGCGACCAGAGCTATTTCCTGTTCGCCACCACGGGGGAGCAGCTGGACTATCTGCGCTTCCCGCTGGGCGGCATGGAGAAGCCGGCGGTGCGTGCGCTGGCCCAGCGCTTCGGGCTGGAAGTCGCCGACAAGCCGGACAGCCAGGATATCTGCTTCGTGCCGACCGGGCGTTATGGCGATGTGGTGCAGAAGCTGCGCCCGGGTGCTGTGGAGGCCGGCGAGATCGTGCATGTCGATGGCACGGTGCTGGGCCGCCATGACGGCGTCATCCACTATACGGTCGGGCAGCGCAAGGGGCTGGGCATCGGCGGCCGTGTCGAGTCGACCGACGCGCTCTATGTCGTGCGCATCGAGCCGGAAGCGCACCGTGTCGTCGTCGGGCCGCGCGAGGCGCTGGCGAAGCCCGGCGTTACCCTGACCGAGGTGAACTGGCTGGCCGCACCGGATGCCGGGGGCATACCGGTGCTGGTGAAGCTGCGCAGCGCCATGGCGCCGGTACCGGCCTTGGTGCGGGCGACACCGGCGGGCGCCAGCGTCAGCTTTGACGATCCGCAATATGGCGTATCGCCGGGGCAGGCCTGCGTGTTCTATGACCGCGACAGCGGTGAGCGCGTGCTGGGCGGCGGCTGGATCTTGCGCGAGGAGCAGGCGCTCGCCGCCTGAGTTACCGCCACACGCCGGGCCGCACACCGATGGCGGTCACCAGCCCATAGGCGGTGATGCCCAGCGCCACGCCGAGGAAATGCCCTTCCAGCCCCATGCCGGCGACATTGGCCAGCAGCCAGCCGCCGCCGACCGCGATGCTGATGCGGGAGAAGGCGGCGATCACCGCCCAGCGCATCCGCCCGGCACCCATCGCGGCGAAATAGAGTGCCATGCCGAGGCCGAAGCCGCCGAAGGCGAAGCCGGTATAGGCCAGTCCGCGCGTCGCGATTTCAATGACCGCCGGATCGTCGCTGAAGGCGTCGGCGAAGCTGTGCGGGAACAGCGCCACGGCCAGGCCGGCGGCACCTGCCATTGCGAAGGCGAGCAGCCCGCCGGTCCAGGCGATGCGCCGGCCATTCTGCCAGTCGCCGGCGCCCACGGCGCGGCCGACCAGCGCGGTCAGCGCCGAGCCGACGCCGAAGGCCAGCGGGATCATCAGGAATTCCAGCCGCGCCGCGATGCCATAGGCGGCCACTGCCGCCGGCCCGTGGCCCGATATCTGCGCGGTGACCAGGATGGTTGTCAGATTGGCGACGGAGGCCAGCGCGCTGGCCACCAGCCCGACCGATAATATGCGGGTGAACAGGGTGCCGGAAGGCCGGATGCGCAAGCTGGGGGTGAAGCCCGCACCGCCTTGCAGCACCACCGCGACCATCGCCAGCGCTGAGGCCCAGAACACCAGCGCGAAGGCAGCACCGATGCCGGCCAGCCCCATGCCCAGCGGCTCCGCCAGCAGCCAGGACAGCGGCGGATAGACGATATAGCCCAGCGTCAGCACGCGCGCCGCCAGCCCGTGCCGGCCGCCGCCGCGCAGCACCGAGGCCAGCGTGTTTGCCAGCCACAGCGGAATCGCCCCCGCGCCGAACAGCCAGATCGCGTAAGGCGCGGCGGCCTCCGCCGCGACCGGCCCGGCGATCAGCCCCAGTACGGCGCGCGGGAAGATTGCCAGCAGCAGCGCGAACAGCCCGCCGCCGATGATGGCGATCAGCGCCGCGTGCAGCACCAGGGAGGAGGCCTCCTGCTCGCGGTTGCCGCCGAGCGCGCGGGCGATGGCGGAGACCACGCCGCCACCCATGGCGCCCGCCGACATCTGCTGCATCAGCAGGGCGAAGGGCAGCACCACGGCCCAGCCGGCCAGCGCCGCCGTACCCTGCTGCGCGGCGATCCAGGTTTCCAGCAATTGCGCGGCGATCTGCAGGAAGGCAAGCAGTGCCGTCGGCGTCGCCAGCTTCTGAATACGGCGCAGGATGGAGGGGATCGGTTCGACCGGTGCGCCGGCTGCCGGGATCGCGGTCATTCCTGTTCACCGGCGCCAAACCGCTGGCGGATCGCCCGGCCGGCACCGGGGCCGGGCAGCACGCGTAGCTTGTCCAGTGTCAGCGGCGCGCCGGCACTGTCCAGCAGCGGCGGGGAGGCCACTTCCCGGCCGGTATCGGCCTCAACCAGCCGGATCACCGGCCCTTCCGGCCCGGCCATCCAGCGGTCGCCCCAGCGCTTCAGCGCCAGATAGGCGGGGAAGAAGTCGCGGCCCTTCTCGGTCAGCCGGTATTCGTGGCGCACGCCCTTCTCAGGCGAGGGCACGCGCTCCAGCACGCCATGTTCGACCAGCTTGGCGAGGCGGGCACTCAATATGTTGGAGGCGATGCCGAGATGGCGCAGGAAATCGTCGAACCGGGTGGTGCCGTAATAGGCCTCGCGCAGTAGCAGGATGGCCCAGCGTTCGCCCAGCACCTCCATGGAGCGGGCGACCGGGCAGCGCATGCGGGAAAAATCGGTACGGACCATCGCCATCTCCAGCTTGCAAGATGCAACTTAATAGATTGCATAATGCAAGTGGGAAGGGCGGTCAACGTTCCATCAGCAGGCGCTGGCGCTCGAACCGTTCGCGGCGGTCGAGCCGTTCCTGAAATTCCCGCTGCTCCTGCTGGCGCCGGTCCGACTCCAGCAGCGGGCTGCGTGGCGCGGTCGGATCGGGCGTGCCGGGGCGAAGGATGGGATCGCGCTGACTGTCGGGCGTGCGCAGCGTATCGGGCAGGGCGGGGCGGTCGGGCAGCCGTTCAATAGTGTCTGGCCGTGAAGGGTCGCGCGACTGGCGCTGTTCCAGCAGATCATAGATCAGCCTGCGCCGGTCGCTTTGCGCCTGGGCATCTGTCAGGGCCGAACTGGCTGCAAGCAGGCCCGCAACCGTCAGCAGGAAGGTAAATTTGACCATATCAGCCATGTGGGGCTGTTGCCCGCTGCCGCCAAGCAGGAGATGGATCATCAACGCTTTGCACCTCCGCGTTCGGAGGCTTGATCGGATGCTTGACAGGGGGCGCATCGCCAGCCTATACGCATGCCCTCGCAAACGGGCGGGCGGAGGCCCATCTGATTGGCGAGGCCGCACTGCGGCGGGGTAGCTCAGTTGGTTAGAGCAGAGGAATCATAATCCTTGTGTCGGGGGTTCGAGTCCCTCCCTCGCTACCATTAATCTGAATGACTTCAGCGATTACCGGCGCCCGGGAAACTGGGCGCCGGTTTTCGTTTGGGCCGGTAATTACGCTCCGCCATGGCGGTGGGCGCGGTTATGGTCCATGCTGGCTGTCCGGTTGTGTGTCGGAGGATTCAAGCCACAGATGTGCGGTCGCTTCGCCCAGACACTGGCGCCCGAGGCCATGCGCCGGCTGTTCAAGGCCACGGGCGATTATGCGCCCTGGCAGCCGCGCTATAATGTGGCGCCGCAGACCGATATCCCGGTGATCCGTGCCGCCGGGCGGGAGGGTGGCCGCCAGCTGACATCCATGCGCTGGGGGCTGATCCCGCACTGGGCGAAAGACCCGGCCATTGCGGCGAACCTGATCAACGCCCGGGCGGAAACCGTCGCCGAGAAGCCCTCCTTCCGGGACAGCTTCGCGGAACGGCGCTGCCTGGTGCCGGTCAGCGCCTATTACGAATGGCGCAAGATGGCCAGCGGCAAGCAGCCCTATGCCATCCGGCTGAAGGACGAGCCGGGTTTCGCCATCGCCGGCATCTGGTCGGCCTGGCAAGCACCGGAGGGCGAGACCCTGCTCACCGTCTGCCTGATCACCACCGCGGCGAATTCGCTGCTGGCGCCGATCCATGACCGCATGCCGGTGATCGTCTCGCCGGTGCATCACGATCTCTGGCTGCATGGGCCCAGGGAAGCGGCCCAGCATCTGCTAGTGCCCTTTCCGGCGGAGCGGATGGAGGCCTGGCCGGTCTCGCGTCGCGTCGGCAACCCGCGCAATGAAGGGGAGGGGCTGCTGGAACGCCTGCCGCCCCGCCGGGCGCAGCCTTCCCTGATCTCCTGATATCTTTGAGGCCATGATGACACACACCCCTCACCAGCCGCCTGCAGATGCCGCGCAACGGCGCGCCGTGCCGCTCACAATCTGCTACGAGGTTGACCGGTTGCCGCCGTTTGACCGCGCCTTCTACGAGCAGGTGCGGCAGGACATGGCGCTTGTGGAGGAAGTCGTGGTGCCGCCGCGTGACGCCGCCACCTTCACCGTGCCGGCGGGGCACCTGTTCCGCATCGTCAGCATTGAGGGGCCGCAGGTCGGCGACCTGAATTTGTGGAACGCGAACGACCTGTCGGAGCGCTTCTTCAGCGGCAAGACGCGCCAACTGCACGCCACCCATGTGACCACCGGCGACCGGCTGTGGAGCAATATGCCGTTCCTGCGCCCGTTGGCGACGATCACCCGCGATACGCTGGACTGGTATGGCTGGGATGACGATGGCGGCGGCGTGCATGACGTGATCGGCACACGCTGCGATCCCTATACGAACTGCCTGCTGACCGGCGGCGAATACCATCATTGCTGCCATTCCAACCTGACGCGGGCGCTGGCGGCAGAACGCGGGCTGACGCTGGAGGCGGCGGAGGCGCATGTGCATGACGTGCTGAACGTGTTCATGTGCACCGGCTTCACCCGTGATACCCACCAGTATTTCATGAAGGCCAGCCCGGTGCGGCCCGGCGACTATCTGGAGATGTTCGCGGAGATCGACCTGCTGGGCGCGCTCTCGGCCTGTCCGGGCGGCGATTGCGGCAACCAGCATTCCAGCGACAGTGCCGCCTGCTATCCGCTGAAGGTGGAAATCTATGCGCCGCGGCCCGGTGCGCTGGACGGCTGGACGACCTTTGCGCGCAACGGCTATTCGCGCCGTCACGGCCTCTGATCACTCCTCCAGGCTGGTATAATCCGCCGCCTGCGTCAGGTGCCGGCGCAGCAGCGCCTCCGCCCAGGCGAGGTCGCCTCCGGCCAGCGCATCCATGATCGCCAGATGCTCGCGGCAGGATTGCTCGATCCGGGCCCGAGCCATGCCGGTGAATTCGGCATATTCGCGCATGCGCCTGAGGTTGTTCTGGTGCCGGATCGCCTGCTGGAAATAGCGGTTGCCGGAAAATTCGGCGATCATTTCGTGGAACGCCGTGTTGGTCTGGAACCAGTGTTCGGAGGTCACGCTCTCCGGCCGGGCCATGATCTCCTCATGCTGCCGGCGCATGGTTTCCAGCCTGACGCGGTCCACGGCGAAGTGCCGGGCGCGCAGCGCGCCGCATTCCACGACGATGCGGAATTCGTAGGAATCCTCATAGGCGCGGTCATTCTCCAGCATCTCCACGAAGCCCCAGCCATGGCCGCGCAGCCGCTCGATCAGCCCTTCGCCGGTCAGCCGCGCCAGCACCCTGGCCAGCAGCGCGCGGGAGACGCCATAGCGCTCCGCCAGCTCCGCCTCGGTCACCTCATGGCCGATATGGCCCAGCGCCCGGTCGCGCAGCATTCGGTCATGGATGACCGACAGGCGGGATTCCGGAATTTCCTGTGCCGCCTCGCCCGGCTCCGGCAGGCGTGCGACCAGGAAGCCGCGCCCCTTTTCCGAACGCAGGAAGCCCTGCGCTTCCAGGAACTGCATGGCGGTGCGCACCGGCGAACGGGAGACCGACAGCTCCTTTGCCACGCGCTGTTCAGGCAGGCGGGAGCCCGGCGCCGGCCGCTGTTCGGCCAGCATGGCCAGGATGCGCCCGGCGATCTCCGCCTGCAGGTCACTGCGCGGCGCGCCGCCCGTACCTGCCGGCACTGTGTCTGCTCCGGCTTCCGTCATGCGCGATTCCTGTTTGTATAATTTAATTTCATAGTTCGTTTTTATCTCTAATAGCGCTGGACTTTGTGTTTTTTATGCAATCAAAATACACAAAACCGTCATTCAGGATAATCCCCCATGAGCTATGAGCCTTTCCCCCTGATCGAGATTTCCGGCACTCCCCTGGCGCGCGGCCGCTCCTACGGCGCGCAGGCCACGGAGAGAATCCATAAGGGGGCCGGGCACTATGTCGAGCAGATTCGCAAGATGGGGCTGACGCAGGAGGATATGGGCCGGCTGATCGCCGCCTTCCTGCCGACGGTTAAGGATTTCGATCCGGCCTATGCCGAGGAGATGGCGGGGATCGCCGAGGGTGCCAAGATCGACCTTGAGGCGATCCTGCTGCTGAACTGCCGCACCGAGATATTGCAGCTCGCCCGCCGCCATGCCGGCCTGCTGGACGAGCCGGATGGCTGCACCGGGGCGGTGATCCTGCCGGAAGCCAGCCTGAATGGCGAGCTGATCCATGGCCAGAACTGGGACTGGAAGGCGGAATGCGCGGAGACCGCCGTGGTGCTGCGCGTGCGGCGTGACAACGGGCCGGATCTGATGACCTTCACCGAGGCGGGCGCGCTGGGCCGTGCCGGCTTCAACGCCACCGGCGTCGCGATCACCGCCAATTATCTGGAATCCGACCGCGACTACACGCAGGAAGGCATCCCGCTGCCGCTGATCCGCCGCAAGGTGCTGGAGTGCGAGCATTTCGCCGATGCCATCCGCATCGTCGCCTGCACGCCGAAATCGGCCTCCAACAACATGATCATCAGCGCCCGCGACGGCTTCGCCATCGACATCGAATGCGCGCCGGACGAGGCCTTCACCATCCGGCCGGAGAACGGGCTGATCGTCCATGCCAACCACTGGAACAGCGCCGTCGCGCTGTCCAAGCTGAAGGATGCCGGCACGCTCAGCACGCCGGAGAGCCATTACCGCGACTGGCGCGTGCGCCAGCATCTGGAGAAGAAGCTGGGCAAGCTGACCGTGGACGATCTGCGCGAGGCCTTCTTCGACGATTTCCTGACGCCCTATTCGGTGTGCCGCCCGCCGCGCCCGTCGCATGCCGGCAACATCAGCTCGACCGTGGCGATGATCCTGATGCGTCCGGCGGCCGGCATCATGGAAGTGGCGCCGATGCCCGCGCGGAACCGGGAATTCACCACCTACACGCTGGAGACACGGGCGCGCAAGGGACTGCCCGACACCCGCGAGGCGGCCGAGTAAGAGCCGCGCGGACCGATACAGAATAATCCTCGAACAGGCAGGAGCTGGGACATGACATATGCGAAAGGTTTGACGGGTTTTGCCCTCGCGCTGGCGGTTGCCGGGGTGGCAGGTGCGGCGCAGGCCGAAACCTCGGTGAAGGTGGCGCTGAACGCCGATATCCGGTCGACATATCCGGGCGTGAACCGTGATGCCAACACCGACGGCGTGGTGCACCACATCGTCGAGGGGCTGGTCGCCTTCAGGGAGAACAGCGAGGTTGCCCCGCTGCTGGCCGAAAAGGTCGATCTGTCCGCCGACGGGCTGACCTACAGCTTCACCCTGCGCAAGGGGGTGAAGTTCCACAATGGCGCGCCGCTGACCGCCGACGATGTGTTGTTCACCTGGTCCAAATACATGGACAAGGACACCAAGTGGCGCTGCTTCTCCGACTTCTCCAAGGGCATCAGCAAGGTGGCCAATGTGGCGAAGAAGGACGACATGACCGTCACCTTCACGCTTGAACAGCCCAGTGCCCTGTTCCTGGGGCAGATGGCGCGCATCGATTGCGGCGGCACTGGCATCCTGCACAAGGACAGCTTCGCCGCCGATGGCAGCTTCGACAAGCCGGTCGGCACCGGCCCCTACAAGCTGGCCGAATGGAAGAAGGGCGAATATGTCGAGCTGGAGAAGTTCGCCGGCTACAGCCCGCGCACTGAGAAGCGCGACGGCTATGCGGGCGAACGTGTCGCCCATATCGACAAGGTGCGCTTCGTCGTCATCCCCGACGGTTCTGCCGCCAAGGCGGCCCTGCTCAGCGGCTCCGTCGAAGTGCTGCCGGACCTAGATGTCAGCCATCTGAAGGAGATGAAGGCCGCCAAGGGTGTCGTGGTCGATACCGCGACCACCATGGGCCTCAGCGCCTTCCTACTGCAGACCAAGGACCCTGTCTTCGCCGATGTGCGCATGCGCAAGGCGCTGGCGCACGCCATCGACATGGCGGCCATCGTTGATGCGGTGACGCTGGGCACGGCCAAGCCGAACCATTCGCCGGTGCCGGTGGTCAGCGCCTATTACGGCAAGCCGCAGGGCGAGCCGGTGAAGTACGATCCGGCGCTGGCGAAGAAGCTGGCCGCCGAGGCCGGCTACAAGGGCGAGCCGATCAAGATGGTCACCAACAAGCGCTATGCCGCCTCCTTCGATTCGGCGGTGTTCGCGCAGGCGATGGCCAAGGATGCCGGCATCAATATCGAGCTGGAAGTGATCGAGTGGGCGACCCAGCTGGATATGTACCTGAAGGGCAATTACCAGATGATGTCCTTCCTGTATTCGGCGCGCCTCGACCCGTCGCTCAGCTTCGACATGTTCTCCGGCCCGAAGGAGACCCAGCCGCGCAAGGTGTGGGATAATCCGGAAGCGCAGAAGCTGATCGAGAAGTCGATGGCGATCTCCGACAAGGCCGAGCGGCAGAAGCTGTTCGACACGCTGGAAGGCATGTTCCGCGCCGACCTGCCGATGCTGGTGCTGTATAATGGCTCCGACATCGCGGCCTATTCGGACAAGCTGGAGGGCTACAAATCCTGGATGGCCGGCCAGCCGCGCCTCTGGGGCGTGAAGGTGAAGGGCTGATAAAGCCACCTCACGCATAGCCAGCTTCCGAAGACGAGAGCGGAACCGCCATGCTGCGTTATCTGATCGGCCGGCTGCTGACCACGATTCCGACGCTGCTGCTGGTTTCGCTCTCCGTCTTCGTGCTGATCCGGCTGGTGCCGGGCGATCCCATTGCGTTGATGCTGGGCGATGCCGCCGACGAGGCGACGGTGCGCGACATCCGCGAGGCCTATGGGCTGGAGGAGCCGATCTACATCCAGTTCGGCCTGTGGCTGCTGAAGGCGGTTTCCGGCGATCTCGGCCAATCGATCTCCAACAATGCCGCGGTGATGCCGCTGATCCTCGACCGGTTTCAGGTCAGTGCCGCCATCGTGCTGATCGCTGTCGTTGTCGCTGCCGCGATCTCCGTGCCGCTCGGCATGGTCGCGGCCTGGCGGCAGAACCGGCTGACCGACGTGCTGATCATCGCCGGTGCCACGCTGCTGCTCTCCCTGCCCAGCTTCTGGCTCGGCCTTCTGCTGCTGCTGCTGTTCGGACTGAAACTCGGCTGGGTGCCGGTCATCGGCTATGTCTCTTTCGCCGAGGACTGGGCGGCGGCCCTTGCCTATATCGCGCTGCCGACGCTGACCCTGATCCTGATCGAGATCGGCGTGCTGACCCGCATGGCGCGTGCCAGCACGGTGGAGGTGCTGCGCCTGGAATACATCACCCATGCCCGCGCCAAGGGCGTGTCGGAAGGGGCGGTGCTGCTGCGCCATGCGCTGCCCAATGCCTTTGCGCCGACCTGGACGCTGATCGGCCTGGTGCTGGGCAATCTGCTGGGCGGCATCGCGGTGGTGGAGACGGTGTTCACCCTGCCGGGGCTGGGCCGGCTGCTGGTCGATGCGATCTTCGCCCGGGACTATCCGGTGATCCAGGGCTGCATGCTGTTCACCGCCGTCATCTATGTGGTGGTGAACCTGATCGTTGATCTCTGCTACCCGCTGTTCGACCCGAGGGTGATGTCAGAATGATCGCCACCCTGTTCAGCTTCCGGAACAAGCGCGCCAATGCGCTGATCGGCGGCGCGCTGATGGCCGTCATTCTGGGGGCGGCGGCGCTGGCGCTGGTCTGGACGCCGTTCGATCCATTGGGCATCAATCTGCGTGCCCGCTTCGCGCCGCCATCGCCCGTCCACCTGTTCGGCGCCGACGAGTTCGGCCGCGACGTGCTGAGCCGGGCCATGGCCGGGGCGCTCAGCAGCACCTCGATCTCCTTCCTCACCGTCTCCTTCGCGGTGATCTGCGGCACCGCCATCGGTGTCGTCACCGGCTATGTACGGGGCTGGACCGACCGCGCGATCATGACGGTGAACGACACACTGCTGGCCTTTCCCGGCATGCTGCTGGCGCTGGGGCTGATGGCGGTGATCGGGCCGAACCGCTACGGCATCATCCTCGCACTCGGCATCGCCTATACGCCGTCGGTCGTGCGCGTGGTGCGCGGCACGGTGATGTCGATCCGCGAGCGCGAATATGTCGAGGCGTCGCGCGTGCTGGGCAATGGCGAGATCTACACCATGGTCCGCCATGTGCTGCCCAACGCCATCGCCCCCATCGCGGTGCTGGCGACCAGCATGTTCGGCTGGGTGATCCTGTCGGAAAGCGCGCTGTCCTTTCTCGGCCTCGGCGTGCCGCCGCCGGCGCCGACCTGGGGCAACATGCTGGCGGGCGCGCGGCCCTATCTGCAGAGCGCGCCATGGCTCGGCATCGCGCCCGGCCTGTGCATCGCGGTCACGCTGCTGGGCATCAATCTGCTGGGCGACGCGCTGCGCGACCGGCTCGACCCCCGGATGGCGCAATGACGGACAGCGTTCTTCAGATATCCAACCTGAGGATCGGCGTACCAGACGGGCCGCTGGTCGTCGATGACGTGTCCTTCTCGGTCGGCGCCGGGGAGGTGGTGGCCGTGGTCGGCGAATCCGGCAGCGGCAAGACCATGGTGGCGCGCTCCGTGCTGGGGCTGCTGCCGCCGGGGCTGGTGCGCCAGTCGGGCGGTATCGCCTTCGCTGGCGAGGCCATCGAGGATGCGCCCTGGAACCGCCTGCGGCAGCTGCGCGGCGGCGAGATCGGCATGGTGTTCCAGGAACCGATGGTGTCGCTGAACCCGGCTTTGCGCATCGGCGCGCAGATGGAGGAGGGGTTGCGCATCCACCGCCCCGGCATGGGCCGGGCGGAACGCCGCAAACTGTGCGCCGACATGCTGCGCAGGGTTGGCATCGAGGATGCGGAACGCTGCCTGCAGGCCTTCCCGCACGAATTTTCCGGCGGCATGCGCCAGCGCATGATGCTGGCCTCGGTCATGATGCTGAAGCCGCGCCTGCTGGTCGCCGACGAGCCGACCACGGCGCTGGACAGCCTGACCCAGCGCGAGGTGCTGGACCTGATGGTCGAGCTGACGCGCGAGACCAGCACGGCGGTCATGCTGATCACCCATGATCTCGGCGTGGTGGCGCGCTATGCCCAGCGCTGCGTGGTGCTGGAAAAGGGGCGGCTGGTGGAAACCGGCCCGACCGCGCAGGTGATCGGCGCGCCGCGCGAACCCTATACCAGGCGGCTGGTCGAGGCGATCCCGCGGCCGCGCCCGCGTGACGGCGAAGGCCGGATCGGCGGCCCGGTGCTGGCCGTCGAGAAGCTGCAGGTCACCTTCCGGCGGCGCGGCGGGCTGTTCCAGCGCGCCACCGACATGCAGGCGGTGAAGGGCGTCGATCTGACGCTGCGCGCAGGCGAAATGGTGGCCGTGGTTGGCGGCAGCGGCTCGGGCAAGACGACGCTGGGACGGGCCATCCTGCGGCTGGTGCAGCCGTCTGGTGGCAGCATCCGCTTCAAGGGCATGCCGTTGGAGAAGGCGGACCGTCACGGCATGCACACATTCCGCATGGCCTGCCAGCTGATCTCGCAGGACCCCTATTCCTCGCTCGATCCGCGCATGCGCGTCGGCGATATCGTCGGCGAGCCGCTGCGTCTGCTGGACGGGCTGGATGAGGCGGCGCGGCGCCAGCGCATCGAGGCGGCGCTGGACGAGGTCGGGCTCGACGGCTTCGGGAGGCGCTTCCCGCACCAGCTGTCCGGGGGGCAGCGCCAGCGCGTCGCGATCGCCCGCGCGCTCATCCGCCGGCCGGAGCTGGTGATTGCCGACGAGCCGATCAGCGCGCTCGACATGACGATCCAGAAACAGATCCTCGACCTGCTGGAAAACCTGCAGCGCAGCCACGGCTTCTGCTGCCTGTTCATCAGCCATGACCTGGCCGCCGTGCGGCAGATCGCCAACCGGGTGATCGTCATGCAGGAAGGCCGCATCGTGGAGCAGGGCGAGACCGAGGCGGTGTTCGAACGCTCCGGCCATCCCTACACCAGGGCGCTGCTCGCAGCCTCCCCCGCGCTGGCACTCAGTCGCAGTGCTGAGCAGCTAATTTACGCCGGGCGTCATCCAGACTGACGTGTCGGGGTTATTTCCGATAAGGTGTTGGTCGCCCGTCGTGCCGCCATCGGCGTGCGTGGTGTCCGGGGGAGCGCGAAGGGAACCATGCTGAAACCGTTTGCCGATCATGAGGCCGCGCTGGCCGCGTGCGCGCGGGGCGATGCCGCCGCGCTGCGCGCACTGTATGACGCGGAGGCCGGCAGGATGTTCGGGCTGGCCCTGCGGCTGGTCCGGCGGCGCGATGTCGCGCAGGATGTGGTGCAGGATGCTTTCGTCATGATCTGGCGCAATGCCAATCGGTTCGACCCGGCCCGGGGGCCGGCGCGCGCCTGGATGTTCGCCATCCTGCGCTATCGCGCGCTGAGCGCACTGCGCAGGACCGGGCGTGAGGTCGAACTGGATGAGGAGGCCGCCGAAGCAGTGCCGGACGAGTCGCCCGATCCATTGGCATCGGTTGCGCTGATGCAGGAATCGGCGGCGCTGCGGCGCTGTCTGGAGGGGCTGGACGAGCCACGCCGTAAGCCGGTGGTGCTGTCCTTTCTCGACGGGCTGACGCATGGCGAAATCGCCGAGCGGCTGAAGGCGCCCCTGGGGACGATCAAGAGCCGCATCCGCCTGGCCCTGCGTGACCTGCAGGAGTGCCTGCAATCATGATTCCGCCCGACATCACGGACAATCCGCCGGAACGCCGGGCGCTGATCGGCGAATATGTGCTGGGCCTGCTCGACGAGGCGGATTCGGCGGCGATCCGCCAGCTGATCGAGACCGATGCGGCGGCGGAACGCGACTATCTGTTCTGGCACCAGCATTTCCTGGCGCTTGCCGATACGGTGCCGACGCAGCAGCTCCCCGCCAGTGTCTGGTCACGCATCGAACAGGAAACCGGCCTGGCTGCCCGCAAGGCAGAAACGTCCCGGTCCGGCTGGCTCTGGAGCATTTTCGCTCAATGGCGTGGCGTGGCTACCGGCGCTGCATTAGGCGCCGTGGCAATGGCGCTGCTGGCGCTCTTCACACCGGTGTTTGACCGGGCGCCGCCCGCCGCTGGCTATGTCGCCGTGTTGCAGCAGCCGGGCGAGAGCGCCGCCCCCGGCTGGATCGTGCGGATTGCCGCCGATGGAAGGCTCACATTGTCGCCGCTGGTCGAGACGGCTGTGCCGGCTGACCGGTCGGTGCAGTTCTGGACGCTGGTGGACCCGGCGCAGGGGCCGCGCTCGCTCGGCCTCGTGCAGCCCGGCCAGAGTGTTGATCTGCCGGCCGAGCGCATCGGGCCGGTGATTCCCGGCCAGCTTTTCGAGTTGACGCTGGAACCGCCGGGCGGCTCGCCGGGCAGCCGGCCGACCGGGCCGGTGCTGTTCATCGGCCGCGCGGTCCAGGTGGCGTCGAACTAAATTTTTTTCATCCCATCGTCATCCAGACGCGGGGCTGGCGGGTACTCCCTGTGCAGGCCGTGCTGCCAGCCCCTTCATTGTGGGATGGGCGGCACGGTACGGGATGGAGACGGGCGGATCGGCCCCCTGATCCGCCCTCTCTCCCGGTTCTGCATGGAATTGAACCGATAATGGGAGTCCCGATCATGAAGAAGCTTACCCTCGGCCTTCTCGCCACCGCCGTCCTGCTGTCCAGTACCGCCATCGCCAGCGCCGCCAGCATCGTGGCGCTGACCAAGGATGGTTCGCTCGTCAGCCTGGATACAGAGTCGCGCATGGCGATGAAGACAGTGAAGGTCAGCGGCACCAGTGCCGCCTTGTTCGGCATCGATGTGCGTCCGGCCAACGGCCTGCTTTATGGCGTCGATATCACCGGCGCGATCTATGTGATCGATGGCGAGACCGGTGCCGCCAAGATGGTGTCGAAGCTGGACAAGAGCTTTCCGGCCGACGGCAAGGCCACGGTCGATTTCAATCCGGCTGCCGACCGCCTGCGTCTGATGTCGAGCGACGGCACCAATTTCCGCGTGAATGTGGATACCGGCGCGGTGGTGGTCGATGGCTCGACCGCCTATGCCAAGGACGGCCCGATGATGGGCAAGAAGGCGATGGTCGTGGCCGGCGCCTACACCAACTCGGTCAATCCGAAGCCGGAGAAGACCGCGCTCTACACCATCAACCCGGACAGCGACATGCTGTATCTGCAGAGCCCGCCGAATGACGGTGTGCAGCAGCCGGTCGGCAAGTTGGGCGCGGATATCGGTCCGGACATCGGCTTCGACATCATGGCCGATGGCAAAGGCGGGAACATGGGTGTGCTCTACGCCATGGACGCGCTGCATACGGTCGATCTGAAGACCGGTGCGGTGACCACGCTGGGCAATGTTACGGGCGTGACCGGTCCGCTGGTCGATTTTGCCTTTGTTCCGGGCATGTAAGGCGAAACCTCTCTTTGAGGGTAGGCGGGCCGGTCCTTCGGGGCCGGCCCGTTTTCCTGTCGATGACCATTGCCGCCTTTCAACTGCCGGACTGCCTGTCAACCAGTGTGACAAATCTGCCGGAGTGCAAAAGTCTTTCGGTTTGCCAGCGGACTAGCGCTTGAAATTTCCCTTCTGTCATGTAATGCGAATGACTCTTAGTGTAATTCGCATGGATGCCGGGGTCGGTGCCCGTGCGGGGGTCATGAAAACCGGAAGGGGAAAGACGATGCACAGGCGTTTCGCAGATATGGGGCTGCGCACCGCGCTGATGGGGGGTACCGCGCTGCTGCTGTGCCTGGCGCTGCCGCAGGCGGGCTTCGCGCAGGACAAGAAGCCGGACGCGGAGAAGACCGAGAAGAAGGACGACAAGTCCGTCGAGCTGCGGCCGATCGATATCGAGGCGCTGCGCAGCATCACCTCCTACGAGGCGACGGAAGGCTATGTCTCCTACTTCTCCGTGGCGGCGACCAAGACCGATACGCCGGCCATCGAGACGCCGCAGTCGGTCTCGACCATCGGCCGCCAGGAGATGGAAGATCGCGGCGTGAAGACGATGGCGGAGGCGGTGCGCTACATGCCGGGCGTGACCGTCGATAATTACGGCGTCGATCCGCGCGGCTATGATTCCATCACCATCCGCGGCTTCTATTCCTCGACCACCGGGTCGTTCCGCGACGGGCTGCGCATGGACGGCAACGCCTTTGCCGCCTATACGACGGAGCCCTACGCCATCGAGCGTATCGACGTCATGCGCGGCCCCAGCGGCGCGCTGTACGGCCAGGCCGAGGCCGGCGGCGTCGTGGACCGCACCACCAAGCGCCCGAATGCCGACATGCGCCAGGAAATCAGGGTCGAGGCGGGCAGCTGGGACCATTTCCAGGGCGCCTTCGACCTGGGCGGCAAGGCGAATGAGGATGGCAGCCTGCTGTTCCGGCTGACTGGCCTGGCCCGCGAGTCGAACACTGAGTTCGATTATAATGACGGCACCTCGCAGGATAATAACCGCCTGTTCATCGCGCCGTCGCTGACCTGGAAGGGCGATGATACCGAGATCACCTTCCTGGCCGACTATATGAAGGATTCGCGCTCGCCGCTGTTCAATACCTTCGCCAACGAGACGGTCGGCCGGACCGGCGTTGTGGCCGGCGAGCCGGGCTTCGACCAGTTCCATCAGGAACAGTTCTCCATCGGCTATGCGCTGTCGCACCGCTTCGACGAGACCTTCACCTTCCGCCAGAACGCTCGCTATTTCGAGGTGAAGGTGGATTACCAGACGGTGTCGCCGAACGGGCTTTCCGCCGACAACCGTACGCTGAACCGCTATGTCTGGGCGGCCCCTGACGATCTGGCGCAGGCCGCGATCGACAATCAGCTGGAGGCGCGCTTCGACCTGTCGGGCATGCGCCACACCATGCTGTTCGGCTTCGACTACAGCCGCAGCGTGGATCGGTTCGACTACTATTCCGGTGCCGCCTCCTCGCTGGACCTGCTCAATCCGGTCTATACCGGTGCCGCCCTGCCGGATGCCCCCTACCTGTCGAACGAGCAGACCCTGACGCAGACCGGTGTCTATATCCAGGACCAGGTGAAGCTGGATCAGTGGGTTCTGACGCTGGGCGGCCGCTACAGCTGGGTCGATATGGATACTGACGACCTGCTGACCAACACCACCCAGTCCTTCGAGGACAGCGCCTTTACCGGCCGCGTCGGCCTGACCTACCTGTTCGAGAATGGCCTGGCACCCTATGCCAGCTTCATCCAGGGCTTCACGCCTCGGCAGGGTACCGACCTGTACGGCCAGCCGTTCGAGCCCGAGGATTCGACGCAGTACGAAATCGGCGTGAAATACCAGCCCGCCGACTATAACGCGCTGTTCACCGCCTCGGTCTATCACCTGACCAAGACCAATGTGCAGACCCGCGATCCGGCGGACATCAACAACACGCTGCAGACCGGCGAGATCGAGGTGCGCGGCCTGGAGCTGGAAGCCAAGGCTGGCCTGTTCCGCGGGCTGGACCTGACGGCGGCCTATGCCTATACGGATGCCGAGGTCACGGAGAGCAATGACGGCAATGTCGGGCTGAGCCCGGTGCTGATCCCCGAGCACACCGCCTCGCTGTGGGCCGTGTACAGCCTGCAGCAGCCGGAACTGCGCGGCCTGCGCGTCGGCGGTGGCCTGCGCTATGTCGGCAGCGCCTACAATGACACGCTGAACAATTCGAAGAATCCGGATTATCTGCTGGTCGATGCGCTGGTCAGCTATGCCTTCAACGAGAACATGACCTTCGACCTGAAGGCCTCCAACCTGCTGGATGAGGAATACACCACGACCTGCGCCTTCGGCGCCTGCTATTACGGGCCGGGTCGCTGGGTGACCGCCGGCATGACCTATCGCTGGTAGGGCTCTAGCCCTCGATGTCGGCCGCGATGCGCAATTCCCGCAAGGGGCGCACGCGGTCGATGGAGCGCTGGTAGAGCGGGTCTTCCTTGTAGCGATCCAGTGTCGCCTGGTCCGGGAACTCGCCATAGACCACCAGATCGACCTCGTTGCCGAACAGGTCGCGGCGCAGATTGCGCTTCACTTCCAGCAGGGACGGGTAGGGGCTCTGCGTCAGCAGTTTCAGCCCCTCCTCGACCTCGTCCAGCTGCGCCGGGTCCTTCACGGAAAAGAACACGATGTGCCGGATCATTCTGCCGGTGCTCCTCAGGCGGCGTTGCGCTGTGCGTCGTGAAGATGGCACTCGACGCTGCTGCCGTCCACCGACAGCGGCCGCGGGGCGACCTGCCGGCAGACATCCATCACCTTCGGGCAGCGCGTATGGAAGGTGCAGCCGGACGGCGGGTTGATCGGGTTGGGGAAGGTCGCGCCCAGCTGTGCGTCCGGCACGCCCTTGCCCGGCTCCGGCGTCAGCACGGAGGCCAGCAGCGCCTCGGTATAGGGATGCTTGGGCGCGCGGAACAGCGTGTCGGTATCCGACTGCTCCACGATGCGGCCCAGATACATGACCGCGACCGAGGTCGCCATATGCTCCACCACCGCCAGATTGTGGCTGATCAGCACATAGGTCAGCCCCAGCTCGCCGCGCAGATCCTGCAGCAGGTTCAGGATCTGCGACTGCACAGAGACGTCGAGCGCCGAGGTCGGCTCGTCGCAGATCACCACTTCGGGCTGCATGACCAGCGCGCGGGCGATGGCGACGCGCTGGCGCTGGCCGCCCGACAGCTGGTTGGGGTAGCTGTCATAGACCCGCTTCGGCAGGCCGCACAGATCCATCATGCGCTCGACCTTGCCGCGCCATTCCGACGGATCGCCGACGCCATGCACGCTGAGCGGCAGGGTGATGATAGTGCCGATGGTCTTGCGCGGGTTCAGCGAGGAATAGGGGTCCTGGAAGATCGGCTGGATGCGCCGCGCGATCTGCTTGCGGGTGAAGGCGGTGGTTGCCTGCCCGTCGATCCGCACATCGCCGGAGGTCGGCGCCTGCAGGCCCAGCAGGATGCGCGCGAAGGTGGACTTGCCGCAGCCGGATTCGCCGACCAGCCCCAGCACATCGCCCTTGTTCACCTTCAGCGAGACGCCATTCACCGCATGCAGCGGCTTCTTCGGCTTGAACATGCCCTGGCGCACCTGGAAGGTGCAGTGCAGGTCACGGGTTTCCAGGACGGGAGGTATGGCCGAAGTCGTGGTGGCGGTCATCACGCGACCTCCTTCGCGTTCTCTATGCATTGCTCGGCGCTCAGCAGGCAGCGATAGCCGCGCCCGGGCGCGATCTCGGTCAGGGGAACGTCCACGCGGGTGCAATCCTCGAAGGCATAGCCGCAGCGGTTGCGGAAGGCGCAGCCCTGGATGTCGCCGATCAGCGACGGCACGATGCCGGGGATCGATCCCAGATGCGCGCCGCGCTGGGTCTTGCCGGGCACTGGAATGCAGCGCAGCAGCCCTTGCGTATAGGGATGCATCGGGTTCTCGAACACCTCGTTCACCGTGCCGCTCTCGACGATCTGGCCGGCATACATGACCGCGACCTTGTCGGCGACGCGGGCGACGATGCCAAGATCGTGGGTGATCAGGATCATGCCCATGCCGAACTCCTTCTGGAGTTCGATCATCAGGTGCAGAATCTGCGCCTGGATGGTGACGTCCAGCGCCGTGGTCGGCTCGTCCGCCAGGATCAGCTCCGGCCCGCACATCAGCGCCATGGCGATCATCACACGCTGGCGCAACCCGCCGGACAGCTGGTGCGGATATTGGCCTAGCCGGCTGGCCGCCGCGGTGATGCCGACCTTCTCCAGCAGGTGGATGGCGCGGTCCCGCGCCTCCTTGCGGGAGACCTTGCGGTGGCGCAGCAGCGCCTCCTCCAGCTGGTTGCCGATGGTGTAGGCCGGGTTCAGGCTGGTCATCGGCTCCTGGAAGATCATCGCCATCCGGTCGCCCCGGATGTCCGACATTTGCGACTGGCCGACGCGCGACAGGTCGATGCCGTCGAAGGCCAGCTTGTCGGCGCTGCGGATCGCCTTGGGCGGCAGCAGATCCATGATCGACAGCGAGGTCAGCGACTTGCCGCAGCCGGATTCGCCGACGATGCACAGAGTCTCGCCGCGTTCCACCTGGAAGCTGATGCCGCGCACGGCATGCAGCGTGCCGGCGGCCAGCGGGATATCGACGCGGAGGTTCTCGACTTCGAGAAGAGCGGCCATCGGGTCAGCTCCGGTTTTCGGGGGCGGTCACGTCGCGCACACCATCACCCAGCAGGTTGATGGCCAGCAGCAGCGCGAACAGGCAGACGCCGGGAATGGTGATGAGCCAGGCCTCGAACAGCAGGTAATCCTTGCCTTCCGAGATCATCAGACCCCAGGAGGGCAGGGGCGGCTGAACGCCAAGGCCGAGGAAGCTGAGCGCGGCTTCCAGCAGCACGGCGTGGGCGACTTCCAGCGTCGCCACCACGATCAGCGGGTTCATCACATTGGGCAGGATTTCCGAGACCAGGATGCGCCAGGTCGAACAGCCGGCTGCCGAGGCGGCGGCGACATAATCCAGCGAGCGCACCTGCATGGTGGCGCTGCGCATGACCACCGCATAGCGGTCCCACAGCAGCACGCCCAGTACGGTGACCACGATGGTCAGCGAATTGCCGAGCATGGCGACCACGGCCAGCGACACCAGGATGACCGGCATCGACAGCCGGCAGGTGATCAGGAAGGTGACGACCAGATCGACGCGTCCGCCGAAATAGCCGGCGGCGACGCCCATCACCGTGCCGATGATTCCGGAGATCAGCGCCGTGGCGAAGCCGATGAACAGCGAGATCTGCGCGCCGTACATGAGGCGGGAGAGATAGTCGCGGCCCAGCCCGTCGGTGCCCAGCGGATGTTCCCAGCTGCCGGCATCGGTCCAGACCGGCGGCACCAGCCGGTTGCCAAGACTCTGCGCGTAGGGATCGTGCGGCGCCAGCAGCGGGGCCAGCAGCGCCACCAGCAGGATGAAGCCCAGGATGACGGCGCCGATCATAACGCCGCGATGGCCGAGGATACGCTTGCGCAGCCGCTGACCCGGGGTGGGGCCGACAATGTCCTCGGCGGCGGGAATGGTGATTGCTGCCATCGGTCAGCCTACGCGGATACGGGGGTCGAGCCAGGCGTTCAGCAGGTCAGCCAGGAACGTCAGCACGATATAGATGAGGGAGAACACCAGCAGGATCGCCTGCACCGTCGGCAGGTCGTAGCGGCGGATCGATTCCCAGGCGAGGTAGCCGGTGCCATGCAGGGCGAAGATGGTCTCCACCACGATGGAGCCGCCCAGCATGAAGCCCAGCTGCACGGCGGACAGGCTGACCACCGGGATGATCGCATTGCGCAGCGCATGCTTGAACAGCACGGTGCGCGGCTTCAGACCCTTGGCGCGGGCGGTACGGATATAGTCCGCGCCCAGCACTTCCAGCATGCCGGTGCGCGTCAGGCGCATGATCGCCGGCGTGGCGTAATAGCCCAGCACGATGGTCGGCATGATGAAATGCACCCAGCTTTCCGAGCCAGAGGGCGGCAGCAGCGGGTACATGAAGGAGAACACCATGATCAGCAGCAGCGCGAACCAGAAGCTGGGCAGCGCCTGACCCATCACTGACATGGTGAGCGCCAGCCGGTCGATCATGCTGTTGGGATAGCGCGCGGCCAGCACGCCCAGCGGGATCGACAGGATGATGGCGAACAGGATGGCCGACAGCCCCAGCCCCAGCGTCACCGGCAGCCGCTCGAAGATGAGGTGGGTCACCGGCACCTTGAAATAGAAGCTGGTGCCGAAATCGCCCTGCAGCGCGCGCCCGACCCAGGCGAAATACTGTTCGTGGATGGGCCGGTCGAAACCGTACTGCACGCGGATTGCCTGGATCGCGGCGTCGTCGGCGCTCTCGCCGGCAATGGTCGTCGCCGGGTCGCCGGACAGGAACAGCAGTCCGAAGCTAATGAGGGAGATCGTCAGTGCCACAAGCAGCGCCACGATCAGCCTTTTTGCGGTGTAAATCAGCATGTGCCGGGGTAATGCCCTATCTGAAATCGATCCGGGCGGCATGACCGGCATGCCGCCCGGAACTTAGTCTATAGCGGATAGCCGCCGGTTACTTCCAGGAAGCCGTCCAGAACCGCGGGATTTCATCGGCCGTCGGCTTGAAGTCGAGGTCGTTCGAGATCGCGTAGTTCGTGGTGTAGGTCCAGGTCGGCACCCAGTAGGCTTGGGCGGCGATCTTCTGCAAGGCCTTCTTGTACAGCTCCTTGCGCTTCTCCTGGTCCAGCGTGGAGCGCGCAGCCTGCAGCCAGCCCTGCACTTCCTCGTCCTTGGACATGTCGTCCGGCAGGCCGCCGAAGAACACCGGCAGGATGGCGTCCACATCGGGGATCGAGTTGGAGCCCCAGGTCAGGCTGGCGATCGGCACTTCACCCTTGCGCAGCGCGTCGCGGGTCGCGGCGTACTGGCCATAGCGCAGCTCCGCCTTGATGCCGACGGCGGCGAGGTCGGACATCATCGCCTCGTTCTGCGCCCGGTCACGATAGGCGTAGAAGGCGGTGGTGAAGCCGTTCGGATAGCCGGCCTCGGCCAGCAGCTGCTTCGCCTTGGCCGGATCGTACGGGTACTTCTGCACATCGTCGGTGCAGCCGAACTGCTCCGGATAGCAGGCCGAGTGGATGACCTGGGACGAGCCGCGCACCAGGTTCTTCACGATGCCTTCCAGATTGATGGCGTGGTTGATCGCCTGGCGCACCTTCAGCTTGCGCAGCGGCGAATCTTCCGGCCCGCCGACGGCGTTCAGGTGCAGGTAGCCGACGCGCATCGTGTTGGCGTTGATGACCTGCACGCGGCCGGTCTTCTCCAGACGGTCGGCCTGGTCCTGCGCCACACGCCAGATCCAGTCGAGACGCCCGCTGGCCAGCTCGACCACCTGGGTGTTCATCTCCGGGATCGTGCGCTGCACGATCTTCTTGATCTTCGCCTTGCCCTTCGGGCTGTCGTAATAATCCGCGAAGGCCTCGAACTCCAGGCGCTTGCCCGGATCGACCGAGGTGATCTTGTACGGGCCGGTGCCGACCGGCTTCAGGCCCATGCCCTCAGGCCCGACTTCCTCATAGTACTTCTGCGGATAGATGCCGATCTCGACCATGTAGAGCAGGATCAGCGGGTTGGTGCTCTTGGCCGTGATCCGGACCTTGTTGTCGCCAACCTTCTCGGCCTTTTCGATCCAGCTGGTGTAGTTGCGGTTCAGGATGCCGTTATCGGGCCGGGCCAGGTAATTATAGGTATAGACCACATCGTCGGCGGTCAGCGTCGCGCCATTGTGGAACTTCACGCCCTTGCGGATTTCGACCTCGATGGTCTTGTCGTCCACGATGTTCCAGGAGGAGGCGATCAGCGGCTTGAACTCGCCGGAGGCCGGGTCGCGCCAGACCAGCCCGTCCCAGACGTGATGGGCGATGATGACGCCGTTACGCGAGGTATCGAAATACATGTTCACATTCGGCACCTCGACATCCCAGGCGATGTTGAGGGTGTCGTCGGCCTTACCTGCCTGGGCCGACGGTGCCGCCAGGCAGAGCGCAATGGCGGCCGTGCCGGCCAGCGCCCAAAGCTTCGTGCGAGCAAACCGTCTCATTGTTAAACGGACCTCCTGATTGTTCCGTGGTCGTGAAATATCTTTACTTATAAGAGGCTTAGGCCTTCTTATTAATGTGCGGCGGATGCTGAAGTTGTAATCTTCTGCGACAAGCCAGGAACGCAGCCTAGTCGGCACGGCGGGGGAACGCCAGTACATATTGGCTCATTTTCCTCACCGGTCGGGCATGGCAGAGTGTCGCGCACGCATGCCGGAACCGGCGATAACGATAAAGAAAAGGACAGGGATGAAACCGCTCGCAGGGATCAGGATACTCGACCTCAGCAAGGTGATCGCCGGGCCGCTGTGCGGCCAGTATCTGGGCGATCTGGGGGCTGAAGTGGTGAAGGTGGAGCCAGTCGGCAGCGGCGACGATACGCGTGGCTGGTCGCCTCAGGAAAAGGGCCAGTCGGCGCTGTTCCTCGCCTTCAACCACAACAAGCGCAGCATCGCCCTCGACCTGAAAAGCGATGAGGGGCGGAAGATCGTCCATGACCTGGCACAGCGCGCCGATGTCGTGCTGCAGGGCTTTGGCGGCGGCACGGCGGCGAAGCTGGGTGTCGATTACGAAACGCTGTCGGCGATCAACCCGCGGCTGATCTATTGCGAGATTTCCGGCTATGGCCGTGACGGGCCGATGGGCAAGACGCCAGGCTATGACGTCATGCTTCAGGCCTTCTCCGGCATGATCTCGACCATGGGCGACCCGGACGGGCCCTATGCGCGGGCCAGCTTCTCCCCGGTCGACCAGGCCACCGGTATGCACGCGCTGAGCGGCGTTCTGGCCGCTCTGCTGGAGCGGCAGCGCACCGGCAAGGGCGTGTATCTGGAAGTCTCCCTGCTCGACAGCGCGATGGGGCTGATGGGGTATCTGGCGCAGAATTACTGGCGCTCAGGAAAGCTGCCGGAGCGCATGGGCACCGGCCATCCCTCGCTTGCCCCCTATCAGGCATTCGAGGCGTCTGACGGGGCGCTGATGGTCGGCGTCGGTAATGATGCGCAGTGGCGGCGGCTCTGCGCGTTGCTGGGGCTGGAGGAACAGGCCGATCATCCCGACTTTGCGACGAACGCGGCGCGGGTGCGCAATTTCGACCGCACCGTGGCGCTGGTGCAGGAGAAGGTGAGGGCGCAGCCCGCCGCGCACTGGCTGGCCGTCCTGTCGGAGGCCGGGCTTCCCTGCGCGCCGATCCACACGCTGGATCAGGCGCTGGAGCACCCGCAGCTGTCGGCGCGCGGCCTGCTGGCGGACAGCGAGCATCCGGTGCTGGGGCCGATCCGCACCATCGGCTATCCGGTACGCTTCGAGGGAGAGGCGCGCAAGGCCAGCCGCACGCCGCCGCTGCTGGGCCAGCACACGGCGGAGATATTGCGCGAGCTGGGCTATGACGAGGCCGCCATTGTGGCGCTCGCCGAGGCTGGACATGTCGGCACGATGACCAGGGAAGGGGAACCGGCATGACCGATACGGAGTTCGATCCCGCCGCGCATCAGGTGACGGAGCTGCGCTGGTTCGAGGATTTCCGTGTGGGCGAGCGTTATTGCCTGCCCAGCCGCACGGTCACGGAATCCAACTTCGCCGCCTTCCAGATCGTGTCCGGCGACAATCACCCGATCCATTACGATGTGGAATATTGCCGTGCGCATGGGCTGCCCGGCATGCTGGCGCACGGGCTGCAGGTGGTGTGCTTCACGGCGGCGGGGGCAGGGCGCTTTCCGCATGAGGTGTCGCAGTCGCTGATCGCCTTCCTGGACCATTCCTCGCGCTTCCTGAAGCCGGTGTTCCTGGGCGACACGCTCTATCCGGCGCTGGAGATCGCCGAATTGACGCCGCAACGCACCACCGGCGTCATCGCCATGCGCTCCACCATCCACAACCAGCGCCGGGAGCTGGTGCTGGACGGCCAGCACCGCTACCTCGTCCGCAAGCGCCAGCCCGCCACATAAGGGCTCAGGCGTACAGCGTGCCCTCGGCGACGATCACCGCATCGCCGCCGATCTCCGCCGAGACCAGCGCACCCGTTTCGACGACCAGCTGCAGGTCGATCAGGCTAGGCCGGCCCATCTCGTAGCCCTGCTCGATGACGATATCGTGCGTGCCGTCGCCCGGCTTCTCGAACTGCATCAGGGCGCCAGCGAAGGAGGCGGCGGCGGAGCCGGTGGCCGGGTCTTCCGCCACGCCGAGCCCCGGCGCGAACATGCGGGCATGGAAGCGCGAGCCGGCCTCCACCGTCTCGGCGGTGTAGAGGTAGACGGCGGGGTGGTCGCTGTCGCCGAATGCCTCCTCGAAGGCGGCACCGGGCCGTGCCCGCCCGATGGCATCCAGCGTGGCGACCGGCACCATGTCGAACCTGACGCCCGCCGACATCCGGCTGGGCACATGCTGGCCGAATCCGATCTCTGAAGGCTGGAGCCCCAGCGCGCGGGCGGCCTTCTCCACGCTCACACCCTCACCCCAGCTCTGCGGCAGGCGGGGCAGGCGGAAGCGCGCACGGCCCTGCCGTTCGCCCTTCGGCTCGGCGACGCAGGGCACTATGCCGATCTTCTCTTCCAGCCCGAAGGCTTCCGCGCTGGCGCCCTTCGCCTTGTCCAGCAGCGCCAGCAGCACCGCCGTGCCGACCGTCGGATGGCCGGCGAAGGGCAGTTCCCGTCCCGGCGTGAAGATGCGGACGGCGGCGCGGTGGCGGCTGTCCGCCGGGGGCAGCACGAACACCGTCTCCGACAGGTTGAATTCCCGGGCGATCGCCTGCATTTCCCTGTCGTCCAGCCCATCGGCATCCAGCACCACGGCCAGCGGATTGCCGGCCAGCGGGCGGTTGGCGAAGACATCGAGGATGGTGTAGCGGCGCTGTGCGACCATGGCGGGTCTCCCGGTTGCGTTTCGGCAGGAGGCTAGGTGCGCAGCGGAGGAATCTCAAGCAACAGCTTGTCACCGCTACATTTTCTCCAAATGCGACAGTTTAACGCAATGTTAGCGAGTCGCAGCGATACTGCTATTCGGACAGCCGAACGGGTTCGCATGACCATGAAATACATACCGGGCAATCTTGGTTCGACGGAGTCGGACACGATGCTGTGCGTTTATGATTCGCTGCAGGATGAGGGCATGGTGATCGCCGATCCGGCGACTGCCGCCGACCCGGACCTGAAGGTGTTGTTCGAATATTGGAAGCGCTTGCGCCGTCCCAATGGCGATGCGCATTACATCGATCTCGATTTCACGACATTGCCGCGCCGCCTGCTGCCCTGGATATACCTGCTTCAGGTCGAGCGCGGAGAAGATATCCGCCTGAAGGTACGCACCATCGGCGAGCTGGTGACCCAGAGCATCGGTATCGAACTGCGCGGTCGTTATCTGGACGAGGTGAAGGGGGCCGAGGAGACCTGCCGCCGCATGCGCTTCTGTGTGGAGCGCAAGCTGCCCTACCGCATCCGCAACACCGCTAAATGGGACGATGTCACCGTCACCAGCTACGAGGCCCTTGTGCTACCGCTGTGCAGTGAGGACGGGCAGGTCGAATATGTGCTGACCGTGGCAAAGTACGATCATGTCGAGCCGGTGGCGGTCTGCGATTCCAGCCTGTCCGCGCTCAATGCGCCGATGAACCTGCCGCGCTTCACCTCAAGCATCCTGGATGAGGGATTCGCCTACTGGGACCGTATTCGCGGCGACCGCCGCATGCCGCGCTTTGCCGATATCGATGCGGTCGATATCCCGAAGCTGCTGCCGCATGCGCTGGTGCTGGAAGTGGAGCCAGACCCGCTGGACTTCCGCTACCGGCTGATCGGCGAGCATGTCGGCACCTTCGTGCGCAAGGGGCTGAAGGGGCGCAGCTTCCGGGAATTCGACGAGAAGAAGCCCGGCAACATGATCTTCGATACGCTGGCGTCGGTCGTCTATGGCAAGCTGCCGCGCTTTGGCCGGTCATCCTATGCCGGCGAGAATCCGAAGATGCAGATGTTCCAGGAGATATTGCTGCCGCTGTCGGATGACGGGGAGACTGTTAACCGCATCCTGATCTTCGCGGAATTCCGCGATAAGCGCTTCAAGGCCAGATAGCGTAGACATAGGCCGCATAGCCGGCGGCGAGAACCGCACCTTCCCAGCGCGCGATCCGCAGGCCTGACCAGGCGAACAGCACCAGCAGCAAAGAGACGGCGATCATCACCAGATTGTCGAAGCTGACGATCTCTGCCGGCACGGTTCCGGGGGCGATCAGCGCCGTTGCGCCGCCAATGCCCAGAATATTGTAGATGTTCGATCCGACGATGTTGCCGAAGGCGACATCGCCCTGGCGCCGGATCGCGGCAAGAACAGACGTCACGAATTCCGGCAGCGACGTGCCCACGGCAACGATGGTCAGTCCGATCACCGTGTCGGATATTCCCCAGGACTGGGCGAGCGTGACCGCGCCGCTGACCAGGAAATTACCCCCCAGGACGACCAGGACGAGGCCGGCGAGAGCAATCGCCAGCGGCAGGAAAAGCTGCCGGCCTAACCCGGCATTGCCGGCCGGTACCGTGCCGGGGTCAGCCTGCTGCAACGCTTCGCTCTTGTCGTACACCGCGCCATGGCCTTCTCCGTGACCTGCCCCGTTTCCGGCGGCCGTTGCCCGGCGTTCCTGCCGGAAAGCGGTGTAGACATAGGCCATGAGCGCGGCAATGAAGGCCACGCCGACGACCCGGCCGAGCGGCATCACAGCGGCCAGCGCGGCAAATCCCAACGCTACGGCGACCATCACCATCGCATCGCGTTTCAGCGCGGCGGAGGTGACGACAATCGGAAACAGGACAGCGGATGCGCCGACGATCAGCAGGATGTTGGCGATGTTCGAGCCGACGATGTTGCCGTAGGCGATGCCGGGCGACCCGATCAGGGCCGCCTGTACGGAGGTGACAAGTTCCGGCGTCGATGTCCCGAATCCGACCAGCGTGAGGCCGATCACCAGCGGGGAGACGCCAAGATTGCCGGCGACCTGAACAGCCCCGCGGACCAGCAGGTCGCCGCCCGCCACAAGTAGGATCAAGCCACCCAGAAGCGGCAGCCAGGTATCGAACATTTCTGCCTCGGGGAAATCTTACTGGGCGATGTCGGTATAGCCGCGCTCGATGGCGCGCTCCATCGCCTCGAAAGCGCGCATCAGCTCCTCATAGGCCTCGCGGGCCTGGCGCAGTTCCTGGATTTCCGAAGGGTTTGGCCGGCCGGCACCACCGGCAAAGGTCAGCGCCTTGGCCAGGTAATCGGCGCGCAATTCCGCCACCCGTGTCGCCAGCCGCAGGAAATTCTGCTGGTTGAGGTTCTGCACCTTCTTGTGGATGACCTCGCGGTTGGCCGCGAACACCGACATCTCGATGCCTTCCATGAAGCGCATCAGTTTCAGGCGGGCTTCCTTGTCCAGCATGTCGCGCGACATCAGGTGATCAACCTTTTCTCCGATATTGACCCGCGTGATCTTCGGCATCCGATCTCTCCCGAGCCGGTGTTCACCTATCGTATAAGTATAACCGAAAGCGCTGGAATACCGAAGAGAATCCGGTTCGGTTCCGGCTTACAGATAGGCGATCATGCGGCCAGCGGTCAGCACGCAGAGCCAGAGCGCCAGCGAGGCGATGGCCGCCCCTTTCGCAGCCTGGGGCGGCGCATCCGGTGGCCAGACGGCAACAGTGCGCCAGGCGCCCCGGTGCAGCAGCAGTGCGTTCAGCCCGGCCAGCAGGATTAGCCCCATCTTCGCGAGGAAGGCAGGATTCTGGCCGACATGCACGGCCTCTGTCGTCAGCAGCATTAGGCCGCTGGGCAGCGCCAGCACAAAGCCGGCGATGGACAAAGGCAGGGTCAGCGCGGCCAGCCTGTCCACGGGCAGGAGCATCTTTCCCCAGCCCAGGATGCGTAAATCCAGCGCGATAATGGTGCCGATCAGCAGGGCGAAGCCCAGGATATGGACGATCTCCACTGCCGGGAACAGCCACAGGCTCTCCCGCATGGCGCGGCCGATGGCGCCATCCTGCAGCCAGTGCAGGATGGCAGGGCCTGCGGCGGCGGGCGGCATCAGCGCAGTTCGACCGTCTTGCCCCCGGCCATGATGCGCTCGGCGCGCAGTTCCTGCGGGTCCTGGCGGTTCACATATCCCTCGACGGTGACTTCCTTGCCGGGGGTGATCATCTCAGGCGACAGGCCGCGGCTGTCCATGCGGTGCGGCGGCGCCAGGATCACCAGCCAGCTCTTGCCCTCGGCCGTCATGGTCAGGGTGCCATGCGGGTTGCCGTAGTTGGATTCGGCGACGGCGCCGGTCAGCGTGACGAGCTTGGAGGAATCGTAGCTGCTCCAGCCATGATGCGCATTGGCGTGCTGGTGCAGGGCAAAGGCGGCGAGGGCCGCCAGCGCCAGCATCAGCATGAGCCGGCGGGCCAGGGGACGCAGGGCGATGGGCTCCGGTTTCATGTCTCTCCCTCCTGTCTGTTTTACTGATCTTAAAAGTCTAAGTGCGACGAATTTTGGGCAGGACAAGGGGTGTTGGAAACTGTCGTGGAACCGTCATCGAAATCCGCTGGACGGCGGCGGCGCTTCGGCGATGATGGGCAGCCGCAAAAGGGGAAAACCATGACTGCACGCAGGCCGCTCCACATCTTGCTGATCACCGCTGACCAGTGGCGCGGCGACACGCTGGGTGCGGCGGGGCATCCGCTGGTGCGTACGCCCAATATCGATGCGCTGGCGGCGGAGGGCACCTTCTTCCGCCGGCATTACGCCAATGCCTCGCCCTGCGGCCCGTCGCGCGCCAGCCTGCTGGCCGGACTCTACCCGCACAATCACCGCTCGATCCGCAACGGTACGCCGCTGGATGCGCGCTTCACGAACGTAGCGCTGGAGGCGCGCAAGGCCGGCTATGATCCGGTGCTGTTCGGCTATACCGACAGTTCCGCCGATCCGCGCGAGCTGCCGCCCGGCGATCCCAGGCTGGAGACCTATGAGGGCGTGCTGCCCGGCTTCACCGTCGGCGTGCGGCTGCCGGAGGATGCGAAGCCCTGGCTCGCCAGCCTGAAGGCGAAGGGCTACGTCGTGCCGGGGCCGGGCCACGAGATCTACCGGCCCGACCCGGCGGCGGTCACGCCCGACAAGGGCCCGACCTATGCGCCCGCACGCTTCAGGGCGGAGGACAGCGAGACGCACTGGCTGACCGACCGCGTCATCGAGCATCTGTCGATGCAGGGAGAGCAGTCCTTCTTCGTGCATCTCTCCTACCTGCGCCCGCACCCGCCCTTCATCGCGCCGGAACCCTATAATGCGATGTACGACCCGGATGATGTGCCGGCGCCGCTGCGTGGCGACATTGAGGCAGAGAAGGCGCAGCATCCGCTGCTGAAGGCGATGCTGGAGGCGATCCCGCAATCCGCTTTCTTCCAGCATGGTGAGGGACTGGCCGCCGATATGAGCGAGCGCGACATGCGCCAGCTCCGCGCCACCTATTACGCGCTGCTGAGCGAGGTGGACGACAATCTGGGCCGGCTGTTCGGCTTCCTGAAGCGCGAAGGCCTGTGGGAGGACACGCTGGTCATCCTCACCAGCGACCATGGCGAGATGCTGGGCGACCATTTCCTGCTCGGCAAGCAGGGTTGGTTCGATGCCGCCTTCCATATCCCGCTGATCGTTCGCTCGCCGGGTGCCGATGGTGGCCGGCAGGTGACGGACTTCACCGAATCGGTCGATGTGATGCCGACCATTCTGGACGCGCTGGGCCTCGACGTGCCGGACCAGTGCGACGGGCGGCCCCTGACCGGCTTTCTGGAAGGACGACCGGCCCCGGCTGACTGGCGCGACGCTGCCTGCTTCCTGTTCGATTTCCGCGATGCAAGACTGCCGCTGCTGCAAAAGCCGCTGGGGCTGAAGGCCGATCACTGCACGCTGATGGCGATGCGCGGGGAACGCTGGAAATACGTGCATTTCACCGCGCTGCCGCCGCTGCTGTTCGACATGGACCGCGACCCGCAGGAGACGCGGAACCTGGCAACCGATCCGGCCCATGCCGGCGTGATGCTGGAGTGCGCCCAGCGCCTGCTGTCCTGGCGCATGGAGCATGAATATGGCGCGCTCGCCAACCTCATGCTCGGCCCCGGCGGGGTGGTGCGGGGGCGGTAGCGCAAAAGCAAAGGGCGGCCCGGTTAGGGGCCGCCCTTGCCAATCGGTTGCTGTCCGAAGGTTACGAGGCCAGCTTCAGGTCCCGCAGCACCGGCAGCCGGTCGGCCAGCGCATAGGCGCCGTTGCCCAGCAGGACCGCCACCACCGATGTCGCGATCAGGAAGGCCGGATATTCCCAGCCGCCGCCGGGGGCGGAGAACAGCCAGCCCTTGTCAGCATGCACCAGGAACAGCGCGCCCAGTAGCGCCGGGATCAGCGCCGCCGCGACCAGCCGCGTGCCGATGCCAGCGATCAGCAGCAGCCCGCCGCCAACCTCCGCCAGGATTGTCAAATAGGCGAAGACGCCCGGCAGGCCGAGCGATTCGAAGAACCCCACCGTGCCGGCCGGGGTGAAGACCAGAACCTTCAGCAGGCCATGGGCCAAGTACATCACGCCCAGCGACAGCCGGGTCACCAGCGCCGCATAGGCAACGTTCTGGGCGCTGGGTTGGGTATTGATCGTTGCGGTGTTCATCTCTCATCCCTCCGAAACTGAATGGCCTGGCCGGAACGTCCGGCCGCCGTTGGGGATGAAAATACGCTTTCCATTTGTGTGCACAATCCGGCTTTGTCGAAACATATTGTCGCCGAAATGGAGACATTTGGATGTATGCACCTCCATCGTCATGGTCGGACTTGATCCGACCATCCAGCGAACGGCGCCGCCTGTCTGGACCCTCGGGTCAAGCCCGAGGGTGACGAAGGAGATAGAAGGGCAGGCAGCCTCCGCTTCACCGCTCCCATCAAACTCCAGTTGCACCTATTCTGGTGCAACCTTATCTTGCGTGAGGTGCAACCAGCCGCCCGGAGCAGGCCATGAGCAGCAGCAAGAGCGCGTCCACCACCATCGGCGTGAAGATCGACGAACGCCTGCGCGCCCGGCTGAAGGCGGCGGCGGAGCAGGTTGGCCGTTCGCCGCACTGGCTGGTGAAACAGTCGATGCTGTCCACCATCGAGCATATCGAGCGCGGCGGCACGCTGGCGGCGATCCTGGGCGAGGACGCGGCAGAGGCGGAGCTTGCCGAGACGGCGGAGGAAGCGGCGCTGACGCCCTTCCTGGAATTCGCCCAGTCGGTGCAGCCGCAAAGCGTGCTGCGCGCCAAGATCACCGCCGCCTACCGTCGGCCGGAGCCGGAATGCCTGCCGCTGCTGCTGACCCAGGCCAGCCTGCCGAAGAACGTCACCGAACCGGCGAAGGATCTTGCCCGCACGCTGGTCGAGGCGCTGCGCGAGAAGATGCATGGCGGCGGCGTCGAGGCGCTGATCCACGAATATTCGCTGTCCAGCCAGGAAGGCGTGGCGCTGATGTGCCTGGCCGAAGCCCTGCTGCGCATCCCGGACCGGGCGACCCGTGACGCGCTGATCCGCGACAAGATCGGCGTCGGCGACTGGGAGGCGCATATCGGCCACAGCCCGTCGCTGTTCGTGAACGCTGCCACCTGGGGCTTGCTGGTGACCGGCCGGCTGACCAGCACCAGCAGTGAGGCCGGCCTGTCCTCCGCGCTGACGCGGCTGATCGGCAAGGGCGGCGAGCCGCTGATCCGCAAGGGCGTCGATATCGCCATGCGCATGATGGGCGAGCAGTTCGTGACCGGCCAGACCATCGCCGAGGCGCTGGCCAACAGCCGCAAATATGAATCGCGCGGCTTCCGCTATTCCTACGACATGCTGGGCGAGGCGGCGGTCACGGCGGCGGATGCCGACCGCTATTACCGCGACTACGAACAGGCGATCCACGCCATCGGCAAGGCGGCGGGCAAGCGCGGCATCTATGAGGGGCCGGGCATCTCGGTGAAGCTGTCGGCGCTGCATCCGCGCTATTCGCGCAGCCAGTACGAGCGCATGACCGGCGAGCTGCTGCCGCGCCTGAAGACGCTGGTGCTGCTGGCGAAGCAGTATGATATCGGCCTGAACATCGATGCGGAGGAGGCCGACCGGCTGGAAATCTCCCTCGACCTGCTGGAATCGCTCTGCTTCGATCCGGACCTTGCCGGCTGGAACGGCATCGGCTTCGTCATCCAAGCCTATCAGAAGCGCGCGCCCTTCGTGATCGACTATGTGATCGACCTGGCGCGGCGCAGCGGCCACCGGCTGATGATCCGGCTGGTGAAGGGCGCCTACTGGGATGGCGAGATCAAGCGCGCCCAGCAGGACGGGCTGGAGGGTTTTCCGGTCTATACCCGCAAGCTCTATACCGACGTGTCCTATATCGCCTGCGCGCGCAAGCTGCTGGCCGCACCCGATGCGGTGTTCCCGCAATTCGCCACGCACAACGCGCACACGCTGGCGACCATCTACCATCTGGCAGGGGCCAATTACTACGCCGGCCAGTACGAGTTCCAGTGCCTGCACGGCATGGGCGAGCCGCTCTATGACGAGGTGGTCGGCCACAACAAGCTGAACCGGCCCTGCCGCATCTATGCGCCGGTCGGCACGCACGAGACGCTGCTGGCCTATCTGGTGCGCCGCCTGCTGGAGAATGGAGCCAACACCTCCTTCGTGAACCGCATTGCCGACCGCTCCATCCCGGTGGACGACCTCATCGCCGATCCGGTGGACCAGGCCGCCGCAATCACGCCGGTCGGCGCGCCGCATCCGAAGATTTCCCTGCCGCGCGACCTGTTCCGGCCGGCGCGGGCCAATTCCGCCGGCCTCGACCTCACCAACGAGCAGCGCCTGGCCTCGCTGTCCGGTGCGCTGCTGACCGGGGTGGAGATGCCCTACCGGGCGGAGCCGCTGCTGGCGGACGGCCCGGCGGGAGGCACTGAGCGCGCGATCCGCAACCCCGCCGATCATCGCGATCTTGTCGGCAGCTGCTTCGACGCCACCGATGAGACCGTCACGGCGGCGATGGGCCATGCGGCCAGCTACGCGCCGATCTGGCAGTCGACCCCGCCGGAGGAGCGTGCGGCCTGCCTCGACCGTGCCGCCGACCTGATGGAGGCGCGCCTGCAGGCGTTGCTCGGCCTCATCGTGCGCGAGGCCGGCAAGTCGCTGACCAACGCCATCGGCGAGGTGCGCGAGGCGGTGGATTTTCTGCGATACTACGCCGTGCAGGTGCGCGACGGCTTCGCCAATGACACGCACCGCCCACTGGGGCCGGTGGTCTGCATCAGCCCGTGGAACTTCCCGCTGGCGATCTTCACCGGGCAGGTGGCGGCGGCCCTTGCCGCCGGCAATGCGGTGCTGGCCAAGCCCGCCGAGGAAACGCCGCTGATCGCCGCCGAGGCGGTGAGGCTGCTGCATGAGGCCGGTGTACCGGCGGGCGCGCTGCAGCTGCTGCCGGGCGATGGAAAGGTCGGCGCCGCGCTGGTGGCGGATGCGCGCACGGCAGGCGTCATGTTCACCGGCTCGACCGAGGTGGCGCGGCTGATCCGTTCTACCCTGGCCAAGCGGCTGAATGCCGACGGCAAGCCGATCCCGCTGATCGCCGAGACCGGTGGCCAGAACGCGCTGATCGTGGACAGCTCCGCCCTGCCGGAACAGGTGGTGCTGGACGTGCTGATGTCGGCCTTCGATTCCGCCGGCCAGCGTTGCTCCGCCCTGCGCGTGCTGTGCCTGCAGGAGGAGATCGCCGACCGTGTGCTGGAGATGCTGCGCGGCGCGCTGGCGGAGCTGACGGTGGGCAATCCGGACCGGCTTGCGACCGATATCGGCCCGGTCATCACCGAGGAGGCGCGGCAGACCATCCAGCGCCATATCGAGGCGATGCGCTCCAGCGGCCACAAGGTGGAGCAGGCGGAACTGCCGGCGGCGGCGAAGTACGGCACTTTCATCGCGCCCGCGCTGATCGAGATCGGCGATATCGGCGAGCTGGAGCGCGAGGTGTTCGGGCCGGTGCTGCATGTCGTGCGCTACCGGCGGTCGAAGCTGAAGGCGCTGATCGAGGCGATCAACGGCACCGGCTATGGCCTGACCTTCGGCGTGCACAGCCGCATCGACGAGACCATCGCGAAGCTGACCGCCCAGGCGGAGGCCGGCAACATCTATGTGAACCGCAACCTGATTGGTGCTGTGGTCGGCGTGCAGCCCTTCGGCGGGCGCGGCCTGTCCGGCACCGGGCCGAAGGCGGGCGGGCCGCTCTACCTGCACCGGCTGCTGTCGCGCCGCCCGGCGGACAAGCAGGCAGGCCTCGCCCCTTCGGAAAAGGCGCTGGCCCCGGCTGTTGCCTATCGCGACTGGCTGGCGGCGCAGGGCAAGGCGGAATCCGCCGAGGCCGTGACACGCTATCTGGAACGCAGCCTGCTGGGCGCCTCGGTCGAGCTGCCGGGGCCGGTGGGCGAGCGCAATCTCTACTCACTGACGCCGCGCGGGACCATTGCCTGCCGGCCGCAGAGCGAGGATGGCTTGCTGCGGCAGGTCGGCGCCGCGCTGGCGACCGGCAACCGGGCGCTGGTGCCCTCCGACTGGATGGCGCTGTTCGCGGGCGCGCCGGAAACGGTGACGGCGCTGATCCAGCCGGTCGGGGATGCGGCGAAGGCCGATTGCGCGGCGCTGCTGTTCGAGGGCGACAGCGACGCGCTGCTGGCGGTCAACAGGGCGCTGGCGGAACGGGACGGCGCCATCCTGCCGGTGCATGGCGCGACGCGCGCGGATCTGGCCGAGGGCCGCGACGACTACCCGCTGTTCATGCTGCTGGAGGAACGCGCGGTCAGCATCAACACGGCCGCGGCCGGCGGCAATGCCAGCCTGATGACGATTGGGTAGGGATGAAATATTGATAGTTAAATTCGCATTGCTTTGGATATCATACACTTAATAATTGTGCGTGCTATCGGGGGGCAATGCGGGGATGGCAATACCGGATTTTCAGACGCTGATGTTGCCGGTGCTAAAAGCGTCGGCCAATGGCGAGGTTCATATTTCGGAGGTAGTGAATCGACTGGCTATCGAGTTTGGTTTGACCGATGCGGAGCGGGTTGAATTATTGCCTTCTCGTCGTCAGGCTACCTTCGATAACCGCGTTCATTGGGCAAAAAGTTATCTTGGCAAGGCCGGTCTTGTGGAAATGACTGGGCGCGGACGTTTTCAAATCTCTGAACGCGGGCGCAAGGTGCTATCTAAGCCACCAAAGATCATAAACATCAAATTCTTAGAGCAATTTCCCGAATTCGCTCTTTTTAGAAAGCCAAGCGAGACTGGCACGCCTGCGCCTGCTGCAAAGGTCAAGGCGGTAGAGAAAACTGGATCGACGCCTGACGAGTTGATCCGCGAAGCCCATGCCGGTCTTGAAGCAGAGCTGTCGCAGGAAATCCTACAACGGATTCAGGCTGCTCCGCCGGCTTTTTTTGAGCGAATTGTGGTGCAGCTTCTCGTCGCAATGGGCTATGGCGGTTCGACCGGTCAAGCTGGTGAAGCGCTAGTCATTGGGCGCAGTGGCGATGGCGGTATCGACGGTGTGATCGATCAGGACGCGTTGGGACTTGATCGAGTCTATGTTCAGGCCAAGCGTTATGCCGATGGCAATATCGTTGGCGCGGGGGCGATCCGTGATTTCTTCGGCGCGCTGGACGGATTCAAGGCGGCCAAGGGGTTGTTCGTCACCACCTCCAGCTTCAGCGCCTCGGCAAAGCAGACGGCGGAGAGTTTGAGCAAGCGGATCGTCCTCATAGATGGGGTACAGCTTGCTCGGCTGATGATCCGCTACGATGTTGGCTGTCGTATCGAAGAAACGCTCTATATCAAGAAAATAGACGAGGATTTTTTCGAATAGCCTCCACCGTCCTCCCTGGTGCCCGCTGCCGGACTCGAACCGGCACTTCCCGGAGGAAAACAGATTTTAAGTCTGCTGCGTCTACCGATTCCGCCAAGCGGGCAGGGGAGTGACCGCGCCCTTGATAGCGCGCCGGAGGGCGGCAAGACAATCGCCGATGGTGGCAAGGGTTAGCGATTATTTTCGTCATGGTCGGACCACCCTTGGACTTGATCCGAGGGGCCGACCATCCAATGACCGAGCAAACTGCGCGGACCGCTGGACCCTCGGGTCAAGCCCGAGGGTGACGAATGAGAAAAGTAACTCTGCTTCGCTGCCACATTTTCTGTCGTCATTCCCGGGCTTGTCCCGGGAATCCAGGGTTCAGCTTACTCGGGTGGATAACCAGTTGGCGGAGGCCTGGACCCCCGCAATAAATGCGGGGGTGACGGCTGGAGGGGATGGCGGGAGTAACGGGCAGAGATAAACGGCATATGGCATACCGGGAGGCTGCGGCCTTGGCGACGCGCCGCCCCTCCCTAAGCCTTACCTACTTCCCCGCTTCTTCCTTCACCGGCTCGCCCTCGACCGGTTCGCCGCCGAGGCTGCGGATGAGCGCGCGGACCTCGTCCGCCGCCGCGTCCAGCGCCGCCTCGTCGGTGCCGCGCAGCACCAGCGACACGCCGAAGCCGCCGCCGGCGAAATAGGGGTAGCTGCCGATATCGATGCCGGGGTGGCGCGCCTGGATGGCGCCCAGCCCCTGGGCCAGCGTGCCCTCGCCGATGCGGCAGGAGACGGTGCGCGAGGCGATCTTCGCGCCGGTCGCCAGCTCGCCGCGCACACTGTCGAACATTGCCTGCATGATGCGCGGGATGCCGGCGAAGACATAGACATTGCCGATGTGGAAGCCGGGCGCCTTGGAGACCGGGTTCTCGACCAGCGCAGCACCTTCCGGCACCTCGGCCATCTTCTTGCGGGCGTCGTTGAACTCCGCCCCGGTCGCGGCGTAATGCGCGGCCAGCACGGCCATCGCCTCGTGGTGGCGGATGAGATTCACGCCGAAGGCCTTGGCGATGCAGGCCGAGGTGATGTCGTCATGCGTCGGCCCGATGCCGCCGGTGGTGAAGACATAGGTGTAGCGCGCCCGCAGCTCGTTCACTGCCTCGATGATCCGCGCCTCGATGTCGGGCACCACGCGCGCCTCCATCATGCGGATGCCCATCTCCGAGAGCTGCGTGCCGAGATGCGAGAGGTTGGCGTCCTTGGTACGGCCGGACAGCACCTCATTGCCGATGATGAGGAGAGCGGCAGTAGGGGCGGGGTTTGATTCCATGGGATGAAACCTTAACTTTCTTGTTCTATGAATCCGGCCCGGAAGAGAATGCGAGGGCGCCGGGAGAAGATAGGCCGCGCCCGGCGCGCAGGAAAGGGATAGAAGCAGAATGACCCCCGCCAAGGCCGCGCCGGCCAGTTCGCAGCGTCCGATGCGCATCGTCAGCCCCCGGCTGCAGCGGCTCTATGCGATGTGGCTGCGGGCCGCCGACGGCTACCGCATGCCAGATCCCGGCCGCATCGGGCCGCTCGATCTGGCCGACGAGTTGCTGAACATCCTGCATGTCGAGGTGGTGTGGCCGGAGAACGGCCCGGAGAACGGCCCGGACGCGCCGCCGCGTTACCGTTACCGCACCATCGGCATGGCGCTGCAACGCTTCTATGGCGGCAATCCCGAAGGCAAATATGTGGACGAGATGCCGAACCCGCTGTTCCGCCGCATCGCCGGCGCGGCCTATCGCGATGTGGTGGAGAGCCGCGCGCCGACCTGCCAGACCCAGCGTTTCTACAAGGATCTCTGGTTCGCCTCCTATGAGCGCCTGCTGCTGCCGCTGTCGGCGGACAGCGACAGGGTGACCTCGATCATCGGCTGCATCGTGCCGAAGGTCGGTGTTGTGAAGGATGGGAAAGAGAGCGAACTGGAGCCGGAGGCCGGCGGCAAGGCCAGTGCCACCGGGATGCGCTGGTAGGGGTGGGGGTAGGGAGCGGAAGTAGGGCTGATCTGCCGAAAATGCGGGTGACGCGGGCACCCGCCATCCCCATCTCGCTGGACAAACAGGCCCGCTTGGCGGTATAGGCCCCGCTTTTACGCCGGATAAGCGTGATTCCGGCCCGTTTCCATGCGATAAGGATCAGGTCATGGAAGACCACCGACGCGAAGAGCGCAGCATCAAGATCCACGACGCCGCCGGCTTCGAGGGCATGCGGCGCGCCGGCCGGCTGGCGGCCGAGACGCTGGATTTCATCACCCCCCATGTTCAGCCCGGCGTGACCACGGGCGCGCTGGATAAGCTGTGCCACGACTATATTGTGGAGCATGGTGCAATCCCGGCGCCGCTGGGCTATCGCGGCTTTCCGAAATCGATCTGCACCTCGGTCAACCATGTCGTCTGCCATGGCATCCCCGGCGACAAGAAGCTCGCCGAGGGCGATATCCTGAACATCGACGTGACGGTTATCCTGGATGGCTGGCATGGCGACACCAGCCGCATGTTCGGGGTCGGCAAGATCGGTGTGAAGGCGCAGAAGCTGATCGACATCACCTACGAGGCGATGATGCTGGGCATCCAGGCGGTGAGGCCGGGCGCCACGCTGGGTGATATCGGCCACGCCATCCAGACCCATGCCGAGGCCAGCCGCTTCTCCGTGGTGCGCGACTTCTGCGGCCACGGGCTGGGCAAGGTGTTCCACGACGCGCCGTCGATCCTGCATTACGGCAAGCCGGGCAAGGGCATCGCCCTGCGTCCCGGCATGTTCTTCACGGTGGAGCCGATGATCAATGCCGGCCGCTATGACGTGAAGGTGCTGGCCGATGACTGGACGGCGGTGACCAAGGATCGCTCGCTATCCGCCCAGTTCGAGCATTCCATCGCCGTGACCGAGGACGGGTTCGAGATTTTCACAGCCTCGCCCAAGGGCTGGGACCGCCCACCCTACGTGTGATCCGGGCCAGCCCTTTCGGGGGCTGGTCAAACGCGCCTGCGCTTCGCTAAGGTCTGCCCAACGGAACAGGGTAGGCCAATGACAAACGACAATACCGATATCTGCTATCTCCCGGCGACCGAGCTGCTGAAGCACTATCGCCGCAAGAGCCTGTCGCCGGTCGAGGTGACGAAGGCCATTCTGGCGCGCATCGAGGCGGTCGATAAGCATGTGAACGCCTTCTGCCTGGTCGATGCCGAGGCGGCGCTGGCCGCCGCCCGCGCCTCGGAAGCGCGCTGGATGCAGCGCGAGCCGCGCGGCATGGTCGATGGCGTCCCGGCGACGGTGAAGGATCTGATCCTCAGCGAGGGCTGGCCCACCCTGCGCGGCAGCAAGACCGTGGCACGCAACCAGAACTGGCCGGAAGACGCGCCCGCCGTGGCGCGGCTGCGCGAGGAAGGGGCGGTGCTGCTGGGCAAGACCACCACGCCGGAATATGGCTGGAAGGGTGTGACCGACAGCCCGCTGACCGGCATCACGCGAAACCCGTGGGATACCTCGAAGACGCCGGGTGGCTCGTCGGGTGGCGCGGCGGCTGCGGCTGCGCTTGGCATGGGCTGCCTGCATATCGGCACCGATGGCGGCGGCTCGATCCGCATGCCGGCGGGCTTTACCGGCATCTTCGGGCTGAAGGCGCATTTCGGCCGGGTGCCGGCCTTCCCGGCTAGCCCGATGGGCACGCTCTCGCATGTCGGGCCGATGACCCGCACCGTGGGCGACACCGCGCTGATGATGAATGCGATTGCCATGCCGGACGCGCGCGACTGGTTCTCCCTGCCCTATGACGGGCGCGACTACCGCATCGGGCTGGAGGATGGCGTCGAGGGGCTGCGCATCGCCTACAGCCCGGCGCTGGGCTATGCCAAGGTCGATCCGGAGATCGCGGAGGCGGTGAAGCGCGCGGTGCAGGTCTTCGTCGATATGGGGGCGGAGGTGGACGAGGTCGATCCCGGCTTCGAGGACCCGGCCTGGGTGTTCCGTACCCACTGGTATTTCGGCGCCGCCAACCTCTATCGCAAGCTGACGCCGGAGCAGCGCAAGCTGATGGACCCTGGCTTCGTCGAGGTGGCGGAGGAGGGGCTGACCTACACCTCGGAGCAGATCGCGAAGGCCGCCGAGGCGCGCTCCGCCCTTGGCCTCACCATGAACCTGTTCCATGAGAGCTATGATTTGCTGCTGACGCCGACCCTGCCGCTGCCCGCCTTCGAGGCCGGCATCGAATTCCCGGCGGGCAAGGGCTTCACCCGCTGGCCGGACTGGTCGCCCTTCAGCCATCCCTTCAACCTGACGCAGCAGCCCGCCGCCAGCGCGCCCTGCGGCTTCACCAAGGCGGGGCTGCCGATCGGGCTGCAGATTGTCGGCCCGGCCCATGCCGATTCGCTGGTGCTGCAGGCCGCCCGCGCCTATGAGGCGGCCCACCCCTTCGTGATGCCGAAGGCCGCGAATGTGACGCACTGAGGGGGGACACCCCCCTTGCCAAGCCGGGCGCCAGACCGTTCAATGGCGGGAACGCCAATCAGGGATGGTGCGGCATGGCCAGACACAACATGGCGGAGCTGGGGCCGGGAAACGGCGGCTGCGCGGAAAGCGTGGAGCGGCCGCATTATCACGGCCATCGCAAGCGCCTGCGCGAGCGCTTCCTGTCGGCCGGGGCGGACTGCCTGCCGGACTATGAGCTGCTGGAGCTGGTGCTGTTCCTGGCCCAGCCGCGCGGCGACATGAAGCCGCTGGCCAAGCGGCTGATCGACCGGTTCGGCAATTTCGCGGAGGTCATCAGCGCCGACCCGCACGCGCTGGCCGAGATCGACGGGGTAGGGGAGAGTGCGCTGGCCGCGCTGAAGATCGTGCAGGCCGGGTCGCACCGGCTGCTGCGCCAGCGCATCCTGAATCGGCCGGTCATCGCCTCCTGGCGCGATCTGTTGGATTACTGCCGGGCCTCCATGGGCTTCGAGAAGCGGGAGCAGTTCCGCGTGCTGTTCCTCGACCGGAAGAACATGATCATCGCCGACGAGCTGATGCAGCAGGGCACGGTGGACCAGACGCCGGTCTATCCGCGCGAGGTGATCCGCCGTGCGCTGGAGCTGCACGCCTCCGCGCTCATCATGGTGCACAACCATCCGTCCGGCGACCCGACGCCCAGCCGCGCCGACATTGAGATGACGAAGGAGGTTCAGTCGGCGGGCAAGGCGCTCGGCATCGCGCTGCACGACCATGTCGTCATCGGCCGCGACGACCATGCCAGCTTCAAGAGTTTGGGGTTGTTGTGAGGGGGGTATTTTCCCCCTCACCCAGCTCCGCCTAATTCGCTTCGCTCACAAGGCTGCGCAACCCTCTCCCTCCAGGGGAGAGGGAGAAAGAAAGGGAATCCTTAAACAGAATCCCTCGCCCCGGAAGGGGAGAGGCCTAAGGGCGATAAGCGGAGGCTTGGCGAACGATAGTGAGACTAGCCGAAGCTGGGTGAGGGGCGATTGAACCAGTCCGCTTAGCTCCCGATCACGGCAACCTGGCCGGTGTTGAGATCGTAGAGCCCACCTGCGACGTTCAACGTGCCGGCCTCGACATAGCGCGACAGCAGCGGCCCGGCCGTCTTGATCGCCTCCACGGTGCGGCGGATATTCTCGGTGGTGGCGTGCCGGATCAGCGCCGCCCGGTTGCCGGGAGCGCCCTTCGCCTGCGCCTGTTTCACCGCCGGCACGATCTGTTTCGCCAGCGCCGGCAGGCTGCCGGGCAGGGCGGCATTCGTCGTGGCCACGTCCACGGCGGCGGAAATCGCGCCGCAGCTCGTATGGCCCAGCACCAGGATCAGCGGCGTGCCGAGGAACTCCACCGCATATTCCATGCTGGCCAGCGAATCGACGGTCAGGTAATTGCCTGCGACGCGCAGCACGAACAGGTCGCCGGGCCGCTGGTCGAAGGCGAATTCCGGGCTGACGCGGGAATCGGCGCAGCCCAGAATGATGGCGAAGGGGCTCTGCCCGGTGGCGAGAAGCTGCCGGCGCGGCAGGAAATCCACCGGCCCCGGCCGGTTGGCGACATAGCGCGCATTGCCGGCCAGCAGCGCGTTCAGCGCCTGGGTCGGTGACATTGCGTGTTTCGGACGCGCGCCTGCTGCCGCCAGCGCCCGGCGCGGCAGCCCCGCCATCAGTCCGAGGCCGCTCATGCCTGCCAGCCCGATGCTGCCCAGCAGCGCCGCCCGGCGCGACAGCCTGAAACCTTCGTCCATTGGCCGGTCCTCCCCATTGACCATCAGCAAGAGTGTAATTCTCCTTGGCGGAGCCGGATACCGGAAAGAAAGCTGGACAACATTCCCGTTTCAAATGCTGGCGGTTGGTTTCCGCTGGCCGTCATTCCCGGGCTTGTCCCCATGGGCGTCCGGGGGAATCCAGGGTTCAGCCTGCTCGGCTGACATCCGGTGAGCTGGACCCTGGACCCCCGCAACAGGTGCGGGGGTGACGGGAGGAGAGTGGTTCTAAGGGAAAGTGCGCTCTTCAAACAGAATCACGACTAAAACCTAGTATCCCCGCCTTGCCCCTGCCTTCGCTCCGGCGCTAAACTCGTTCAAATTCCTTACCGAACCCTACCGATGGATATCACGAAATGAGCAGGCAGGCGGCGATCGCGGACGCGGTGGCGCAACTCGACAATGGCACGTTCCTGAAGGACCTCGCCCGGCGCGTGGCAATCCCGACGGAAAGCCAGAACCCGGAGCGCAAGGAGGCGCTGCTGGCCTACCTGACCGACGAGATGCAGCCGACGCTGGAAGCCATCGGTTTCACCTGCCGCATCGTCCCCAACCCGGTCTCGCATGGCGGGCCGTTCCTGATCGCCGAGCGCATCGAGGGCGCGCACCTGCCGACCGTGCTGAGCTATGGCCATGGCGACGTGATCCGCGGGCTGGAGGACCAGTGGCGCGACGGCATCGGCCCGTGGGAGATGAAGCAGGAGGGCGAGCGCCTCTATGGCCGCGGCACGGCGGATAATAAGGGCCAGCACTCCATCAACATCCAGGCGCTGAAATCGGTGATCGGCGCGCGCGGGAACCTCGGCTTCAACTGCAAGCTGCTGATCGAGACCGGGGAGGAAACCGGCTCCCCCGGCCTGCGCCTGCTCTGCGAGCAGGAGAAGGAGGCGCTCTCCGCCGACCTGCTGCTGGCCTCCGACGGGCCGCGCCTGCAGCCGGGCCGCCCGACCATCTTCCTGGGCGCGCGCGGCAATTTCAATTTCGACATGTGGCTGGATTTGCGCGAGGGCGCGCATCATTCCGGCAACTGGGGCGGGCTGCTGGCCGACCCCGGCGTGATCCTGGCGCATGCCATCGCCTCGATCTGCTCGCCGACCGGCAAGATCCTGGTCGATGGCTTCCTGCCGACACCGATCCCCAATTCGGTGCGTGCTGCGCTGGCCGACTGCACCGTCGATGGGGGCGAGGATGGCCCGACCGTCGATGAATGGTGGGGCGAGCCCGGCATGACCCCGGCGGAACGCGTCTATGGCTGGAACAGCTTCGATGTGCTGGCCTTCAAGACCGGCAATCCGGAGCGCCCGGTGAACGCCATCCCGCCCTCGGCCAAGGCGCACTGCCAGATCCGCTTCGTGGTCGGCAGCGACCCGGAGAATTTCCTGCCGTCCCTGCGCAAGCATCTGGACGCGCGCGGCTTCCAGGCGGTTCAGCTGGCGCCCAGCCGCGATGCCTATTTCAAGGCGACGCGCCTGGACCCGGACGATCCCTGGGTGAAGTGGGCGGTCGGTTCCATCGAGGCGACGTTGGGGGCTAAGCCCGCCATCCTGCCCAATCTCGGCGGCTCGCTGCCCAATGACATTTTTACCGACGTGCTGAAATTGCCTACCGTATGGGTCCCGCATTCCTATGCGTCCTGCTCCCAGCATGCGCCGAACGAGCATGCGCTGCTGCCGATCATCCGCGAGGGGCTGCAGATGATGGCCGGACTTTTCTGGGATCTGGGCGAAAAGTCGGTGCCGGCGCGCAAGGCCGCCTGACGGTTCAGCATTTCTGGCCCGTATCTTGCTTTGCCTCCGCGTGAGATTCTACTGGACTCACGCGGAGGCTATGCTAATGTTCACCTCGTGGAATTGGGCGGCAAAAGGCTTGCCCTCCGCCCAACGGCAATATGAAGTGACAGAAGCGTCATGGTAGCCAACGTCGCCTTTATGAGCGGTGTCTCCGCAGCACTCTCCTTCCAGATGCTGCAGAAGAACACCTCGCAGCAGATCGCGCAGTTCGGACAGACTGCGCAGGTCATGCGCGAGGTCGAGTATTTCAAGAAAAAGGCCGGCTCCATCGAAAGCGTCGACGATCTGATGAAGGATCGCCGGCTGATGAATTTTGCCCTGTCCGCCTTTAGCCTGGAAAGTGAAGCGCAGTATCCTGGGCGCCTGAAGAAGGTGCTGGAAAGCGACCTGGACGACAACAGCTCGCTGGCCAACCGGCTGTCCGACAACCGCTACCGCGAAATCGCCGGTGCCTTCGACTTCGCGAACAGCGGCGCGTCGAAGCTGCAGGACGCGGCTTTCCTGGAAGACCTGTCGCAGAAATATATCCTCAACGAGTTCGAGAAGGCGCTGGGCAACAATAACCCGGCCCTGCGAGAGGCGACCTACTTCCTGCGCAATATCGGCAATGTCACCAGCCCCTACGATATTTTGGGCGACAATGTGCTGCGCTCGGTCGTCACCTTCACGCTGAACCTGCCGGCACAGATTGCCGTGCAGTCGGTGGAAACGCAGGCGCGGCTCATCGAAGGGCGGCTCGACCTCGAAAAATTCAAGGGTGTGGAGAGCACGACCGCGACGGGCGGCAGCTCGATCCGCATCAATGATGCGCGCGACGACCAGACGCTGCTCTACAATGGCGTGCAGCTGTCGAAGCAGGCGATCGCCCAGGTGGATGCGATCCAGAGCCAGCTTGAGCTGATCCGCGCCGGTTATGGCGCGCTGGATGCGGTGCAGGACCCGGCCGGTGAATTCCAGGCGGAAATCCCGGTGCAGGAAGCGGCCATCCCGGAGATGGTGCGCCAGAACGGCTTGCTGGCCGCCGCCAATGATTCGCTGGGCCGCATTCAAGGCTATGTCAGCCGCATGAACGCGCTGGTCGGCCTCGCCAGCGACCCCGCGAACGCTGCCAGGCTGGACAGCTACAAGACCGAGTTCGCGGAACTGCGCGACAAGATCAACACCGCCTATAGTGAGGCGACATATTCCTATGATGACGGCGATGCGGATGCCGCCGGGACGCTGGAAAATCTGTTGAACGGCGCGCTGCCCGACCTGTCCGTGCAGTATAAATCGACCGGCGAGACCGTGACCGCGCGTTCGCAGGATCTGACCGGGTTCCTGGCCGATATCGATGCCGCCAATGCCAGCTTCCAGGCCGTGACCGGGTCCGGCGATGCCGGCAATCTGGCGACGGCGGGCGGTATCATCGCCAGCGGCACGACTGAGCTGGCCAATGTCCGCAAGGAAGTTACGGCGGACCGTACGGCACTGACGGACGCGATTGCCTCGATCCCGCAATTTGCCGCGACGCTGAATTCCGCCTCGCTCTATCCGGGCGCGGAAGCGGTGCGTGATGCCGGCTCGCGGCTGAGCGAGATCAATCTGCTGCTGGGTGAACTCCGTGGCCTGGCGGTGGAGTCCACGGCGCTGCCCGCCAGCTCCAACCGCACTGGCCTGCAGGCCCAGTATGACGAGATTGTCGGCAAGATCGGCGACCTGATTAACGACCCGCGCACGGCCGGCCTCGACAATCTGCTGGCCGGCGGCAATCAGAGCTATGAGCTGCTGAACGGTTTCAATATCGAGGCCCGCGGCCGCGATCTGACGACCAGCGTGCTGGCCGAGCTGACAGGCCGCGACATCAGCTCCTTCGCCAACGCCCAGGATGTGCTGACCGCGCTGGACAGCCCGGTGGCGACCGCGACCAGCACGGCCTTCCGCGAGATTTCCATCGACGCCAGCTCCTTCAACCTGGCATCGGAGAAGCTGGACCCGCGCGCCGCGGTGGACAGCGCCTATCGCAGGCTGTCGAACGATTTGCAGACTTATATCAACGCTGCCGCGTTTGAGGGGCGGAACCTGCTGTCCGCTGACCAGGAAAACATTGAGTACCGTGTGGAATCCAGCGGCCGGCTGATGAAGGTCGACGCAGTCAGCGACTTCGCGACCAATTTCGGTGCCATCCTGCGTGGCGGGGCCGATGGCCTGCCAAGCGATGGCGGTGACAGCACCGGCGCCATCGCGGCGCTGGAGGACGCGCTGTTCTCGCTGGGGCGGGTGCGTGAGACGCTGAATTCCGATCTGCGCACGCAGCAGATGGAAAAGAGCATCGTCGATGCGACGTTGGCCCAGTTTGTCGACAGCGAGTCGGCTGAAACAGAAGATCCCTATGCCGGGTCCAGCAAGTTCGCCATGGAATTCATCCAGAAATTCCTGGCGATGAAGGATGCTGAGTCCGCCACTTCGCAGCTGGGTCTGGGCTCCGGCCGGGATGCCTATCTGCTGAACCTAGTCCAGCCGATCAATTTCAACTTCAACGTCTGATTATTGCTGGCGATCCGGCGTGCCGCATGGCTGGCATCCGGCGCCGGTCCACGCTGCCTGCTTGCCATCCGGCACCGGGCCGCTAGTCTTGCCCGCAACGAAAGCGGGGGGATGAAAAGACCATGAAGCCGGAGATCGATTACCGTTTCAGCGAATTGCCCGAGGGCGGCACGACCATGCGCGTGGCCGAGGGCGTGTACTGGCTGCGCATGCCGCTGCCCTTCGCGCTGGACCATATCAATCTGTGGCTGCTGGAGGATGGCGAGGGCTGGACCATCGTCGATACCGGCATTGGTGGCGAGAAGACCCGCACCCTGTGGGAGGGCGTATTCGCCAGCACGCTGGGCGGCCGCCCGGTCACCCGCATCTTGGTCACGCATTTCCACCCGGACCATATCGGCCAGGCCGGCTGGCTGACGCAGCGCTGGAACGCGCCCTTGTGGATCACCCAGGCGGAATGGCTCTATGGCCGCCACCAGCGCGCCGAGGATGATGGCAGCCGCGAGACGGTGGCACGGGCCTTCTACAGCCGCGCCGGCGTCAGTGAGGAGCAGATGCCGGCCCTGCTGGAACGTGTCGGGCGCTACCGCAAGGGGGTGGAGCCGATCCCGGCTGCCTATCGCCGTATATTCGGCGGCGAGACCATCCGCATCGGCAACCGTGGCTGGCAGGTGATCATCGGCGAGGGGCACTGCCCGGAGCATGCGTGCCTTGCCTGCCCGGAAGACAGGCTGCTGATCTCCGGCGACATCGTGTTGCCGCGCATCAGCCCGAACGTCTCGCTCTGGCCGCAGGAGCCGGATGGAGACCCGCTGGCGCGCTATCTCGGCTGCCTCGACAGGTTCAGGGATCTGCCGGTCGACACGCTGGTGCTGCCCTCGCACGACACGCCCTTCACCGGCCTGCATGAGCGAATTGCCCATCTGCGCCAGCATCACCAGCACCGCCTGGACCTGATCCTGGCAGATTGCGCCGAGACGCCGCGCACCGCCATCGAGGTGATGAATGCGATGTTCACCCGCAAGCTGGATATGATGCAGCTTGGTTTCGCCATCGGCGAGGCGCTGGCGCACCTGAACCGTCTGCTGCATGACGGGAAGCTGGCGCGCCAGACCGGACCGGACGGCGTGGACCGTTACCGCACCCTCTGACCGGTCCGTTTCGGCGGTTTCTGCCGGGCATCCGAAACAGACCCGGCAAAAGCTGCCCGACCGGTGGCGATGGGTGCTGAAAGCCTTTTATTTCCCTGACTTTCCCGGCTGGCACGGCGGTTGCTTTATTCCTGGCGAGGCCCATTTGGGCCACCCGCTTTATGCCAGGAGGGACCATGTCGCTGATGACCGCCACCCGTTTCGCCGCGCCGCGCCGAGAGGCAACCACCGAGGCCGATGCCCCGCAGAAGCCGGTGGTTTCGCCCGCCAAGGCCGTGCGCCCGACTGTCCGTCCCGTGGTGGCGCAGCCGAAGCCGGCGCCCCGCCAGAAGGAGCCGCTACGTGCGGAACGGGATGCCGACCGTCATGTGGACACGGGCCGCGCCGAGCCGCAGGCCGCCTGGCTGACCGGTCAGGGCGCCGGTCTGCCGCGCAAGGGCGTGAACCGCCAGCAACTGCTGCGCGAGCTGGACGGCTTCCAGCGCCAGCAATTCGCCAGCGAGGCGCGCAAGATCGTCATGGATGTTTCCGCCCGCGAGATTGAAGGCATCGTCACCATCGCCGCGAAGCTGCGCGGCCGCTATCTCGCCAAGCTGCTGGATGCCGGCACCACCGGCCGTGGCCCGGTGACCGAGGGCGAGATGCGCGAGATCGCGCGCTGCCGCGAGATGTATGAGGAAGCCCGGCGCGGTGTCGATGAGCTGAAGCAGGCCCTGGAGCAGGGCGAGATCGTCCTGCAGGGCATGGAGAGCAGCTGAGCCCCGCTGCCATGTCGTGATTTTCTTTAGTTTCTCCCTGTGCCCCCCAACTGGGCGCCGTCTTCCCAAGGCGGCGCCCTTTTCTTTTGAGGAAAAAATACTAATTTGCCTTTTCCATCAATCATCTTGTGAGTATAGCGGGCTTCAGAGGTTGACAATCCGGACTGCATCTTCAAAAATCACAGTCCATCCGAATCGAGCGCTCTGTCGTTCGGTCGGCATTTTGCTGGCGATGCGTATGAAGATTTTGTTGAATTGCCACTGATACTGGCAGGTTCAATAAATATCGTATTGTCTATTTATCAATGATGTCGGTTGATCGATTTTCCGAGTAAATAGGGTCATTTTTTACTTGGTAGCAGCGGCGCAGCGACCCATGAGAGAGCGGGAGGTACAATCATGAGCGACACGCCCCGGAACGGTAATCACCCCTATATCCCGAAGCTTGCCGAGCAACTCGGCAAGGGCCGAATCGGCCGCCGCGACTTCCTGCGCACCGCGACCCTGCTGGGCGTTTCCGCCGGCACCGCCTATGCGATGGCGGACAAGCTGATGGGCACCAGTTCGGCGGCGCTGGCGCAGAGTGGCACGCCCAAGAAGGGCGGCAATCTGCGCATCTCCATGAATGTGAAGGAGATCACCGACCCCGCGACCTATGACTGGTCGGAGAAGGGCAACATCGCCCGCCATGTCATCGAATCGCTGACGCAGGTCGGGTCCGACAATGTGACCCGCCCCTTCCTCGCCGAGGGCTGGGAGACGTCCGACGATCTGAAGACCTGGACCTTCCGGCTGCGCAAGGGCGTGAAGTGGTCGAACGGCGACGAGTTCGGCGCCGACGACGTGATCTTCAATTTCGAGCGCTGGCTCGACCCGGCCACCGGTTCTTCGAACCTGGGCCGCTTCAGCTCCATGGTGATCGAGGAGGGCGGCAAGAAGAAGATGGCGCCGGGTGCGATCGAGAAGGTCGATGCCCATACGGTGCGCTTCAAGCTGCAGACGCCGGACATCGCGCTGCCGGAATCGATGGGCGACTATCCGGCGCTGATCGCGCATCGCGACTTCGTGAAGCAGGGCGGCAACCTGACCGAGAATCCGGTCGGCACCGGCCCCTTTGCACTGAAGGATTTCCGCGTCGGCGAGACCGCGCGCTTCGAGCGGCGGGGCGACCCGTACTGGGGCGGCGATGTCTATCTGGATGGCGTCACCTATATCGACCATGGCGATGACCATTCCGCCTGGCTGGCCGCGCTGGCCTCCAACCAGGTCGATCTTCTCTATCGCCTGATCACCGAGAATGTGCCGGCGGTGAAGCAGATGTCGCATCTGCAGATCTACGAGACGGTGACCGGCCAGACCGGCGTTGCCCGCATGAAGGTGACGGAAAAGCCGTTCGACGATGTGCGCGTGCGTCAGGCCATCCAGGCCTGTATCGACCATAAGCGCCTGCTGGAGCTGGCCTATCAGGGCTTCGGCGTGCCCGGCGAGGACCATCATGTCAGCCCGGTCCATCCGGAATATGCCGAGCTGCCGCCGATGAAGCAGGATTACGACAAGGCCAAGAAGCTGCTGGCAGAGGCCGGCTATGCGAACGGTCTGGAAATCACCATCGACTGCGTGACCCAGCCGTCGTGGGAGCCGAATACCTGCCTCGCCATCGCGGAGATGGTGAAGCCGGCTGGCATCAACCTGAAGGTCAACATCCTGCCCGGTGGCACCTATTGGGACCGCTGGACCACCACGCCCTTCGGCTTCACCTCCTGGACGCACCGCCCGCTGGGCGTGCAGGTGCTGAACCTGGCCTACCGTTCCGGCGTGGCCTGGAACGAAAGCTCCTATTCCAATCCGGAGTTCGACAAGCTGCTCGATGAGGCGATGGGTGTGCTGGACCCGGAGAAGCGCAAGGAAAAGATGGTGCCGGTCGAAAAGCTGCTGCAGCAGGACGCCGTCATCATCCAGCCGTACTGGCGCTCGATCTTCACCGCCAGCAACAAGAAGGTGAAGGGCTTCAAGATCCAGCCGGCCGAGGAAATGCACGTCAACAAGATCTGGCTCGACGCCTGATCGCATAGACCGGTGCACCCCTCCCATCCGCTACAGGCCGGGTGGGAGGGGCCGCCATTGGAGGTGTCCATAGATGCTGATTTTCCTGGCCAAGCGCCTGGCCTTCATGATCGTCACCATGCTGGTGGTCTCGATCCTGCTGTTCCTCCTGCTGGAAGTGAATGGCGAGGCCGTGGCGGTGAAGGTTCTCGGTCCTTACACCTCCATCGAACAGCGTAATATCTGGCTGGAAAATAACGGCTATTTCCGCCCGCTCTATGTCCGCTACTTCGACTGGCTGTTCAGCATCGCCAGTGGCGATTTCGGGCAGTCCATCCGCTTCAAGGCGCCGGTTGCCGACATTTTGTGGGACCGGCTCGGCAACACCGCGATCCTGGGGGCTGCGACCTACGCCATCATGGTGCCGGTCTCGCTGGCGCTGGGCGTGCTGGCCGGCATGAAGGAGGGCTCTGCCCTGGACCGGGTGATCTCGCTCACCTCCATCGGCACCACCTCGGTGCCGGAATTCGCCAGCGCCGTGCTGCTGGCCTTCATCTTCGTCTTCACGCTGGGCTGGCTGCCCGGCACCAGCGGCATGACCGGCGGCTTCGATCCGGTGCAGCTGATCCTGCCGGTCTCGGTGCTGTTCCTGTACGGCTTCGGCTATCTGGTGCGCATGACCCGCGCCTCGATGGCGGAGGTGATGCAGACGCCCTATATCCGCACCGCCGTGCTGAAGGGGCTGCCCTACCGGCAGGTCATCCTGCGCCATGCGCTGCGCAACGCGCTGATCGCGCCCTTCACGGTCATCATGCTGCAGATCAACTGGCTGCTGTCCGGCGTCATCGTGGTAGAGTTCTTCTTCGCCTACAAAGGCTTCGGCGCGCTGCTGCTGGAAGCCTCGCTGAACCAGGACATCTACATGATCCAGGCCTGCGCCATGGTTGCCGTGTTCGTCGCCGTGGCTACGCAGACCATCGCCGATATCGGCTACACCTATCTCAACCCGCGCATCCGGTTCGCGTGAGGAGGGGCAGATGACAGACACCGCCCTTCCCAAATCCGGCCCCGGTTTCCTGACCCGCAACTGGCGGCGCCTGGCGCTGATCCGCGAAAGCGGCGTCGGTACGGTCGGCCTTTCCATCATCGTCTTCTGGTGCCTGATGGCGCTGCTGGCGCCGCTGATCGCACCCTATCCGCCGAATGCGCAATATGTGCCCTTCCAGGTGCCGGGCGTGACCGCCCCCGATGGCGGCACTTTCTGGCTGGGCACCGACCATCTGGGCCGCGACATCCTCTCGCGCCTGATGTGGGGGGCGCGGACGGTGCTGTTCTACGCCCCGCTCGCCACCTTCTGCGCCTATGCGGTCGGTATCGTCATGGGGCTGGCGGCGGGCTACAAGCGCGGCTGGATCGACGATGTGCTGAGCCGCGTGGCCGACATCATCCTCTCCTTCCCGGTGCTGGTGCTCTATGTCGTGGTCATCACCACCTTCGGCGCGTCGGGCATCAACATCATCATCGCCGTCACCTTCGCCAGCGCGCCCGGCATCATGCGCATCGTGCGCGGGCTGGTGCTCGACCTGCGCACCCGCGACTATGTGGCCGCGGCGCAGACCCGTGGCGAATCTGCCTGGTACATCATGTTCGTTGAAATCCTCCCGAACGCGCGCGGCCCGCTGATCGTCGATGGCTGCCTGCGCCTCGGCTATGTCATCATCACCATCGGCGTGCTCGGCTTCCTTGGCCTCGGCCTGCCGCCGCCCGATCCCGACTGGGGCGGCATGGTGAACGAGACGCGCGGCATGGCCATGGCGTTCCCGCACATGACGATCTTCCCATGCATCGCGATCTCCTCGCTGGTGCTGGGGTTCAATCTGCTGGCCGACGGCCTGCGCGAAATCTCGCTGAGGGACTGAGCCATGGCAATCAACGGCAACAGCGATATCCCCGTGCTGGAGATCGAGAATCTCTCGATCTCCTACTTCACCCGTGCCGGCGAGATTCCGGCGGTGGTGGATTTCAGCCTGACGCTGAACGAGGGCGAGACCGCCGGCCTGGTCGGTGAGTCGGGCTGCGGCAAGTCCACCGTCGCCATGGCGATCATGAACTATATGGGCGGCAATGGCGGCATCGTCGGCGGCTCCATCAAGTTCCGGGGCCGCGATATCGTGCAGATGTCCCCGGAGGAGCTGCGCCGGCTGCGCGGCAAGGACATCGCCATGGTCTATCAGGAGCCGATGGCGGCGCTGAACCCGTCCATGACCATCGGCCGGCAGCTGGCCGAGGTGCCGATCTGCCATGAAGGGGTGGACGAGGCGACGGCGCTGAAGCGCGCGGCGGAGTTGCTGGACGCGGTGAAGCTACCCGATGCCCAGCGCATCCTGGAGGCCTATCCGCACCAGATTTCCGGTGGCCAGCAGCAGCGCGTGGTGATTGCCATGGCGTTGCTGTCCAAGCCGTCGCTGCTGCTGCTGGACGAGCCGACGACCGCACTGGACGTGACGGTGGAGGCCGGTATCGTGGAGCTGATTGCCGAACTCAGCCGCGATTTCGGTACCTCCAACCTCTACATCTCGCACAATCTGGGGCTGATCCGGGAGACCTGCGACCGCGTCTTTGTCATGTATTCCGGCGAGGTGATCGAGGAAGGCAGCATCGACGAGGTGTTCCAGACCACGCGCCATCCCTACACGCATGGGCTGTTCGGCGCGATCCCTATGCCGGGGTCGGACAAGTACGCACATCCGCTGGTGCCGATCCGCGGGCAGCTGCCGCTGCCGCACCGGCGGCCCAAGGGCTGCAATTTCGGGCCGCGCTGCGACCATTTCGAGACCGGACGTTGCGATGCTGGTTCGATAAAGCTGGAGAAGGTGGCGCAAGGGCCGCGCCCGCATGTGGCGCGCTGTCTGCGCTGGGACGAGATCGACTGGAGCGCCTATTCGCCGGATGTCGAGACGCTGGAGCCGCTGACACCGGGCGAGCGCGTGCTGCGTGTCGATGAGATGCGCAAATATTACGAGTTGACGGACAAATCGCTGATGGCGCTGCTGAAGGGCCGCACCATCCGCTATGTGAAGGCGAACGAGACGCTGAGTTTCGATGCCCGCCGGCAGCAGACGGTCGCCATTGTCGGCGAATCGGGCTGCGGCAAGTCCACCTTCGCCAAGGTGCTGATGGGGCTGGAGACGGCGAGCGAGGGCAGCATCCGCTTCAATGGCGACGATATCGGCGATCTGCCGGTGGAGCAGCGCTCGCCGGAGCAGATCGGCTCGCTGCAGATGGTATTCCAGAACCCGAACGACACGCTGAATCCCAGCCATACGGTGGGTGGGCAGATCGCCCGGGTGATCCGCAAATTCGGCGTCGCCAGCGACCCGAAGGAGATCGAGCAGCGCGTCCTGAAGCTGCTGGACATGGTGAAGCTACCACGCGACTTCGCCAAGCGCCGGCCGCGCCAGCTGTCCGGCGGGCAGAAGCAGCGCGTCGGCATCGCCCGCGCTTTCGCCGGCAATCCGGACATGGTGATCGCCGACGAGCCGGTCTCGGCGCTGGACGTCTCGGTGCAGGCCGCCGTGACGCAGCTGCTGATGGAGATCCAGCGCAATTCCGGCACGACTCTGCTGTTCATCAGCCACGACCTGTCGGTGGTGCGCTATCTGGCGGACCGCATCGTCGTCATGTATCTGGGGCAGATCATGGAGCAGGGGACGACCGAGGAGGTGTTCTCGCCGCCCTATCATCCCTATACGGAGGCGCTGCTGTCCGCCGTGCCGGTGGCCGATACCGCCATCGAGAAGCGCCGCATCGTGCTGGAGGGCGAGTTGCCCAGCGCCCTCAATCCGCCGGAGGGCTGCCCGTTCGCCACGCGCTGCCCGCGCAAGCTGGGCGATATCTGCGACCGGGAACGCCCGCCCGTGCTGGAGCCGGAGAAGGGCCACCGCATCGCCTGCCACATCCCGCTCGATGAGCTGCAGGACGTGCCGCCGGTCTTCAGCACGAAGGGCGATGATGACGGCAACGATCCCGCCGCCGCGGCCTGAAGATTACTGGAGCGGCTTGGCGTCGGTTCTGGCGGCCCAGCCGATCAGCTTCGCGCTGGGCCAGACCCAGGCGATGCCGGCCACCAGGTAGAAGCCCAGCTCCGCCGCCCAGTGATCGGGCAGGAAATAGGTGCCGACGACCATGGCGAGCAGGGAATAGATCACCAGCCCGACCAGGATCAGCAGCACGGCCACGGTGGAACGCCACCGGAAGGGAAGAAAATCGCGCGACATGCCGGGGAAGATAGGCGGCGGGTGCCGTCTCGCCAAGGGGCTTGTCCTGCCATCTTGCGGCAACCTTCATATTCGCACAGACTGAAACACGGGGAATCCATCAGGGGCAATGCCATCCACAGAGGAGTTGGCCCAAAGGAGTCGGCAATGCGATTGCTTTTCCCTGTTTTCATGACCCTTTTCATTTTGGTGCAAAGCGTGCCGCCCGCGCGTGCCGCCGGGCCGGCGGTCGATCTGGTGCTGGTGCTGGCGGTCGATGTATCCGGCAGCATGGACGAACACGAGATGAGCCAGCAGCGCGAGGGTTATATCGACGCGATCCGCCACCCCGCCGTGATCCGCGCCATCCAGGATGGCGAGCAGGGCAAGGTCGCCATCGCCTATGTCGAATGGGCGGGGGCGGAGTTCCAGTGGACGCTGATCGACTGGACGCTGGTGGACGGGCCGGAGACGGCGGAGGCCTTCGCCAGCCTGCTCGAAAGCAAGCCGCTGAACCGGTCCATGTGGACGGCGATCGGCTCCGCCATCGATTATTCCGTCGGCGTCATCGAGCGTGCGCCGTTCGAGGGCAAGCGCAAGGTGATCGATATTTCCGGCGACGGGCCAACCAATCGCGGCGTGCAGGCGGCCCCGGCACGCGACCGCGCGGTCGCCAAGGGCATCACCATCAACGGCCTGCCGATCCTGAATGACCGGCCGCAGCCTTTCGGCTCGCCGACGCCGCGCGAACTGAAGCTGGACCTGTATTACGAGAACCAGGTGATCGGCGGAGACAATGCCTTCCTGGTGGTGGCGGAAGGCTTCGACGATTTCCGCGTCGCCATCCTGCAGAAACTGATCCGCGAGATCGCCGATCTCTCGGGGCCGGTGAGGACACAGTTTGCCGCACGTCCCACCGGCGACTGAAAAAAGAAAGGCGGGGTTTCCCCCGCCTTTCCGTCTATTCGATTCAAGCCTGTTTCAGAAGGCTTAGTAGATGCCGACCTCGACATTCGTGTTCGGGTTCTGCGACAGCTGAGCCTGGCTCGGCGCGGCATCGCCATCGATCACATTCACCGCGAGGTTGCGGTTGCCGGCGGTCGGGTCAGCGTCGCTGGCGCCGGAGGCATTGCCCGGAAGACCAGTATCGATCGGCTGGACCGAAGCCTGGGTGCGCTCATAGTCGGTGACCATGTTCAGCGCGGTCGGGTTGGCGTCGCTGGCGCCCCACACCGTGGCGGAGGCCGGCGCGGTGGCGGCGACACCGACAAGGCCGGCAACCAGCAGGGCGGGGAGGGTGGTCTTGTTGATCAGGGTACGCATGGTCATTGTGCTTCTCCTTGGGTTATCCGTTTGGGCCGGCGGCTGGTGCCGGCCTCGATAGCCAAGAGATAGGCACAAAAATTATCGTTTAAACTCAACGGCTTTTCACATCGATGTGATCGATTTGTGAAGGAACCATTTCACCCTTCAGTTCGTATATGAAGGTTTCAGCCGATCCAGCATGCGCAGCAGCGCCGGCCATTCCCGCTTGCCGCCGGGGGCCGGATCGCGCTCGTACTGCTGGGCGGTATATTCGGCTACCTCATGGCTCGGGAGCACCAGTTCCGCCCCGCCGGTGACGGCCGGTACCTGCACCTGGCAGGAGCGGATGAGGTAGAACATCAGCACGAAGGCTTCCGGTATCGTACGGCCGCCCACCAGCATGCCGCGCCCCTTGCGCAGCAGCGCGCAATGCTGGCCCAAAGCCTCCGCCGCGCGCTTGCCGGCGGCCAGATTGTCGCCCGGCACCGCCATTTCCTCCGTGCCGATGCGATTATAGAATTGCAGCGAGAACTGGCTGATCGGCAGTAGGCCCTCTGGCCCGCAGGCAACCGCCGCCGCAGCGCCGCCCGTTACCTCGATCACCGCCGTGATCTCCGGCCGCGCCGCCAGGATGGCGCGGTGTGCCGCCAGCGTATCGGCATCGACACGGCTTTCCGCGTCGCTCTCCTTGCCATCGGCGACGATCACCGCGTCCGAGGCGCGCATGTCGCCGAACGCCACATCGTCCGGCTTTGCCAGCACGCCATTCAGCAGGCGGACCGTGATCCGTCCGTCATCGACATGCGCCAGCCGGTACAGTCCGAATAGCTGGCAGGTGGCGGCCAGATCGCGGCGCAGGACGGGTTCCTCGAAGGAGGCCTCGTAAAGGGTCGTGTCGCGCATCGCTTCCTCGTATGGTGGATCGGTCGGACAGTGCGGGCTTGCACCCAACCTGTCAATCCGACTTACTGCTTGCCTCACTTGCCTTTTTCGGATGCCACGATGACAGACTCCCGAACCCTGGCCTATGGCGCTGACAGCGATTATGGGCTCCTGCGCGATGTGTTGCTGTGCCAGCCCGACAATTTCCGCTGGTTCCCCGCCAATTCGGTAGCGGAAGAGACGCTGCGGCGGGGCACTTCCTTCGATCTGCAGCTGGCACAGCGCCAGCACCGCGAGATGGTACAGGCGCTGGAAAGCGCCGGTGTGACGTGTCACTTCGCCGCGCCCGACCCGAACCTGCCATATCAGGTCTATACTCGCGACCCGGACGTCATGACGCCCTGGGGCGTGCTGGTGACGCAGATGTTCCGCCCGCAGCGCGTCGGCGAGGTGGCGCCCATCGTGCGCTTCTACCAGGGCAATGGCATTCCGGTGTGGAACTGGGCCACGGCCGGCTCCATCGAGGGCGGCGACATCCATATCGTGCGCCCCGGCACGCTGCTGATCGGCTATAGCGGCGACCGCACCAAGGAGGCGTCGGCCCGGCAGGTCGCCGGCTGGTTCGAGGGGCAGGGATGGCAGGTGCGCTGCCAGCCTTTCGCCCAGCACTTCCTGCATATGGACCTGCTGTTCGCCATGGCGGCGGAGAAGGTGGCGCTGGCCTGCCTGGAGGTGCTGCCCGACGATTTCACCGGCTGGCTGCGCAGCCTCGGCATCGAGCTGGTGCCGGTCAGCTACAAGGAGGCAATGGAGCTGAACGGCAATGTGCTGGCGCTGGGCGGCGGCAAGGTGCTGTCCGCCGCCGGCTCGAAGGACGTGAACGCGAAGCTGCGTGCGCTTGGCCTCGACGTGCTGGACCCCGACCTCACCATGTTCACCATGGGCGGCGGCGGGCCGCGCTGCATGACGATGCCGATCCGGCGAGACTGACCGCCCGATGGCCCCGGTGGCGAAGAAACGCCTCGACGTGCTGCTGGTGGAGCGCGGGCTGGTGGAAAGCCGGGCCCGCGCCCAGGCGCTCGTCATGGCCGGGCTGGTCTATTCCGACACCAAGCGGCTGGACAAGCCCGGCACGGCGCTGCCAGAGGACGCGCCGCTGGAGCTGAAGGGGCAGGATCATCCCTGGGTTTCGCGCGGTGGGCTGAAACTGCAACATGGGTTAGATCATTTCGGGATCGATCCGACTGGTATGACCTGCCTCGATGTCGGGGCCTCCACCGGCGGCTTCACCGATGTGCTGCTGAGCCGCGGGGCGGCCAGGATCTATGCGGTTGATGTGGGCCACGGGCAGCTGGCCTGGAAGCTGCGGCAGGATGACCGGGTGGTAGTGCTGGAGCGTACCAACGCCCGCCACCTGACGGCGGAGCAGGTCCCGGATGCCATCGACCTGGTGGTCTGCGATGCCAGTTTCATCGGGCTGGAGCTGGTGCTGGCGCGGCCGCTGGAACTGGCCAGCGCGAATGCTTTTCTGGTGGCGCTCATCAAACCGCAGTTTGAGGTTGGCAAGGAACGGGTCGGCAAGGGCGGGGTAGTGCGCGATCCGGCCCTGCATGAGGAGGTCTGTCAGCGCATTGCGGACTGGCTGTCGGCACAGCCGGGCTGGAATGTGCTGGGGATCGAGCCCTCGCCGATCCTGGGGCCGGAGGGCAACCGCGAATTCCTGATCGCCGGCCGCAAGGGCGGCTGACGCTTACATCAGGCTGCGGATATAGACGTCCGTGACGACATCGCCGAATTGCCGGTTCAGCGCGTCGATCAGCTTCAGCTTGAAGGTGCGGATGCTCTGCTGGCTGGGCCGGCCAGCGGAATAAAGCTCGATGGCCAGCGGCAGGACCATGGCATCGACCAGCTGGCTGTTCTGGGTCAGCGCCGTGCGCGCGGCCAGATCCTTGGCCTCGATGGTCAGCGCAAGACGGCCGCCGACCGGCTTCTCGTCCTGCAGGAAATTGATCATGTAGGGGCCGACGTTCACGAAACGCGCCGTGTTCGTGCTGTCGGTCTTGGCGCCCGACGCCGCGCTGGACGGGGCCGGCGCCAGGCCTGTCGCGGCGATGGTCAGCAGGGCGGCAAACAGCAGGAAGGGAAGGCGGCGCATCATGCCCCTAACCTTGCCGGTCTTCTGCGGCGGAATGAAGGCGCATCGCTGGGCGCCCTCACTTGATTTCCGGTATTGGCAGGCGCAGCGGTTGCGGCGCTTCCATCGCCCCGCCCAGCAGTGCCTCATACCGCGTCAACAGTGCCGACAGCCGGGACAGGCTGGCCAGCGCCTGCATGAACTCGCCGCCGCGCAGCAGATCCAGCACGGCCTGGAACGGGTCCTCCGGTGCCGGGAAGGGCTGAAGCTTCAAGGGCGCGCCGTCCGGCAGGCTGAGCAGTGTGCGCAGCGCCTGCTGCGCCTCGGCATAGCCGCCAACGGCATCGACAAGCCCGATCTCGTCGGCATCGGCGCCGGTGAAGACGCGGCCGCGTGCCGCGCGGTCGATCCCGGCCGCATCCAGCCCGCGTGCCGCCGCCGCCTTGCCAGTGAAATCGGCATAGATGCGGTCCAGCGTGCGCTCCATCTGCCGGCGCTGCGCGTCGGTGAACGGCTCCAGCGGGCTGTACAGGGTAGCGTTGGCGCCGGCCGCAACCCGGTCATGGCCGATGCCCAGCCGTTCCAGCGCGCCGGCGAATACGATCTTGCCGCCGGCCACACCGATGGACCCGGTCAGCGTCATCGGCTGCGCCACGATGCGGTCTGCCGCCATGGCGATGAAATAGCCGCCGGAGGCTGCGACATTGCCCATCCAGGCGACGACCGGCTTGCCAGCTTCCTTGGCGCGGCGAACCGCCTGCCAGATGCTGTCGGAGGCGATGTAGGAGCCGCCGGGGCTGTCGATGCGCAACAGGATCGCCCGCACTGACGGGGCATTGACCGCGGCGTCCAGCGCATCCGCCAGTTGGCCGGCAGACGCGATATCTTCGCGGAACAGCCCGTCGGGGGCCATGCGCACGATGGGGCCACTGGCGGTGATCAGCGCAATTTCCGCCGCCGGCTTTTCCTGCGGCCTGGCGGCATGGCGGGCATAGGCACCAAGCGGCACCGGCCTCGCGTCATTACCGGCCACCGCCAACGCGGCGGCGCGCGCCTCATCGCGGTAGCCCAGCCGGTCCACCAGCCGGTTCTCCAGCCCGCGTGCGGCGTCGACCGGCGCTTCGTCCACCAGCGCACGCAGGCGGTCGGCATCGACCGACCGGCGGGTGGCGATATCGGCGATCATCCGGCCATGCAGGGACTCGGCGATGCGCTGGTAATTCTGTCGCACCGCGGGGGTGAGGCTGCGTTCGGTCAGCGTCTCGACAACGCCCTTATATTCCTGCCGCCGCATCATCTGCGGCTCGATGCCCCACTCATCCAGCGCCTCGCGCAGGAACATGAAGTTGAGAGCGACGCCGGTGAGGCCGATATCGCCCGATGGCTGCAGCCAGATCTGGTCGAAGGCGCTGGCGATGTAGTAGGCGGTGTTGCCGGACTGGCCCTCGCCGAAGGTGTCGGCAAAGGCGATGGCCGGCTTGCCGGCGCTGCGGAAGCGCAGGATCGCCTGATGCAGCTCCTGCGCCTGGGCGAGGCCCAGCTGGGCGTGGCTGAGATCGGCCAGGATGCCGCCAACGCGCGGATCGATGGCGGCGCGATCCAGCGCCTCCAGCACCTGGCGCAGGCTGGGTTGCTGCTGCTGCCGGATGAGCGCCTGCACCGCATCGCTTTCCTGTTCCGGCAGCGCACCGGCGAGCGGCAGGTGCAGCAGCACGCGCGGCGGCAATTCCGGCGCCTGCCAGCGCGATTCGTAGCGTTCCATCAGCTGGTCGGACAGCAGGTAGAGGCCGCCGATCACCAGTACGACGATCAGGCCGACAAGGGCCAGCAGCCCGACGATCACCCGGCGCAGCCAGCCCAGCATGGCGCTATACCTTCCCGGTCAGGGCGCGCTGGCGCAGCACATGATCGGCCAGCACCAGCGCCATCATCGCCTCGCCCACCGGCACGGCGCGGATACCGACACAGGGATCGTGCCGACCCTTGGTGCGGACCTCGATCTCGTTATTGTTGCGGTCCACCGAGCGGCGCGGCGTGAGGATGGAACTGGTCGGCTTCACCGCGAAGCGCACCACGATATCCTGCCCCGTGGAAATGCCGCCCAGGATGCCGCCCGCCTTGTTCGACAGGAAGTCGACCCGGTTGCCGGCCATGCGCATCTCGTCGGCATTTTCCTCGCCGGTCAGCGAGGCGGCCTCGAAGCCGGCGCCGATCTCCACCCCCTTCACCGCGTTGATCGACATCATCGCGCGGGCAAGGTCGCTGTCCAGCTTGTCGTAGATCGGCTCGCCCAGCCCGGCGGGGAAGCCGCTGGCCACCACCTCGATGACGGCGCCGCAGGAGGAGCCTGCCTTGCGCACCCCGTCCAGATAGCCCTCCCACTGTCCCGCCGCCTGTGCGTCCGGGCACCAGAAGGGGTTGTTCTCGGTCTCCGCCCAGTCCCAGTTTGCGCGGTCGATGCCATGCGGGCCGACCTGCACCAGCGCACCTCGGATCGAGATATCCTTGCCCAGAATGTGGTGCAGAACCTTGCGGGCGATGCCGCCGGCGGCAACGCGCATCGCCGTCTCGCGCGCCGAGGACCGGCCGCCGCCACGATAATCGCGGATGCCGTACTTCGCCTGATAGGTGAAGTCGGCATGGCCGGGCCGGAACTGTTCGGAGATTTCCGAATAATCCTTGGAGCGCTGATCGACATTCTCGACGATCAGCCCGATCGGCGTGCCGGTGGTCACTCCCTCAAACACGCCGGAGACGATTTTCACCTCGTCCGGTTCGCGGCGCTGGGTGGTGAAACGCGACTGGCCGGGCCGGCGCCGGTCCATCCAGTGCTGGATGTCCGGCTCGCCCAGCGGCACCAGCGGCGGCACGCCATCAACGACGCAGCCGATGGACGGTCCGTGGCTCTCGCCCCAGGTGGTGAAGCGGAACGCCGTGCCGAAGCTGTTGCCAGCCATGTTCGCTCGCTTTCCGCTGCGTCAGACGACGGATATGTCGGGCGCGTCCACCGCCTTCATGCCGACGACGTGATAGCCGCAATCGACGTGGTGAATCTCGCCGGTCACGCCGGTCGAGAGGTCGCTGAGCAGATAGAGCGCCGAGCCGCCGACATCCTCCAGCGTCACATTGCGCTTCAGCGGGGAATTATACTGGTTCCACTTCAGGATATAGCGGAAATCGCCGATACCAGAGGCGGCCAGCGTCTTGATCGGCCCGGCGGAGATGCCGTTCACCCGGATGCCGCGGTCGCCCAGATCGACGGCCAGATAGCGCACGCTGGCCTCCAGCGCCGCCTTGGCCACGCCCATCACATTATAGTGCGGCATGACGCGTTCGGCGCCGTAATAGGTCAGCGTCAGCAGGCTGCCGCCATCATTCATCATCGGCACCGCGCGCTGCGCGACAGCGGTGAAGGAATAGCAGGAAATATCCAGCGTATTCAGGAAGTTGTCGCGCGTGGTGTCGACATACTTGCCCTTCAGCTCGTCCTTGTCGGAATAGGCGACGGCATGGACGACGAAGTCCAGCTTGCCCCATTCGGACTTCAGAGCGGCAAAGGTGGAATCGATGCTGGACTCGTCGGTCACGTCGCAGGGCAGCAACAGGCTGGAACCGATGGAGGCGGCCAGCGGCTCGACCCGCTTCTTCAGCGCGTCGCCCTGATAGGTGAAGGCCAGTTCCGCGCCCTGCGCCGCGGCGGCGCGGGCAATGCCCCAGGCAATAGAACGATCGTTCGCGACACCCATGATGAGGCCGCGTTTGCCGGCCATAAGCGCCGAGGCGTTGGTCATCTAGTCCCCACTGGTACAGAAACGGGTCGAAAGAAAAGGTCGGGCATCCTACACGAAAGCGCAAAGCAGGGTAAAGCTGCGGCGCTGGCGGGAAATGTTTCAGTTTGTAAACAGGCCTGTTCTCCACCATTCGTCATTCCCGACCCCAAGTCCCATCGGTGTCGGGAATCCAGGCCTAGGCTCGCTTCGCCTCCGCCGGCGCGCTATTCCATCCCCATCGCCTTGCGCGGGTTGAAACTGTTTTTCGGCTTCCAGCGTTCCAGGAAATCGGTCAGCTCGCGGTCGGCCGGGTCGGGCAGCATGATGCGCAGCCGCACATACTGGTCGCCGCGGATGCCGCTCTTGCGGTCCGGCACGCCCTTGCCCTTCAGGCGCAGGGTGGTGTCGCCGTTGGAGTTGGCCGGGATGCGCAGCTGCACCTTGCCGTCGATGGTCGGCACCGGGACAGAGGCGCCCAGCGCCGCTTCCTGCAGCGTAACCGGCAGGTCGAGATAGATGTTGATGTCCCGGCGCTCGAAATAATGGTGCGGCTTCACCGTCACCTCGACGAAGGCATCGCCGGGCGGGCTGCCATGGCTGCCGGGCCGGCCCTGACCCTTCAGGCGCAGTGTCTGGCCGCTTTCGGTGCCGGACGGGATGGTGATCTCCAGCGTCTTGCCATCCGGGAAGGTGACGCGCTTCTTGGCTCCGGCGGCGGCCTCCAGGAACTCGATATCCAGCTTGTAGCGCACCTCGGCGCCGCGTTCGGTATCGCGGGTCCGCGTGCCGGCCCCGGCACTTGCTCCAGCACCAGCCGTCCCGGTTCCGGCGGTCCCGGCACCCGCCTGGCCGGCGCGGGCCTTTACATCCTCCGGCTTCATGCCGGCGGCGCGGAAGAATTCGGAGAAGAAATCCTCGGCACTGCCGCTGGACCCGCCAAAGCCGAAGGGGCCGCGCGACCGGCCGGAGCTGGCGCGCGTCCCGGCGCGCGTGCCGCGATAGCCGCCGCTGGAAAAGCGCCGCTCATTGCCTTCCGCATCCAGGTCGCCACGGTCGTACTTGGCGCGCTTGTCGGTGTCGGACAGCAGATTGTAGGCGGTGTTCACTTCCTTGAACTTGCGCTCCACATCCGGATCGCCGGCATTCACGTCCGGGTGGTACTTCTTCGCAAGCTTGCGGAACGCCGCCTTGATGTCAGCCTGAGACGCGTTCGGCGCCACGCCCAACACGTCATAGGGATCGCGCATCGTTGGTCCTGTTCCCGCCGGTTATTCGACGATCTTCCAGCTGCCGTCAGGCTGGCGGCAGGCGGTGCCGTAGGCATTCTCGCTCTTGCCGCCGATGGTGACGGTCTGCTGGAATTCGCGGCAATATTCGCCGCTGGCAGAAGTGCCCTCGCGCACCGGCGTCACGCTGCCGGAATTTCCGGTGTTCGGGTTGTTCCAGGTGATGGTCTCGCCTACCGGGGCGGCCTGCGCACGGTCCATCGCCCGGTTCGCGCGCTGGCGGTCCACCTCGTCCAGGTCGCGGCCGATCTGGTTGCCAAGGAAGCCGCCTAGCAGCGCACCGGCGGCCACAGCCGCCAGCCGGCCCTTGCCGCCGCCAATCTGCGAACCGGCGACTGCGCCGGCGATACCGCCCAGGATGGTGCCGGCGGTCTGCTTGTTCTCGTGATTGCCGTTCTCGCAGGCTGCAAGCAGCAGCAGGGCGGACAGGGCAAGGGCGGTTTTCTTCATCATCTCGATAACAACCTGAAAAGGGGTTCCGGCAGGCGCTGCCCGACCAGATTTCATACGATATTAACGTAGGGCGGCGTCTGCCCCCACAAGATAGTGAGTCCGGCCCCTGTTCCAACGGCATTTTTTACAGTCCAGCTTTGCCTTTGCATAACTGTCCTGCCGTTGTTGGCTGGACCCGGCGGCATGGTCTGACTACCTTAACCGCGACCCGCACGATGCCGAGGCGTTACCTGATGAGCGATACACAGCATGACGACCCCTTCGACCTGTTCGCCCGCTGGTTCGAGGAGGCGAAGGAGAAGGAAATCAACGACCCCAACGCCATGGCGGTGGCGAGTGTCGATGCGAAAGGCCGGCCATCGATCCGCATGGTGCTGCTGAAGGGGTTCGATGCTTCCGGTTTCGTCTTCTACACCAATTACGAAAGCCGCAAGGGCACGGAAATCCTCGGCAACCCGCAGACGGCACTGCTGTTCCACTGGAAGTCGCTGCGCCGGCAGGTGCGGATCGAGGGGCCGGTGGAAAAGGTCAGCGACGCCGAGGCCGACGAGTATTTCCACAGCCGCCCCCGGCAGAGCCAGATCGGCGCCTGGGCCTCGCAGCAGTCGCGCCCGCTGGAAAGCCGATTCGCGCTGGAGAAGGCGGTGGCGAAATATGCCGCCAAATACCCGGTCGGCACCATTCCGCGCCCGCCCTACTGGTCGGGCTTCCGCATCCGCCCGGATTATTTCGAGTTCTGGGAGGACAGGCCGTTCCGCCTGCATGACCGGCTGATCTACAAGCCGGCCGGGAATGGCTGGGCGACCGAGAAACTGTATCCCTAATCAGGACCGCGCATGACTGACGCCCCCGCATCGACCCAAGCCAATGGCCGCCTGATGCGGCTGGCGAGCTATGCGGCTGTGTCGGTGGCGCTGGTGCTGATCGCCGCGAAGCTGGTGGCCTGGCTGCTGACCGGCTCGGTCGCGCTGCTGTCCAGCCTGGTCGATTCGGTGCTGGATGGTTTCGCCTCCATCGTCGCCTTCGTGGCGATCCGCCAGGCCCTGACCCCGGCGGACAAGGAACACCGCTTCGGCCATGGCAAGGCGGAACCGATCGCCGCGCTGGGGCAGGCCGCCTTCATCGTCGGCTCGGCGCTGTTCCTGAGCGTGGAGGCGGTGCGCCGGCTGTGGTCGCCGCAGCCGGTGGCGCAGCAGGAGATCGGCATCGCGGTCATGGTGTTCTCGATCCTGCTGACGCTGGCGCTGGTGGCCTTCCAGCGCCATGTGATCCGCCGCACCGGCTCTTTGGTCGTTTCCGCCGACAGCCTGCACTACAAGGGCGACCTGCTGATCAATCTGTCGATCATCGCCTCGCTGGTGCTGACCGGCTGGTTCGATTTTCCGCTGGCCGATCCGGTCTTCGCGCTGGGCATCGCGCTCTATCTCATCTGGAACGCGCGCGGCATCGGCGGCGAGGCGCTCGACATGCTGATGGACCGCGAACTGCCGGACGAGGAACGCCGGTCGATCCTGGTAATGGCGCGCGATCATCCCGGCGTGCTGGGCGTCCATGATTTGCGCACCCGCGCCGCCGGGCCGGACCGGTTCATCCAGATGCATCTTGAACTGGACGGGACCACCAGCCTCGCCAAAGCGCACGCCATTGCCGATGCGGTGGAAGCGAAGATCGAGGCGGCTTTTCCCGGCGCCGACGTCATCGTCCATCAGGACCCGCATGGTATCCCGGATGCGCCACGGGATAACCCGCCGGCGCCGGCGGGCACATGACCGGCGATCCGCAGCAGCCGGTCATCGATTTCCTGTCGCGGCCGGAGACCTATGGCGGGCCAGGGCCGGTGGAGCGGCTGGAGACCCACACTGCCCATGTCTTCCTGGCCGGCGAGCGGGCCTACAAGCTGAAGAAGGCGGTGCATTTTCCTTACATGGATTTCTCCACCGTCGAAAAGCGCCGGTCATTCTGCGAGGCGGAGCTGGCGCTGAACCGCCGTACCGCGCCGGACCTCTATCTGACGGTGCAGGCGGTGCGGCGTCTGCCGGACGGCACGCTGACGCTGGGGCAGGAAGAGGGGGAGGCACTGGACTGGCTGGTGGTCATGCGGCGCTTCGACCAGTCTGCCCTGTTCGACACCATGGCCGAACGCGGCGATCTCACGGAGCCGCTGATGGATGGGCTGGCCGATGCCATCGCCGGTTTCCACGCGGCGGCGGAAACCGCGCCGGGGCAGGGCGGAGCAAAAGCCTTCCGGGGCTATGTCGAGGGCAATGCGGCGGAGCTGGAGCGCGCCATCGGCACGGTCTTCGATGCGAGCGCCGTAGAGCGTGTGAACCAGGGCTGCCGGGCCGCGCTGAAGCGGGTGACCGGCGTGCTGGACGACAGGCGCGATGGCGGTCATGTGCGGCGCTGCCATGGCGATCTGCATCTGCGCAATATCTGCCTGATCGACGGGCGGCCGACGCTGTTCGACTGTATCGAGTTCAACGACGATTTCGCCCTCATCGATACGCTCTATGACCTCAGCTTCCTGCTGATGGACCTCAATTATCGCGGGTTGCGCGGGCACGCCAACCGCGTGCTGAACCGCTATCTGTCGCGGTGCGGCTATGACGGGCTGGCGGTATTGCCGCTGATGCTGGCCTGCCGGGCGGCGATCCGCGCCCATGTGACGGCGCGGCTCGTGGACGGTCTTGAGGGGGAAAAGCGGGAAAAAGCGGCGGCCGAGGCGCGCTCCTATCTCGACCTGGCCCTGTCATATCTTGACCCATCCCCGGCGCGACTGGTCGCGGTTGGCGGCCTGTCCGGCACCGGCAAATCGACGCTGGCGCGCGGACTGGCTCCAGCTCTGGGCGTGGCGCCGGGTGCCGTGATCCTGCGCAGCGACGTGATCCGCAAACGTCTGTTCGGCGTGGCGGAAACCGATCCTCTGCCACAGGAAGCCTACAGGCCGGAGGTCTCGCGCCGCGTCTTCGCGGAGATCGCACGGCTGGCGGGGGAGGTGCTGGCGCAGGGCCATGCGGTGATCGCCGATGCGGTCTATGGCGAGGACTGGCAGCGTGACGGCATCGCCAATGTTGCGGCGAAGGCCGGCGTACCCTTCGAGGGTCTGTGGCTGGAGGCACCGCAGCGCCTTCTGGAAGAGCGCGTCGATAACAGGCGCGGCGATGCCTCGGACGCGACATCCACCGTGGTGCGCGCGCAGGCCGCGCGGATCAGGCCGCCCGAAGGCTGGCGCAGGATCGATACCGGCGGGGGCAAGGAAGCCTCCCTGGCGGCGGCAAGGGATGCGCTGGGCCTGCCGGAAATTAATTGAGAATCGCTCGCAATATCTCCCGCTCGTCCCGGCGATGGTATATGCTGCGCCGCCGAAGCTTCCGCCCCATACCCCTGTGAGTGCGCCATGTCCGAGAATGCCTGCCCGATAGACCATAAGGCCGAGCCTGCCCCGGACCTCTCCGCCCCGGACCTGTCACAGGCGAAGACCTGCATCGTCACCGGCGCCAGCCGGGGCATCGGTCATTCCACCGCGCGCTATTTCCGCGACCGGGGCTGGAAGATCATCACCTGCAGCCGCGATGCCGCGCCGGCCGAATGCCAGCGCGATCCCTACTGGACGGCGCATATCCCGACTGACCTGTTCGACCCCGCCAGCGTAAAGGCGTTCATCGACGAGGCGACGGCGCTGCTCGATGGCGGGCCGGTGCATGCGCTGATCAACAATGCCGGCTGGTCGCCCAAGACCGACTTCAAGGAACGGCTGGGCTGCCTGAACGGTGATATCGATGCCTGGCAGCAGGTGTTCGAGCTGAACTGCTTCGCGCCGCTGCGTCTGGCCCGCGGCTTCGCCGCCGCCCTGCACAAGGGCAAGGGCTCGATCGTGAATATCACCTCCATTGCCGGTCATTCGATCCATCCCTTCGCCGGGTCGGCCTATTCCACCTCGAAGGCGGCGCTGTCGGCGCTGACCCGCGAGATGGCGGCCGATTTCGCGCAGCTGGGCGTCCGGGTGAATGCGGTGGCGCCGGGCGAGATCGAGACCGCCATGCTGTCGCCGGAGTACGAGATGCTGGTGCCGCGCATCCCGATGCACCGGCTCGGCAAGCCGGAGGATGTCGCCTCGACCGTCTTTGCGCTGTGTTCCGACCAGTTCGGCTATGTCACCGGCACCGAGATTTTCGTCACCGGCGGCCAGCATCTGTATTGATACCCCCCTCCCTGTCCCTCCGCCGCCCAACATACGAAGGGAGGGGAGAGGGAAATATGGATGCAGCTTCCTTTCCCCCTCCCCCTCGACGGGGGAGGGATGGGGTGGGGGTGGAGCAGTATGATGCGCCTTCAGTCACCACTCTCTCAGGCCGTCATTCCCGGCCTTGTGCCGGGAATCCAGGTATCGGCTTGCTTCGGGCATCGATCCAGTAAGCTGAACCCGGGACCCCCGCAATAAATGCGGGGGTGACGGACGGAGGGGGGAGCAGCGATGCACCGGCCAAAGGTCACAAAAAAATGACGTCTGCCGGATCGAGCGGCTAGATTGGGGATGTCCGAAACGACAGGAGCCCCGATGCCTGCCGCCGCCGTCCGCGCGCCCGAGATCGACCGCCCAGGCCTGGCCTGGTTCAACGTGCCGCAACCGCTGTCGCTGGCGGATCTGCGCGGCAAGCTGCTGATCCTGGATTTCTGGACCTTCTGCTGCATCAACTGTCTGCACATCCTGCCGACGCTGAAGCGGCTGGAGCAGGCCTTCCCCGAGGATGTCGCGGTGATCGGCGTGCATTCGCCGAAATTCGCCGCCGAACGCGAGCCGGAGGCTGTCCGCCATGCCATCGCGCGCCATGGCATCGCGCATCCAGTGGTGCACGATCCGGACTTCCTGCTGTGGCAGGAATATGCGGTGCGGGCCTGGCCGACGCTCATCTTTGTCTCGCCGGACGGCTATGTGATCGGCCAGCATTCCGGCGAACCGGATGCGGAGCGGCTGCAGGAAGTCGTCGAAAAGACGCTGAAGGACTATCGCCGCAAGGGGACGATGCGGCCCCGCCCGCTCGACCTGGAACCGGAGAGGATGCCCTCGGCGCGGTTCCGCTTTCCCGGCAAGATCAAGCCCCTGCCGGAAGCGCCGGACAGTCCCGGCAAGCTGTGGATTCTGGCCGATTCCGGGCATCATCAGATCGTCATTCTGGACGATGAGGGGCGGGAGCTGATGCGCTTCGGCAGCGGGGAGGCGGGATTCGCCAGCGGGCCGGCGGACCGGGCGCGCTTCCGCGATCCGCAGGGGCTGGCCGCCGATACCGGGGCGATCTATGTCGCCGATACTGGCAACCACGCGATCCGCCGTATCGACCGCCAGACCGGGCAGGTGACAACGCTGGCTGGCAATGGCCGGCGTGGCTACGTGCTGCAAAGTGCGGTGCCCTTCGCCGATGCGGAACTGGCCTCGCCCTGGGATCTGGCGCTCTCCGGCGGCACGCTGTATTTCGCCAATGCCGGTACCCACCAGCTTGGCTATATCGATTTCGCCCGCGCGGAAGTGGTCCGGCTGGCCGGCAGTGGCGGCGAGAACATAACCGACGGGCCGGCGGCGGAGGCGACGCTGGCGCAGCCCAGCGGCCTCGCTCTCTCGCCCGATGGCGGCACGCTCTATTTCGCCGACAGCGAGACTTCCTCGGTCCGGGCCGTGCGCAGCACGCCGGAAGGGCCGGTCGTCGAGACGCTGGTCGGCCAGGGGCTGTTCGAGTTCGGCCATGTGAATGGCGACTATGCCAGCGCACGGCTGCAGCACTGCCTCGGCCTCGACTGGTGGGAGGAGGCCGGGCCGGAAGGCGGGCTGCTGGTCGCCGACAGCTACAATAACGCGCTGCGCGTGGTGGATTTCGCCGACCGCACCGTGCGCGACCTCGATGACGGCTTCCTGTGCGAGGATTCGCTGTGCCTGCCGCTGGCCGAACTGGCCGGAATCGCCGCGGACGGTTCCGGCCGGCTGCTGGTCAGCGATACAAACAATCACCGCGTGCTGGAATATCTGCCCGCCACGCGCCGCTACCGAACCTGGTCGGGGTAGGTACGGGGCAGGGTAGGAATTTTCTCTAATGTCATTGCCGGGCTTGACCCGGCAATCCAGGGGCGGTGCCCTGCCTGGAACGTTACAACACGTGGCCCCTGGACCCCCGGGTCAAGCCCGGGGGTGACAAGTTGAGGGCAGTCAGAACATCCGGCCGCAATCGACCACCACGGTCTGGCCGGTGACCGCCTTGTTGGCGCAGAGATAGACCATGGCATCGGCCACATCCTCCGGCTCCACCATGCGCAGCAGCATGGTGTTGGCGACCGAACGGTCCTTGCGCTCGTCGGGCCAGGTATCGGTCCAAGGCGTGCGGGTAAGGCCGGGGGCGACCGCGTTCACGCGGATGTCCGGTCCCAGCGCCTTGGCGAGGTTGCGCGTCAGGTTGATGAGGCCGGCCTTGGCAGCACCATAGGCCAGTGAGCTGGCATTGCCGCCCATCCCGGCGATGGAGGCGGTGGAGACGATGCAGCCGCGTGCTTCGCGCAGATAGGGCACGGCGGCGCGGGTGCAGCGGAACGGGCCGACCAGATTGGTGGACAGAAGCTTGCCCCAGAATTCCTCGGTCATCGCGTCGAGGTCGGCGAAGGGGATCGGCTCCAGCGAGCCCGGCGTCGCCGCGTTGTTGATGAGGATGTCGAGCCCGCCCAGCGCCTTTGCCGCCGTCTCCACCATCGCTGCCGCCTGCTCCGGATTGGACACGTCGCCCGGCGCCGCCAGCGCGGTGCCGCCGGCCTCCCGGATCGCGGCCACGGCCTCTGGTCCGCGCGGATCGTCCGCCAGATGGTTCACGGCAACGGCAGCACCGCAGGCAGCCAGCGCCCGGGCAGTGGCCAGCCCGATGCCCGACGCGCCGCCGGTCACCAGGGCGCGTTTTCCGGCGAAGTCGGCTTTCAGCATTGGGGGTATCCTCCTGTTTCTTTGGCCGGGCATGCTCCACGGCATTTCCCGGCTTTTCAAGTTGGCTGTTGCGGATAGCAGCCGTGCTGGCTATTTTTGATGTGTGAAATTCAATTCCGCAAATGCCCGCTCGCGGCAGGGGAGTGAATAAGATTGCATTCCCCCGAGGCCATGAGGGGAGTGCGGACCATGAAACGAAATAGCGGCCGCAGTCGGCAAAGCCGAAAAGAACCGAAGCGGTCGGTACCTTTAGGGAGGTTGCCTATCCATGACATATTTGCGCTCGAAATCCGTCTGGGGTGCCGTTCTGGCAGCCGGCGTCGTGTTCGCCGCCGGTGCCCCGGCGCTTGCCCAGGGCAAGGTCGATCTGCCCTCGACCATCGCCTGGACGGCCTATGACGTCGGCTCGGCCGGCTATAACCAGTCCGTCGCCATCGGCAAGGCGCTGAAGGATGCCTATGGCACCGACCTGCGCGTGCTGCCGGGCAAGAATGACGTGTCCCGCCAGGTGCCGCTGCGCGCCGGCAAGGTGCATTTCTCCGCCACCGGCGTCGGCGCCAGCTTCATGGCGCAGGAAGGCGTGTTCGAGTTCGGCAGCAAGGAGTGGGGCCCGCAGGAGAACCGCGTGCTGCTTGCTTCCAACAGCGAGGGCAATCTGTCGGTCGGCGTCGCCGCCGATGTCGGCATCAAGACCATCGCGGACCTGAAGGGCAAGCGCGTCGCCTGGGTCGTCGGCGCCCCGGCGCTGAACGAGAATGTCCGCGCCATCCTGGCCTTTGGTGGCCTCACCTGGGATGATGTGGTGAAAGTTGAGTTCGGCGGTTTCGGCCCGTCCTGGGACGGCATCGTGAACGGCCAGGCGGACGCTGCCTTTGCCTCCACCACCTCGGGCAAGGCCTATCAGCTGGAAGCCTCGCCGCGCGGCCTGTTCTGGCCGCCGCTGCCGCATGGCGACAAGGAAGGCTGGAAGCGCCTACAGGCGAACGCGCCGTTCTTCGCGCCGAACATGGGCACGGTCGGTGCCGGCCTGTCGGCGGAAAAGCCGCATGAGGGTGCCGCCTATCCCTATCCGATCCTGATTGCCTATCCGACTCAGGACAAGGCGCTCGCCTATTCGATGACCAGGGCGATGATCGAGCAGTTCCCGAAGTACAAGGGCGCTGCGCCGGGCATCAATGGCTGGGCGCTGGACCGGCAGATCCTGAAGTGGGCCGTTCCCTATCATGAGGGGGCCATCGCTTACCTCAAGGAAGCCGGCGTCTGGAAAGACGAGCATCAGCAGCACAATGACAAGCTGATCGAGCGTCAGCAGGTGCTGAAGAAGGCCTGGGCCGAGGTCACCGCCAAGAACATCAGCGATGACGAGGCCTTCAAGAAGGCCTGGATGGAGACCCGTGCCAAGGCCCTGCAGGCCGGCGGCTTCGACGTGGTCTATAACTGATCCACATGAGCTTAAGGACGGCGCCCGGCACACCACCGGGCGCCGTTTTTTCCTTACACGGCTGATCTATTCCGCTTCGCGCAGGGTTTGCTTACATGACCTCGGCAGAGAATGATGGCGCGGCCGGCGCCCAGTCGCTTTCGGACGTTCTGCAGTACCGCACCATCCACGGTCCGCTCCGCACGGTTTTCGTCATCCTGACGCTGGCGGCCGTGCTGCTGTCAGTGAACCAGCTGTTCAATTTGCAGCTGTTCGGCCTCGTTGTGCTGGACAACCGCTATCTCTATTCGCTGGCCGGTATCTTCCTCTGCCTGACCTATATCGTCTTTCCGCTGCGCGGGAAGGGGGACGCCCAAGGGGCAGTGCCCTGGTACGATATCCTGCTCGGCGCGCTGTCGCTGGCTGTTGCCGGCTATTTCGTCTGGACCGGCGAGGAGGCGCTGTCGGCCGGCTGGGAATATGCCGCCCCGCAGACGGCGATGATCCTGTCCTTCGTGTTCTGGGTCCTGATCCTGGAGGCGACGCGGCGCACCGGCGGCACCATCATCTTCGCCATCGTGCTGCTGTTCTCGCTCTATCCGGCCTTTGCCGACAAGGTGCCGGGGCCGATCTCGGGCTATCCGCTGCCACTTGAAGACACGATCGCCTTCCACATCATCTCCAGCGAAAGCTCCTTCGGCATCCCGATGCGGGCCTTCGGCGAACTGGTCGTCGGCTTCATCGTCTTCGGCGCTGCCCTGCAGCAGACCGGCGGCGGCCGGTTCTTCAACGATCTGGCGCTGGCGCTGGTCGGCCAGTTCCGCGGCGGTGCGGCGAAGGTCGCGATTTTCGCCAGCGGCTTCATGGGCTCGATGAGCGGCAGCGTGATCTCCAACGTGCTGACCACCGGCGTGGTCTCCATCCCGGCGATGCGGCGCACCGGCTTCTCCCGCTCCTACGCCGCCGGTACGGAGGCCTGCGCCTCGACGGGCGGCGTGCTGATGCCGCCGGTGATGGGCACGACCGCCTTCGTCATGGCCTCCTTCCTCGGCATTCCCTACATCGACATCGCGCTGGCCGCCGCACTGCCGTCGATGCTGTATTATTTCGGCCTGTTCGTGCAGCTCGACTCCTATGCCGCACGGCGCGGCCTCAAGGGGCTGGAGCGTGCCGAGGTGCCGAGCCTGCGCGAGACCTTCCGCGAAGGCTGGCAGTATCTCTTCGTGTTCGCGGTGCTGATCTTCGTGATGGTGGTGTTCCGGCAGGAGACGTTGGCGCCGTTCTACGCCACCGGCCTGCTACTGATCATCAACCAGATTTTCCCGCGCACCCGGCTGTCGCTCGACGGGTTCTTGAAGCTGATCCAGGCAATCGGCCGCTCGCTGGCTGAGCTGGTGTCGGTGCTGCTGGGCGTCGGCCTGATCGTCGGCGCCTTCTCGGCCACCGGCCTTGCCGGCACGCTGGTGAACGACCTGCTGTTCATCGCCGGCGACGCCACCATCGTGCTGCTGATCATGGGTGCCATCACCAGCTTCATCTTCGGCATGGGGATGACGGTCACCGCCTGCTACATCTTCCTGGCCATCGTGCTGGCCCCGGCGCTGACCCAGGCCGGCATGAACCCGCTGGCGGTGCATCTGTTCATCATGTACTGGGGCATGGTGTCCTTCATCACGCCGCCGGTGGCGCTGGGCGCCTTCGCAGCGGCCACCATTGCCGGCACGGGGCCGATCAAGGCCGGTCTGGCAGCGATGCGGCTGGGCAGCGTGATCTATTTCGTGCCCTTCTTCTTCGTGCTGAACCCGGCGCTGATCGGCCAGGGCACGACGGGCGAAGTGCTGCTGGTGCTGGCCACCGCCTTCCCCGGCGTGTGGATGATCGCCTCGGCGACGCAGGGCTATCTCGCCTTCTTCGGCAGCTTCGGCGATGGCTGGGCCAGCCTGGTCAACCGGGCGCTGCTGTTCGTCGGCGGCATCCTGCTGATCTTCCCCGGCTTCGAGGAGTTCCATCTGAGCCAGATCGAGCTGACCGGCATCGCGCTGGCGCTGGTCGCTGCCTCGCTGCTGCTGGAAACCGGGAGGCGGAAACTGGCCTCGGCTTGAAGTTGTACGTATTTTGGTACATATAAGGTGTGGAGGTAGCGATGAGCGAGAACACACCCCTTGACGTCATCACCTACTCGACGCTGCGGGAGAACCTGGCATCGGTGATGGACAGCGTGTCCGCGTCGGGCGCGCATGTCATCGTCACCCGGCAGAAGGCGAAGCCGGTTGTGCTCGTCGATTTCGCCGAATTCCAGGCCATGCAGGAAACGCTGCATCTGCTGTCCAGCCCTCGCAATGCGGAGCGGCTGCAGGAGGCACTGGAGGACGCGGCGGCAGGGCGGCTGGTCGAGTTCGATCCGCTGGCTGGCGATAATGCCGCGTGAAGATCGTCTGGACGCCCGGCGCGCTTGAGGATTTCCGCTACTGGCAAATACAGGGCGGCGGGCAGGAAGCCCGCATAAAGGCCCTGCTTGCCGACATCCGGCAGACGCCCTTTTCCGGTATCGGCAAGCCGGAACCGCTGCGCGGCAATTTGCAGGGCTGGTGGTCACGCCGGATCACCCAGGAACACCGGCTGATCTACCGCATCGCGGGCAGCGGCAGCGACCAGCGCATCGAGGTGCTGGCCTGCCGGTATCATTACTGAGATACGCCTGCCTTAATGCTTCGAGACGCCACTTCGTGGCTCCTCAGCATGAGGTCACCAGGCGGCACCGCCGGTTTTCCCATTCTCCCCTCGCCCTGAGGAGCCCGCTTCAGCGGGCGTCTCGAAGGGTATGTGGCAGGCTACAGCCCGACCGCTTCTTGCTGCAGCTGGTGGCGCAGGATCTTGCCGGTCGGTGTTGCCGGCAGCGTGTCGCGGATGAGGTACTGAGAGGGGTGTTTGTAGGGCGCCAGCCGCTCGGATACGAATTCATCCAGCGCCTCTGCCGTCACGTTACGGCCGGGGATCGGCTGCACGAAGGCGACCACCTCCTCATTGCCGTCGCGGCTGCGGCCGACCACCACCGCCATCGATACGTCGGGATGGCTGACGATGACGCCCTCCACCTCCGAGGGATAGACGTTGAAGCCGGAGCGGATGATGAGTTCCTTCAGCCGGCCGACGATATAGAGGCTGCCATCAGCTTCCATCCGGGCGAGGTCGCCGGTCTTCAGCCAGCGGTCCGGCGTCAGCACCTCGGCGGTCCGCGCGGGGTCGCGGAAATAGCCCTTCATCACCAGGCCGCCCTTCACCCACATCTCGCCGACGCCACCCGTGGCCACGTCCAGGCCGCTGGCGGGATCGACCATGCGAACCTCCACCCCGTCCAGCAGCGTACCGACGGAATCATCGTCGCGTTCCTTGCCGATCATCGTCATGCAGACGGTGGGGGAGCTTTCGGTCAGCCCATAGCCATTGTTCAGCGGCAGGCCGAACATCGCCTCCACCCGCTGCTTCAGCGCCAGGTCCAGCGGCGCGCCGCCGACCGACATGTAGCGCAGCTTCGGCGCCTTCACCGGCTGGCCGCTGCTGGCCGCCAGCCCGATCAGGTGGCTGAACATGGCCGGCACGCCGTGGAAGGTGGTGATGCCGTCCTCGGCCAGCGAGCGCGCGGCCTCCGCCGGGACGAAGCGCGAGACCAGCTTCAGCTGCGCACCGCGATACATATTGCCGAGGAACACCGAGGCCAGCCCGAACACATGGCTGATCGGCAGCACGGCATAGACCTTGTCGGCAGGCGTGGTCAGCCGGGCATGGCTGCTGCGCCCGGCGATAAACAGCAGATTGCCGTGCGTCAGCATGACGCCCTTGGGATTGCCGGTGGTGCCGGAGGTATAGATCAGCGCCGCCACCCGGTCGCGCGCTGGGCCGAAGCTGGGCATGCGGTGCACGGTGCCGTCGGCAGGCGCATAGAGCAGCCCGGCTTCCTTCAGGCTGGGGGCTTCGCGCGCGCCGTGGCGCTCGGCATGGGCCTGCGCCTCCTTCGAGACGGCAGTGGTGTAGAGCGTGACGCGCGGCCCGGCATGCTTGCGGATTTCGTCGATCTCGCGGACTGACAGGCGCGCGTTCAGCGGGATCGCCCAAGCGCCAAGCCTCATTGCCGCCAGCATGCCGGCGATGGCACCGGCGCTGTTCTCCATCACGAACAGCACGCGGTCGCCGGCTGCGACGTCATGCGCGGTCAGGAAGTCGGTCAGTGTCCGGACGGCCTCGCCCAGCCTGCCATAGCTCCAGACCGTGCCCTCCTGGTCGATGGCGGGCAGGTCGGGGGCGGCCTCGACCCAGTGGCGGATCGAATCCCAGACATTGTCGTAGATATCCAGCGCCGGCGTCGTGTAGCGCATGGTGGCGGCCTCCATCGCCGGCTCAGCCGGCGAACCGCTTCAGCATTTCGCGCGCGATGATGAGCTGCTGGATCTGCGAGGTGCCCTCATAGATGCGGAACAGGCGGACATCGCGGTAGAAGCGCTCCACATTATATTCCGCCAGATAGCCCGCCCCGCCATGGATCTGCACGGCGCGGTCGGCGACGCGGCCAACCATCTCGGAGGCGTAGTATTTCGCGCAGGCCGCTTCCTGGATGGTGTTCTCGCCTCGGTCGCGCTTCTCGGCGGCGTCCAGCACCATCATCTTGGCGGCGTAGCATTCGGTCTGCGAATCCGCCAGCATCGCCTGGATCAGCTGGTAGTTGGCGATGGCCTGGCCGAACTGCTTGCGCTCCGTGGCGTAGCGCACGCTCTCCTCGATCAGCCGCTGGGCGACGCCGACGCAGGCGGCGGCGATGTTGATGCGGCCACGGTCCAGCACCTTCATCGCGGTCTTGAAGCCCATGCCTTCCTTGCCGCCGATGATCGAATCGGCGGGCACGCGCACATCCTCGAAGATGACGTCGCAGACATGCGCGCCCTTCTGGCCCATCTTCTTGTCGGCCTTGCCGAACTTCAGGCCGGGCAGGCCATTCTCGACGACGAAGGCGGAGATGCCGCCGGCACCCTTATTGTCCGGGTCGGTGCGGGCCATCACGGTGAAGACACCGGCATGCGGCGCGTTGGTGATGTAGCGCTTGGTGCCGTTGATCACATATTCGTTGCCGTCCATGCGTGCGCTGGTGCGCAGCGAGGCGGCGTCGGAACCGACATCCGGCTCGGTCAGGCAGAAGCTGCCGATGATCTCGCCGCTGGCCAGCTTCGGCAGGTACTTCGCCTTCTGCTCCGGCGTGCCGTCATTGACGATGCCCTGCGAGCCGATGCCGTTGTTGGTGCCGATGATCGAGCGGAAGGCGGGCGAGGTGTAGCCCAGCTCGAAGGCCAGCTTCACTTCCTCGGTCACATTCAGGCCGATGCCGCCATATTCCTGCGGGATCGACAGGCCGAACAGGCCCAGCTCCTTCATCTCCTCGACGATCTCGTCGGGTATCCTGTCGGTTTCGTCAACCTGCCGCTCCAGCGGCACAAGCCGCTCGCGGATGAAGCGGCGGACGGTCTGGACAAGCTGGTCGAAGGTTTCCTGGTCGAGGGCCACGGCGTCACTCCCAAATGCTTTTTTTAGCGGTTGCCCGACTATAGAAAAGCGAAAGGCAGTTCTGCAATGCGAAATTGTCGAAATCAGATCAGCCTTGCGCAGGCGATGAACAGCAGCACCGTGGCATAGGCCATCAGCGTATAGATGCCGTTCCAGCGCCAGGATATCTGGGTGCCGGACCGGTTCAGCAGCCGGCCCAGGATCAGGCAGGGAATGGAGAAGGGGGAGCCGGGCAGCGCCAGCATCCAGCCGCAGGCCAGCGCCAGCGCCAGGATGGTCGGCTCGACCGGCAGGCCGGGCACGCGGATCAGCGCGCCGCCCAGCACCACGACGGAGATGATCGGGTTGAAGGCGATCTGCGAGGCCAGCGGGACGATGGCGATGATGATGGCCAGCAGCAGGATCGGCTGATCCTCAAGGGGGCGGATCGCGGCGGCCACCAGTTCGGGCGGCAGCAGGGTGGCCACCAGCACGCCGATGAAGGCGGAGGAGCTGAGCGTCAGCGTCTCCGGCGAGGCGTTGGGGAAGGACACGGTCACGATCTGGCGCAGCCTCTGCCCCGTCGTTACGGCCGCATCGCGCAGGCCCAGCCCGGCATTCTGCAGCGCCATCCAGCCAATGACGACGCAGGGGATGGCGGTGATGAGGGCCGGCACGATGGGAATGTCGAGCGCCAGCTTCACCAGCACCACCGACCCCGCCAGCGCGGCGCAGATCAGCATCATGCCGCCGAAGGCCCGCCAGGGGGCGGGCGGCGGGGGCGGGCGCTTGATATGGGCGCGGGCACGCTGGAAGCTGTGCCAGCGCACACGGTCCTCCAGCCAGCCGACGCCCAGCAGGATGAAGGTGAGGGCAAGCCCCAGCATCAGCAATCGGGCAGGATCGACGCCCGGCAGCAGGCTGACCATCAGCGCCTGGGTGATGGTGGCCGGCGACCACAGCAGGATGGTGGGGAAGCCGCGCAGCACGGCGGAGATCTGGCGCTGCTCGCGGATTTCCGCCAGCGAGGGATCGCCGCTTTCCACCCCGCGCCGGATCATCGGGCCCAGCAGGTTCAGCACGCCGAAATTCAGCAGCAGCCCCAGCAGGTGTCCGCCGGTATGCAAGGCAACATAGCGCCGGCCCGGCGGCTGCTGGGTGAGGTAGATGCCGCATTCCAGCACGGCGGGGGAGGTTGCCGCTGCCGTGCGCAGCATGCCCAGCGTCAGCAGAAAGGTCGCCATGTAGGTGGCGGTATCCAGCCCCTGCAGCAGGGGCGTTATCGGATCGTCCCGCCAGAGAATGGCCAGTGCCGTCAGGACCGCCGCGACCGACAGCAGGATGGTCTCTCGCCGCCCCAGCCGGGGCAGGCAGCCCAAAACGAAGGCGAGATAGGCCGCCGCCGCCACATATTGCGCGTCATGCAGGCCAAAGGCCCGTTCCGCCAGCGTCGCCAGCACCACGACCAGCAGGGCAAGTCCCATGGCAGGGCGCGCGGGGGCAGGGCGCGCGGGCGGTACGGGCTTGCTCTCTGTTGCCATTCCGATTCTGTCCGGGATGTTCTCTGTTGCGCGGGCGGATTATTCCGCGTGGCAAAATGAAATTCCGTTATACTGATGCGATAGTAAAGAGAATGCTGCGCTGCAACAATGCGTGGCGAAGAACGGACGGGGTTGCACGGGGCACATGATGTTGAAATCTGCGGAAGCCAGCGGAAAGGATGTGCCGCTCTACGAGGATGATCTTCTGGAGGAGGAAGCGAAGGACCGGCAGTTCGTCACCGCGCTGGCGCGCGGGCTGGATGTGCTGCGCTGCTTCCGGCCCGGCGATGTGGGGCTGGGCAACCAGGAAATCGCCGAGCGCACTCGCCTGCCGAAGCCGACCATCTCCCGCCTGACCTATACGCTGACACGGCTGGGCTACCTGACCTATTCCGAACGGCTGGGCGTCTATCAGCTGGGTTCCGGCGTGCTGGCGCTGGGCTATGCGATGCTGTCGGGCCTCGATATCCGCGAACGCGCGCGGCCGCTGATGCAGGACCTCGCCAATGACGCCAATGCCTCGGTCGCGCTCGGCACCCGCGACCGGCTGTCGATGGTCTATGTCGAATGCTGCAAGGGGCCGGGCACGGTGACGCTGCGCCTCGATGTCGGCTCGCGCGTGCCGATCGCGACCACGGCGATGGGGCGCTCGTTGCTGAGCGTGCTGCCGGAGGCCGAGCGGGACTATCTGATGGAGTCGATGCGCGAGCGTTTCCCGGACCGTTATCCGGCGGTGAAGGCCGGCATCGAGAAGGCGATGGAGGAGATGGACCGCTATGGCTTCTGCCTCTCGCTGGGTGACTGGCAGTCGGATGTGCACGCGGTCGGCGTGCCGCTGCTGTCGGCGGACCGGTCGGCGGTGTTCGCGCTGAATTGCGGCGGGCCGTCCTTCATCCTGTCGCCCGACTATCTTAAGAACGAGGCCGGCCCGCGCCTGGCCGAGATCGCCCGGCAATTGACGGCGCGTTAGGCGCCGCGGATTCTGCACCCATGATGTCCATGATCCACAGCCTCGTCTCCGGGCCGTTCGGCCAGAGCGCCCTTTTCCCCTTCGTCACATCCCTGCTGGTCGGGCTGGTCATGCGGCTGGCCGGCGGGCCGGGCCGCGGTGCATTGCTGGCCGGAGTCGGCATTCCGGTCGGCTGGCTGGTCAGCTACGCGCTGACCTTCGGCCTGCCGCCCTTCCTGCCGCCGGCAGCCCTGCCGAAGCTCGCGCATGTCGGGCTGGCCGCCGCCGTGCTGGGCTTCCTGCTGGATACACGGCCGGTGAAACGCACCACCGCGCTGACGGTGGCGGTTCTCGGCCTCGCCGGTGTGCTGGTCTGGCTCGCCTGGTCTCCGCTGATGCGCATGCCGGTGAGTACCGGCATCGCGCTGGCGGGCTGCTGGGCGCTGGGCGGCATCGCGCTGTTCCGCCTCTCGCAGGTGGCGGAGGATGGCGCCATTGCCGCCGCCAAGCTGCTGGCGGCGGGCTTCGGGCTGGCGCTGGTCGTCACGCTGACCGGCAGTGCTTCCTTCGGCCAGATGGCGGGCGGCATGGCCGCCGCGATTGCCGGTTATTTCCTGCTGGCCTGGCTCGCCTTTTCAAGCCCGTTCGGTGCGGCGGCCCTGTTCGGCGGCGTGGTGCTGATGGCGCTGGCCGCGCTGGCATTCCTGTTCGGCAATGCCAATCCCATCGCGCTGGCGCTGCTGCTGCTGTGCTTCTTCGGCGATCCGCTGGCGGCACGGCTGGGCTTCGGGTCGGGCGGGGTGGCAAAGCTGCTGGTGCCGGTGATGCACGGTCTGGTGGCGCTGCTGCCGGTCGCCGCCGCCATTGCCGTGTCGCTGTTGCTGGGCGGCGGGCTGCCTTACTGAGGAAGCGTCTCTAAAGGTATGGCCAACGGCTCGTAATAGACCGCCTTGAACTCGGCCAGATCGCGCGAGGGTTTGTTGAAGGGCGGCTTCAGCAGACCCCGGAAATGCGCGCGTACCAGCTGGTGATAGGTGGAGACCGGCTCCAGCCCGCGCCGTTCCGCCGCCCATTCGAACCAGCGCCGGCCGGCGGCGACATGGGTGATCTCGTCATCATGGATGATCTGCAGGGCGTCGGCGCTGGCCTCGTCGCCGGCGGCGCGCAGCTTCTCCACCATGGCCGGCGTCACATCCAGCCCGCGCGCCTCCAGCACCAGCGGCACTACGGCGAGGCGCGCCAGCAGGTCGTGCGCGGTGTTCTGGCTGGCTTCCCACAGCCCGTCATGGGCGGGCAGGGTGCCATAGAAGCTGTCCAGCGCCGCCAGCCGGTCGCACAGCATCAGGAAGTGCCGCGCCTCGTCATCGGCCACCTGCACCCAGTCGTCGAAGAAAGCACGCGGCAGGTCTTCACCGGCGAAGCGCGCGGCGATGTCCCAGGCGAGGTCGATGGCGTTCAGCTCGATATGCGCCAGCGCGTGCAGCAGCGCCGCGCGTCCGGCGGGGGCGGCGGTGATCTTGCGCTTCTTCACCTGGTTGGGCGGCAGCAGCTCCGGCTTTTCCGGCCGCGCCGGCCGGTCGGGCGGAACAGTATCCCCAAGTGATTTCAGTACGCCGCCGCGCCAGGCTTCAGCAACCTGTCGGCCGAGCCGAGCCTTCGCCGCCGGATCGGCAGTTTCCAGCACGGCGACAGCGGCCTCGGTCAGGCTGGCGAAGGGCAGGTCGTCCATCGGGTCAGGCAGGGGTGATGAGCTTCAGCCCGACAATGCCGGCGACGATCATGGCGATGCAGCCGATGCGGATGACATCGGCGGCTTCGTTGAACAGGAAGATGCCCAGCACGACCGTTCCCACCGTGCCGATGCCGGTCCAGATTGCATAGGCGGTGCCCAGCGGCAGTGTCTTCAGCGCGAAGGCCAGCAGGAAGAAGCTGGCCGCCATCGCGGCGATGGTGCCCAGCGACGGCCAGAGCCGGCTGAAGCCTTCGGTGTATTTCAGGCCGACGGCCCAGCCGATCTCGAACAGTCCGGCGAAGAACAGGGCGACCCATGCCATGGCAACCTCCCGCGCGATGCAACGCGCCATCGGGTCGGGAAGGGGCCGTCCCCTTCAACAGGATGAAAAAGGCGCCGGGTCGTCCCGGCGCATATTTATTCGGTTGTCATTCCCGGGCTTGTCCCGGGAATCCAGGGTTCAGCCTGTCTTGGCCTCGACAAGCGGAACCCTGGACCCTCGGCACAAGGCCGAGGGTGACGGTCCGAGAGGGGAGATAGGACATGCAATCTTTACCTGCAAGCCCTAGATCGCCTGTACCGCCTTCAGCACCTCGGCGGCATGGCCATCGACCTTCACCTTGCGCCAGACATTGCGCACGACGCCCTGGCCATCGATGACGAAGGTGGAGCGCTCCATGCCCATGTACTTCTTGCCGTACATGCTCTTCTCGACCCAGGTGCCATAGGCTTCCGATGCCTTGCCATCCTCATCGGAGGCGATGGGGAAGTTCAGCTCGTACTTGGCCTTGAACTTGTCGTGGCTCTTCACCGGATCGCGCGAGACGCCGATCACCACCGCATCGACGCCGGAGAAGTCGGGCAGCGCGTCGCGGAAGGCGCAGGCCTCCTTGGTGCAGCCGGGCGTATCGTCCTTAGGGTAGAAATACAGCACCACCTTCTTGCCCTTCAGGCCGGACAGCGAAACCGATCCGCCGCCATCGGTCGGCATCGAGAAATCGGGGGCCTTGTCGCCAACATTCACGGTCATTTCGTCTTCTCCTGCTGGGATGGTTTCGGCAGTGCGGCTGCGGGATCGTCGATCAGCGCGCGATAGCACGCCAGCGCCTGTTCGGCAGTGGCGAGGATATTCTGCTTAAGCCCGTCGAAGTCAACCGCGCCGCCGGCCCGCAGTAGCGCGTCCTTCTGGTCGCGCGTCGCGGCCTCCTCATCGAAGGCGGCATCGCCGACGGCAATGCGCAGCAGCCCCTGCAGGCGCCGCCACAGCCGGGTTGCGGCGATCAGCGTGGCGCCCGTTTCCGCCGGCAGGCAGCCTGCTCCGACCAGCTTTTCATAGGCGGCGGTGGTGTTCTGGTCCAGCACATCAGGCCGTTCCGCGGCGTGGCGCAGCTGCAGATACTGGACAGCGAACTCCACATCGACCAGCCCGCCGCGCCCCATCTTCACATCCCACAGGATGGCGCCGGGCTTTTCCTTCTCGACCCGGTGACGCATGTCGGCCACATCGGCCAGCAAGGTGGCCGGGTCGCGTTGTTGCGTCAGGATGCGGCGGATCACCGCTGCCGCTTCGTCGAGCAGCGCCTCCGGCCCGGCGACGGGCCGGGCGCGGGTCAGGGCCATGAACTCCCAGGTCCAGGCACTCTCGGCGTAGTATTTTGCGAAGCTTTCCAGGCTGGAGGCGATGGGACCGGTCTTGCCCGAGGGACGCAGCCGCATATCCACTGGATAGACATCGCCCTCGCCGGTCTGCGCGGTCAGCGCCGAGATCAGCCGCTGGCCGAGCCGGGCGTAATACTGCACGGCGGGCAGGGGGCGCGGCCCGTCGGACTGGGCGTCGATCGGCGCGTCATACAGGAAGACGAGGTCGAGGTCGGAGCCGATGGTCATCTCGCCGCCGCCCAGCTTGCCCAGCGCCACCACCGCGATGCCGCCGGTGCCGCCCCCGGGGCCCGGCGGCATGCCGTGCTGGCGCGCGAAATCCGCCTCGACATGCGGCAGCAGCGCGCGGATCGCGGTTTCCGCCACGCGGGTCAGCAGCGGACCGGCGGCATCCGCATCCAGCTTGCCGGACAGGATATGCAGCCCGATCAGGAAGCGGCGGTCGTTGTTCCAGCGTCGCACGATATCCAGCACATCCTGATAGTCGCCAGCCAGCCCCAGCGCCTGGTCGAGATCGCGCTGCAGCGCCTCGGCGGATTGCAGGGCCGCGACGTCCGGCTCGGTCAGCAGGCTTTCCAGCAGGCCGGGCCGGCGGCTCAGCTGTTCCGCCAGGAAGGGGGCGCCGCCCATCACCTGCGCCACCGCTTCCAGCAGCTTCGGATTGGCCTGGAACATGGAGAACAGCTGCACGCCGGCCGGCAGCCGGGAGAGGAACTGGTCGAAGCGCAGGAAGGCGGTATCGGGCGAGGCAGAGCGCGACAGCGTTTCCAGCAGCAGCGGCATCAGCTCGGTCAGGATCTGCCGGGCACGCTCGCTGCGCGTCGCGCGGTAGCGGCCATGATGCCAGCCGCGCACCAGGCTGGCCACACGCTCGGGATTGTCGTAGCCCATCTCCGCCAGCGTCTCCAGCGTGTCCGGGTCGCTCTCGCCGCCGGTGAAGACCAGGTTGCCGCGCGCCTGCTCGCCGGCCACGGTCAGGCTGGGCGATTCCTCGAACAGCTCGCTGTAATGGGTCTCGACGGTCTGCAGATGGTGCAGCAGGTCGCGCCGGAAGGCCTCGCCATCGGGATAGGCCAGGAAGGCGGCCAGCCGCTCGATACCGGCATCGTCCTTCGGCAGGGTCTGGGTCTGGGCATCCTCGATCATCTGTAGCCGGTGCTCGACCTGGCGCAGGAAGCGGTAGGCCGTCTTCATCTCCTCGGCCACCGCCTCGGTGATGCGTCCGGCGCGGACCAGCGCGTCCAGCGCGCTGCAGGTGTCGGAAATGCGCAGGTCGGCGTTGCGCCCGCCCCAGATCAGCTGCTGGGTCTGCGCAAAGAATTCGATCTCGCGGATGCCGCCGCGCCCCAGCTTGATATTGTGGCCCAGCACCGCAATGGTCCGCCCGCCCTTGTGCGCGGCGATCTGGCGCTTGATCGAATGGATGTCCTGGATCGCCGCGAAATCCAGATGCTTGCGCCAGATATAGGGCGCGATGTGCGACAGGAAGCGCTGGCCGGCCTCGATATCGCCGGCAACCGGCCGGGCCTTGATCATGGCGGCGCGTTCCCAGTTCTGGCCGACGCTGGTGTAGTAGGATTCCGCCGCCGCCACCGACACCGCGACTGGCGTGGCGCCGGGATCGGGGCGCAGGCGCAGATCCGTGCGGAAGACATAGCCGTCCACTGTGCGCTCCTCGATGATCTTCACCAGATCCTGGGTCAGGCGCACCATCGGCTGGCGCAGGCTCTCGATCTCCGCATAGAGCGGGAGCTCGTCGTCATAGAAGACGATCAGATCGATATCGCTGGAATAGTTCAGTTCCCGCGCGCCCAGCTTGCCCATGCCCAGGATGACGAGGCCACTACCCTCGCTGGGATTGTCCGGGTTGGCGAGCGGCAGCTTGCCCTGCTTCGCCAGCATCCGCAGCAGGAAGTCGGCGCCGACCTGAAGGCTGCGTTCGGCCAGCGCACTCAGCGCCTGCGTTACCTGCTCCAGCGTCCATTGCCCGGTGATGTCGGCAAGCGCGATGGACAGGGCCGCCTGGCGCTTGGCGCGGCGCAGCTCCTTCATCAGCGCCTTCATATCGTCGCTTTCGCCGGCTAGATCACATTGGGCGAGGGCATTGGCGAAACCCTGGTCCACACCGTCTTGGAACAGCAGCCGGGCAAAGCCGATATCCTTCAGCAGGCAGTCTGTCAGGAAGGGCGAGTTGCCAAACAGCGCCTCCAGCAGGGCGCGGGCATCGGGCGTTTCCGCCATCTGCCGGGCGAAGCCGGCCAGGTCCGGATCGTCGGTGCGGTCGGCGGTCTCGATCCAGCGCTCCATGCCGATGGAGGCGGCCTGCGGGTTTGCCGGGCGCGGCTGTTGTTTTGATTGAAGTAGAAGGGTCAAATTGGTCATAACGCTATGCTGGGGGTGGTCGCGATGCCGGCGTCAAGCCTCTGCATGACGGTCGTTCGGCGGTCGCGCAAGCCTAAATCCCGCAGCGGGAGGAATGAAACACAGTGATTCGGCGCCCGACCTTGCGGCGAAGCGCCGTCATCGCCCTTGAGGTGATGGCCGGCTCGGTCGCGGCGCTCAGCGTTCTGCTGATGCTGGCCTTCTGGCGCTTGACCGCCGGGCCAATCCCGCTGGATTTCCTGCGCACCTATACCGAAGCCGCCCTCGAACAGGCCCTGCCGGGCTACGATGTCGCGCTGGAGCGCACGCAGATCGTCTGGGAGGCGGAAGAAAAATCCCTGAAGCTGGAGGCGACGGATGCCCGTATCGCCGGCGATGCGGGCGGGCCGACCGCGACAGTACCGGCGATCCAGATCCGCTTCAGCCTGCGCGGCTTGCTGCGCGGCCTGCTGGCGCCGGTGGAGATCGAAGCGGTCGAACCCTCCTTCTCGGTCGTGCGGCTGCGCGACGGCAGCCTCAGGCTTGGGCCGCCGGAAGGGGCGGAACCTGCACAGCCGGCGGCGGGTGGCGATGCGCTCTCCGCCATCCTGGACGAGCTGAACCGCGCGCCCGATCCCGGCAGCATCACCGGCTATCTGGAGGTTGTGCGCGTGCGGCGCGCCAGCCTGACCATCATCGATCTGGCGCTGGGCACGCGCTGGTCGGTACCCAGCGCCGACATATTGCTGCGGCGCGGCGAACGCGGGCTGCGCAGCCGCGGGCGGCTGGAATTCGATGTCGGCACCATGCCGCTGATCCTCAGCTTTGACGGCAGCCACCGGCTGACCGACCGCACCTCGCGCCTGTCCGTGGAATTCAGCGGGCTGGAGCCGGATGTGCTGGCCCGCAAGGTGCCGGAGCTGGCGGCGCTGAGCGCCATCGGCCTGCCGCTGTCCGGCAGCCTGGAGGTCGAGGCTGAGGCGCTGACCATCGCGCGCAGCATCGAGGTGCAGGTGCGCGGAGAGAGCGGCCAGATCGAGCTGCCGACGCTGTACGATTTGCCGCTGCCGGTGCGCGCCATCGAGGCCAGCCTGACCTACCGCCGCGACAGCAAGATGCTGATGCTGCCCAGCCTGGTTATCGATCTGGGGACGGCGGCCAAGGCCGGGCCGCGCCTCAGCCTGACCGGCACACTGATCGATGTCGGCGATACCGGCAGCTACGGGCTGGTGGCCGAGGCGGTGGCGGAGAATGTCGCCACCGACGATCTGGCCGGATACTGGCCGCGCGAGGTGGGGCGCAATCCGCGCGACTGGGTGACGAAGAATCTGGAAGGCGGCGGCGTGTCGCGGGCGCGCATCTCGCTGCGCGGGAAGATGGCACGGGACGATCCCGGCGCTATCGAGGTGGAGGATTTCAACGGCGAGATCGCCTTTGACGGCGTGACCACCCATTATATGCGCCCCTTGCCGCCGGTGCTGGAGACGGCGGGGCGCGCGGAATTCTCGCCCGGACGGTTCAAAATCGAGGTGGAGAGCGGCCGGCTTTACGATCTGGTGGCCGGTCCTGCGACCATCGACATGACCGGCCTCGATGGCGATTCCGAACAGGCTGACATCGAGGTGGTGGTGCGCGGCCCGTTGCGCGACGTCATGCGCGTCATCGACCACAAGCCGCTGGATTATGCGACCGCGCTGGGCATTCCGCCGGCCAATGTGGACGGGCTGGCGGCGGCGCGGCTGGTGTTCCAGTTCCCGCTGGTGAATGATCTGGGCCTCGACCGGGTGAAGCTGGCGGCGGCGGCCAACATGCGCGACGTCGCGCTGAAGAAAATCCTGCTGGACCAGGATTTCAAGGATGGCGAGCTGGCGCTGACGCTGGACGGGCGCGGCATGACCATCAAGGGAACGGGCCGCTTCTCCGATGTGCCGATCCCGCTGACCTGGCGTGAGGAATTCCGCACCAACGTCCCGGTGCGCCGGCGCATCACGGCGTCCGGTGCGCTGGACGATGCCGCGCGCAAGCGGCTTGGGTTCGATTTCCTGCAACCCTATGTCACCGGCCCGGTCCCGACCGAGATTGACTACCGGCAGGCCAGCGACGGTACGGATCGCATATCGGCGACCCACGATCTGCTCGATGCCACCCTGTCGCTGCCGGAGGTGGGCTGGAGCAAGCCGCCGCAGACCGCCGGCACGGCGCGGCTGGATATCGTGATCCCGAAGAGTGGCGATCCCCGCTTCGAGCGGTTCCAGATTGCGGCTTCCGATCTGGCGGCGGCCGGGCAGGCGGTGTTCATGCCGGATTTCGAGCATCTGCGCCGCGTCGATTTCACCGAGCTGAAGCTGGGAGAGACCGATATCGCGGGCAGCGTCGTCCGGCAGCCTGACGGGCTGTTGCTGATCGATATGTCGGGGCGCAACCTCGATCTGCGCCCGGTCCTGGAAGAGGACGAGAATGAGGACACGGCGGACGATACGCCGCCCAGCTTCCCGCCCTTGCAGGTGAATGGCCGGTTCCAGCGTGTGTTGCTGGAGGATGACCGGCTGCTCGATGGGGTCGAGGCCAATCTGGTGCATGACGGCACGACCTGGCGCGATGTGAAGCTGGCCGGGCGGCTGGCGGAGGCGGGGCGCTTCGACCTCGTGGCCACGCCGGCCACCGGCGGCGGGCACGAATTCATCCTGGTGTCGGACGATGCCGGCGCTGCGCTGCGCAGTTTCGGCCTGTTCGACCGCATGGTGGGCGGCCGCCTGCGTGCCGATGGCCGCGGTGATTTTGACGATTTCCGCAAGCCGATGCAGGCGGCGCTCGACATCGCCGATTTCCGCATCGTGCGCGCCGAGGCGCTGGCCGAGGTGCTGCGTGTCACCGCGTCCAAGGATATCCAGTCGGCGCTGGCCGGCGAGGGCATCGCCTTCACCCGCCTGACCGCCGATATCGAGCGCAAGGAGAAGGTGACGCGCATCCGCAATGCCCGTGCTGTGGGGGCGGCCATCGGCCTGTCGGTCGACGGCGTGATCGATGACGGGAAGGGCAATCTCGACCTCTCCGGGCTGATCGTGCCGGCCTATCAGCTGAGCCAGGCGCTGGGCTCGATCCCGCTGCTGGGCCCGCTGATCGTCGGCGGCAAGGATGAGGGGCTGCTGGCGACCGAGTTCCGCCTCGACGGACCGTCGGAAAATCCGCGCATCACGGTGAATCCGCTGACCGCGCTGGCACCGGGCTTCCTGCGCGACCTGTTCCGGTTCTTCGGCGATAGGGGCGGCGCGGAACCGCCGCCGGCGCCCCGCTGATCCGTCAGTTGCGGGTAGCGGGGATTTCCCGGCCATTGCGCGGTTGCAGCGGGCGGGCATTGCCGGTGCCGCCGACCGCCTCGCGCAGCAGGCGCGCCTGTTCGGCGGACAGGGTGAGCGGGCGCCGCAGCACGAACCAGTCGACCCGCTCGGTGCAGGGCGGCACGGTCAGCGACCCGGTGTAGCGGGCGTAGGAGAGATCGTCGGGTAGCAGTTCGTGGGCGGAAAAGCTCTGGTCGGGCAGGGTGCGCTCTAGCCCCGATCCGCTGGGCAGGGCGGCCAGCACCCGGTCGATGCCGCGGTTCGGGCGCCCCTCATCCATCAGCACCGACAGGATCGCCACATGGCCGTCGGCGCGCTGATGCACAAGCTGCAACTCGGCGGCGAATTCCCGCCCGTCCAGCCGGTGCTCGGCCGGCACGCGGATATCGATGTGGCGCAGATTGTAGGCGCTCCAGCCGCTATCCAGCACGTCACGCGGCCCGCCGCGCAGCTTCAGTACGCGCCCGGTATTCATCACCGACAGCGCGCCGCCGGGATATTTCAGCGTCAGCGGCGGCAGGTCGGCCAGGGTGACCGCTGTCACATCGATGGGCGATTGCCGGATGCCATTGCCGCAGGCCCAGTAGGATGGCGACAGGCTGCTCCAGAAGGCGGGGCCAGTCTGCCCCTTATAGTCCCAGCCAAGCGCCATGGTGTGCTGCTGATCGACCAGCGGCGTCGCGCCCGCCGGCAATGCCGTGAGGGCCAGCAGGGCGGCGAGTGCCAGGGAAAGGGTAGGGCGTCTCATCATCGCTGCGGATGCTAGTGCAGAATCCCGCTCCTGTGAATCTCCCGCGTGGTGCCCATGCGCCGCGCGCAGTGTTTAACCGGCTTTTCTTATGTGTATGCTGTCGCCTGAAGCCAATAGCCACTCTGGCCAATAGCCCTTTGGGAGGATTTACAAGATGAGCAGCAATGTGGTGCCGATGACGGAGGAGCTTGCGCCGGGCAAGCCGGGCAAGAATTTCGTGCGTGTCCCGCTGCCGATGGATGCGGCGCCGGAACTGGTGATCGACACTTCCGGCGATGATGAGCGCATGTGGATGCAGCTTTCCGACAATGTCTGGATCCGCCCGCTGATGCTGAATGTCGTGCAGGGCAGCTGGGTGAACATCCTGAAGGCGAAGGCCGGCGGGATCGTCAGCCGGCACCGCCATCCGGCGATGGTCACCGGCTACACGCTGGACGGCGCCTGGGGCTACCTGGAGCATGACTGGGTCGCCACCAAGGGCACCTTCATCTTCGAGCCGGCGGGCGAGACCCATACGCTGGTGGTCGATCCCAAGGTCGGGCACATGACCACGCTGTTCCACAATATGGGCCCTCTGCTCTATGTCGATGAGAACGGCAAGCAGACCGGCTATGAGGATGTGTTCACCCGCATCGAGAAGTTCCGCGCCTATTACCGCCAGAACGGCCTCGGCGAGGGCTTCATCGAGCAGCTGATCCGCTAAGGCCCCCTACAGACGCGGCGGCTTCAGCCCGGCGCGGGCGCAGGCGAGATCGACCAGCACGGTCCAGTCGGTCTCCGCATGCCCCGACGCCCGGGCAAGGCCATAGCATTCGCGTGCCGCATGGCCGAGGAACATCGGGATGTCGGCGGTCCGTGCCGCGTCCAGCGCCAGGTTCAGGTCCTTATCGGCCAGCTTCACCCGGAAGCCGGGGTCGAGATCGCCCTTCAGCACCTTTGACGGGTAGTTGGTGACGAGGTGGCCGTTGGTCGCCGTGGTGCCGTTCACCACGTCCAGCGTCGGCTGCAGCGCGAGGCCGAAATGCTGGATCAGCGCCAGCGCCTCGGCATTCACCTGGTTCATCACGATGGCGATGTAGTTGTTCACCAGCTTGGTGCGGATGCCGGCCCCCGGCGCGCCGCAATGATGGATGGTGTTGCCCATCGCCTCCAGCAGCGGCTTCACACGGCCGAAATCGTTGGAGCTGGCGCCGACCATGAACAGTGACTTGCCCTGTTCGGCGAAGGTCACGGTGCGCCCGACCGGCGCATCGACGAAGCCGTGGCCGCGCTCGCCCAGCGCCTTCGACAGCAGGTCGGTGACGGACGGGTCGATGGTGCTCATATCCATCACCAGCATTTCCGCGCCGGCCGACTCGGCCAGCCCGCCGGGGCCGAGCACGACCGCCTCCACATCCGGCGAGTCCGGCAGCATGGTGACGATGATGTCGGCATTGGCCGCGACCTCGGCGATGCTGCCGGCGGCTGTCGCCCCCTCGGCGACCAATGCTGCCACCGCGTCCGGGTTCATGTCATAGACGATCATTTGCGCGCCGGTACCGCGCAGCAGGTTGCGCGCCATCGGGCGGCCCATCGCCCCAAGCCCGATAAAGCCGATCCGTTCCATCAATTCCTCCAGATTTTGGTTGTTGTTTTGGTTTCGTTTGTCATGCCCGGACTTGATCCGGGCATCCAGGGGCGGCGCCATGCCTGCACAGTTTCAGACCGTGGCTCTGGATTGCCGGGTCAAGCCCGGCAATGACAGTTTTGCGAATCATCCCCGCGCCAGCGACAGCGGGGAGACCTGTTCTGCCTTGCGGTGCAGCCGGTCGCGCTTGGAAACAGCCTGCAGCATGTCGGTCTGCACCTTCTGCAGCGTGTCGGCGGCCTCGTCGCGGTCCACCGTCAGCACCTTGCCGTCGCGCACCAGCTGGCGGCCATCGACATAGACTTCCCGGACCGCGCGGTCGGCGGCGGAATAGACCAGGCTGCGCAGCGGGTCGCGCACCGGCCGCATGGCGGGGTGGGCGAGATCGACCAGCACGATATCGGCCTTGGCGCCAACGGCAATGCGGCCCAGATCATCGCGGCCCAGCGCCTCCGCCCCGCCGATGGTGGCGGCATGGAACACCTCGCCGATGTTGGTGTCCTCCACATGCCGGCCGCCGATCCGGCCCAGCGTGGCGGCGAGGCGCATCTCCTCCAGCATGTTGTGCGGCTGGGTGTCGGTGCCGATGGCCATGGCGACGCCGGCCTTCACATACTGGCCGAAGCTTTCCATCATCTGGCCATAGCGGCTGAACACCAGCGGGCAATGCGCGACACGGGTGCCGGTCTCGGCCAGCAACGGCACGTCGCGATGGGTGTGCCAGCGGATCCAGGAATGGTGGTCCAGGAAGATGGCATGCGCGAGGATCATGCGGTCCGACAGCAGGCCGATATCGCCCAGCCACTGCACGGGGGTGAGGCCATGCCGGCGGGTGATCTCCAGATGGTCCCACACGCACTGGCCGGTATGCAGGGTGATCGGCCAGTTACGCTCCTTCGCCATGTCGTTGCTGTCGCGCAGCAGCTCGACGGAGCAGGTATCGACCTGCGCCGGGCTGACCATGGCGGACAACCGCCCGCTGGGATGCTGCACGGCCAGGTCCATGGTGCGGAAGGCGGCGTCCATCGCCTTGCGGCCGGCCTTCTCGTCCCAGTCATACTCGACCGTGTGGCCGGTGCGCGCGACCCAGGCGGCGGAGCGGTACATCGGCGCGGCGACGGAGCGGATGCCGGTCTCGGCCAGCGTGTCCAGCCAGCCCTCATAGGGGATGGCGAGATCGACCACCGTGGTGGTGGCACTCAGCAGCAGCTCCGAGATCGCCATGCGCGTGGCGGCGCGCAGCCCTTCGGCGGCCAGCGTGTCGCTGTCCATCGAATGGCCGGGCAGGAACAAAGGCTTCGGGTCGGCGACGCCACTCATGTACAGCGCCGGGTTGCCGATCTCCTCGGTGACGCCGCGCCCGACATTCTCCGACAGCAGGTGGGAATGGATATCGACCAGCCCCGGCATGACCATGAGGCCTGTGCCGTCGATGGTCTTGTCCACTGGGCCGGTATAGCCGGGGCCGATATGGGTGATGCGGTCGTCGGTGAAGACGATGTCGATGCCCTGCCTGTAGACGTGCCGTTTCGCCTCCGCGTCCCACAGGATGGCCCAGCCGATATCGGCGATGCGTGTCGTGCTCATGAAGCTCCCCTTTGTTATTGAGGCTATTGCAGCGCGGGCGGGCTTCATGCGCAATCGCTTATCGGCGGCGTGGCGCGCATGGCGGCATGCAGGGGGGGCGGGGGGATGTGCAGAAACCCTCTCCCCTGGCGGGAGAGGGTGGTGAGCGATAGCGAACCGGGTGAGGGGGCGGCACTGTCCTTGGCATTACCCCTCACCCAGCTGCGGCTAATTCGCTTCGCGACTAAGCCTCCGCGTCCCTCTCCCGCAAGGGGAGAGGGAATATGAGGCGTTTTGCCTTCGTCTTGCCGCGAAGTTCGGCTTATCTAGACGGCATGAAAACTCTTTCGCGCTTCACCTTCGCTGCTGCCCTGCTGCTGCCAGCCGCCGTTCTGGCAGACGTGCCGGCGCTGGACCGGCTGATCGAGACCAACCGGTCGGTCTGCGAGATCAAGCCGGCGCAGCGCTGCATCGATGCCGGCTGGGCCTTTGCCGACGCCAACCGCGACGGCGTGCTGGAGCTTGCCGAAATCCAGCGCGTGCGCCGGCTGACCGAACAATGGGTGCTGACCAAGGGCAAGAGCCTGCCGCCGCGCCAGCAGGGCTCCATCGTCATGGGGCTGATGCTGGTCGATTCGGCGGGGCTGCCGACCCTGTTTTCCAATTACGATCTGAATGGCGACGGAAGGCTGACGCAGGCCGAGATGTTCGCCGATGTGAAGCTGGATAACAGGCCGCTGCCCTGGATTCTGGCCGACCGGAACGCGGTCGATCTGCAGGCCAGCCGCCGCAAGCTGGGCGCGCTCGGACCTCTGCTAGACGGCGTCATCGCCCGCAAATAGGCTGTCAGGCGATCAGGTCTGTCGCCGCAAACACGTCGCTGCTGTCCAGCCTTGAGACGCCCAGCACGGTGATGGTCGCCGTTTTCGTGCCCGTCACATTGATCGTTACGCCGACCTGCCCGGACACGCTCTGCTGCGTGGCGAGGATTCCGGCGATCTGACCGTCTGTAACCCCTTCGATGCCGATCCGGTCATTGCCATTGCCGAAATCGGTGATGGTCGGCTCAAGGTCGGCGTTGGGAAAACGCGAATCGTAGCCGCGTACAATGAACACATCGTCGCCGGCTCCGCCGGTCAGCGTGTCGAAGCCGAGGCCGGAATAAATCGTGTCGTTGCCGTCCCCGCCCATGATGGAATCGCGGCCCTTGCCGCCGCGCAGCTCGTCATTGCCGAGGCCACCCATCAGCGTATCGCCGCCGAACTGGCCATAGATCACATCGCCCAGCTCGGTACCCAGAATCCACTCGCCGTTGCTGGTGCCGGTCTGTCGCAGCGTCAGAGTGGTGGGGTCCCATTCCGTCGCGTAGCTCGCCGTGCCGTAATAATATTGCATGGCTTCGCGGTCCGCCGGGCCGATCTCCGTGGCGGAACGTGAGCGTTCGTAGGACAGCAGGGTCTGGGTACCAACGGCTGCGCTATCCACGATCCTGGGGTCGCCCTCGAAGGGATGCTTGAAGCCCAGCGCATGGCCGATCTCGTGCAGCAGCAGCGAAAAGCCGCGTTCGCGCGGTGCCATGCTGCTGTCGCCGCCGAATCCTACCACATCCATGAACACGTCGCCGCCGAGGCCGTTATAGCTGTTCTCCGTGCTGCGCACGCCGTTCTGGGTGATGGTGACGTAACTGGGGTAGTAGGCGAAGCCGCTGAAATCGATGCCGTCGGCGTTGAAATCGAACAGGGCGAATCGGATCTGCCCGCCAGCACTTTCCGGCACCTCGACGAAGGCGATGCCGTTATCGGCCGCCCAGGCATCCAGCGCCAGCTTCGCATGGGCCTGCTGTGTCGACGAGAAGGCGGTGAAGTCTGTGCGGGGGTTGCCGTCGTAAGCGGGCTTGGTGCTTGAAAACGCATAGGTCACGACAACCGGCGTGCCAACTGGCGCGGCCTTGTTCCAGCGATACAGGTCGCCATTGCCGACGATAGCAAGGGCAGTTTCGGAAAGCGCCATCACCCCTCCATTCCATCGGGTTAGGAATGCCTCATCTTCATCTGCCACTATAAAATCCGCCCTGGCCCTGTCTAGCGCGCCAGCTTTATTTTCGGGATTTCCTTGTTCCGACGCGGCCCCGGCCTTTCTTTATGGGTATGGTCCGTTTCGCCCGCATCCTTGCCGCTGTGCTTTTGTGCCTGTTGGCGCTGCCCGGGTTCGCTTCGGCGCAGCCGGTCGATCCGGCGCTGACCGGGGCTGGCTGGAAGCTGCTGACCTTCGATCCGCCGCCCGCACAATTCCGGCAGCTGGAACAGGGCGGCATCGAGGTGGAGGCGAAGGGCAGCGTCGCCGTGCTCTACCGCAGTGCCGGGAAGGCAGAGGCGGACAAGCCGGTGCTGTCCTGGCGCTGGCGGGTGGACCGGTCGGATATCGAGCCGGTCGATCTTGGCCGGAAGGAGCGCGCGGACCGTCCCATCGCCCTGCATGTCGGGTTCGAACAGGATGAGAGCACCAGCGATTTCATGCGCTCGCTCGCCGCCCGCATGATGGGCGCACCGCCACCCGGCCGGGTCATCACCTACACCTGGGGCGGCATCCAGAAGGCGGGGGAGGTGCTGGTCAGCCCCTATCTGGGCGATGAGGGGCGCATCGTCATCCTGCGCGCCGGAAATGCGCCGCTTCGCGACTGGGTTACCGAGAGCGTCGATCTGAAGGCCGATTTCCGGCGCTTCTTCGGTTATGCGCCGCCGCCGGTCGCCTATATCGCGATTTCCGCCGACGCCGACGACCAGCCCGGCCACACGCTGGCCCGCATCGCCGATATCAGCTTCCAGGGCGCGCAGTGACCAGAATACCGGCCCTTTCCCAAGCTTTCTAAATTCGTCATTCCCGCACTTGTTGCGGGAATCCAGGCCTCGGCTTGCTTCGGCATCGCCCTTGCGGGCTGAACCCTGGACCCCCGGTACAAGACCGGGGGTGACGGAAAGAGTGTCAGGAGTGCTGTTTTCAAAATCCGGTACTTAAATTCCCTCGAAACACCGCCATCTTGACATTGCTGACGAGATTGTTGACAAATCTGTCATCATATTTCGTTGACGGGCCGGTTTGCCGGTCCGATCATCCCTTCCGGCCATCCAGCCCATCCGCCAGCCGTTCAAGAGAGGCCATCCATGGCAACCAATCAGCTTTCCGGCGCCGAAGCCTTCGTGCGCATGCTTCAGCACCACAAGGTGGAGATCGTGTTCGGCCTGTGCGGCGACACCAGCCTGCCGCTGTACGACGCCTTCTACCGCCTGGACCATGGCATCAAGCACATCCTGACCCGCGATGAGCGCTCGGCCTCCTATATGGCGGACGGCTATGCCCGCACGTCGGGCAAGGTCGGCATCTGCGAGGGGCCGAGCGGCGGCGGCGCCACCTACATCCTGCCGGGCGTGGTGGAAGCCAATGAAAGCTCGATCCCGATCCTGGCGGTGACCACCGACATCGCGGTCTCCTCGCGCGGCCGCTACACGCTGACGGAGCTGGACCAGAACGCGCTGTTCCGCCCGCTGTCCAAGTACAACACGGTCATCGACCGGTCGGTCGATATCCCGCGCACGCTGCGCGCCGCCTTCCAGCAGATGACCAGCGGCAAGCCGGGTGCCGCGCATCTGGGCCTGCCGTTCGATGTGCAGAAGGGCCCGGTGGACGAGAGCGATGTCTGGGCCGAGCCGGAGATGGGCGCTTACCCCTCGCGCCGCTACGGGCCGGACCCGAAGGATGTGGAGAAGGCAGCCGAACTGATTCTGGCGGCGAAGAAGCCGCTGTTCGTCTGCGGCGGCGGCGTGGTCATCGCCGGCGCCGAGGCCATCCTGCTGAAGCTGGCTCAGGCGCTGGGCGCGCCGGTCGCCACCACCATCAGCGGCCAGGGCTCGATCGGCGAGGGGCATGAGCTGTCGGTCGGCGTCGTCGGCTCCAATGGCGGCGTGGTGGAAACCCGCGAGATCGTGAATTCCGCCGATCTGGTCATCTTCATTGGCTGCCGCGCCGGCTCCGTCACCACGGAACGCTGGCGCTATCCGGCGCCGGGCTCGGCGAAGATCGTGCATATCGATGCCGACCCGATGGTGCCGGGGGCCATCTACCGCACCGACGCGACGCTGATCGGCGATGCGCGGCTGGCGCTGGAGGCGCTGTACGGCGCGATGGAAGGCGAGTTCAAGACGCACAAGCCGACCCAGGCCTGGGGCAGCGCGGTCGCCGACGCCAAGCGCAAGAAGTTCGAGGCGTTCCGCGCCCTGGCGCAGAGCAACGACGCGCCGATCAAGCCGGAGCGCGTGGTCGCCACGCTGAACGAGATCCTGCCGGAAGATGCGGTCATCGTCTGCGACCCCGGCACGCCCTGCCCCTATTTCTCCGGCTATTACGAGTTCCTGAAGCCGGGCCGGCACTTCATTTCCAACCGCGCGCATGGCGCGCTGGGCTATTCCATGGCGGCCGCTGTCGGCGCGCATTATGGCCGGCCCAGCGCCAAGACCGTTGCCATCATGGGCGATGGCAGCTTCTGCTTCACCGCCGGCGAGATGGAAACCATCGCCCGCATTGGCGCGCCGGTGACAATGATCGTCATCTCCAATTCGGTCTATGGCTGGATCAAGGCCGGCCAGAAGACCGGCTTCGACGCCCGCTACTTCTCGGTCGATTTCTCGCAGACCCAGCATGCCAAGGTCGCCGAGGCGTTCGGCATCAAGTCGTTCCGCGTCGAGGACCCGGCCGAGTTGAAGTCGGTGCTGAAGCAGGCCACCGAATATCAGGGCCCCACGCTGGTGGATATCGTCTGCCAGCCGCTGCACGAGGCGCGCGCGCCGGTCAGCGAGTGGGTGGCCTGATCGCTGAACGCCGACCGTGAACCGGGCGGCCTGGGTAAGATAGGATGTAAATTCCGTTGACAGGCCGGACCGGGACGAAAAGAGTTGGGACAGGAATTACGTTAATATCCAGGCTTTCACTGTGAAATGGCGTCGCCGGGCGGCGGCGCCGGGGGTCCGCTCCGGGCAGGGGCGGACGAAATGAAGGAGGCACACGCATGACCAAGGATTATTCGATCTCCCGCCGCGAGACGCTGCTCGGCAGCCTCGGCCTGGCCGCCGCCGCCGGTATGCTGGTTCCCAGCACCAGCGTCTTCGCGCAGCAGGCGAACCGCTGGGGTTCGTCCTCTATCGGTTCCACCGGCTACGTCATCATCGAGGCGCTGGCCTCGACGGTGAACAAGCACACCAAGCTGAAGAATTCCTCCATGGCCACCAGCGGCGGCGCCGAGAACATGGCGCTGATCGGCGAGAACCAGATGGAGTTCTGCCAGACCACTTCGACCGACTGGCAGCCCGCCGTGAATGGCGAGAAGCCCTACGGCAAGAAGATCGACGTCAACCAGGTGCTGGCCTACACGGTGTTCAACTGCACCCCGATGGTGCGCGCCGACAGCCCGATCAAGACGCTGGCCGACCTGGAAGGCAAGCGCTGCATGCCGTCCCCGGCCGGCAGCTCGACCGCGGCCATGTGGCGCGTGCTGTTCGAGGCGGCGGGCATCAAGGTGAACTGGACCTACGGTTCCTGGCGCGAGAGCTATGACGCGCTGCGCGCGGGTGCGGTGGATTGCATCCCCTCGCTGTTCACCAACAGCCGCCCGGCGCCGATCCTGACCGAGCTGGAAGCCACCACCCCGGTGCGCATCCTGCCGATCCCGACGGATGTCATGAAGAAGGCCCAGGCCATCAATCCGGGCGTCGTCTCCGGCGAGCTGAACCCGACCGACTGGAAGACCATCGACAAGCCGATGGATGTCGCTTCCTTCTCCGGCATCCTGGCCTGCCATCCGAAGGTGAGCGAAGAGGACGTCTATCAGGTCTGCAAGGCGATCTTCGACAATGCCGCCGAGGTGCAGTCCATCGGCAAGCAGCTGAAGGACATCGATGCCAAGTTCGGCGCGCGCTACCTGATGACCGGCTTCAAGGTCCACAAGGGTGCCGCCAAGTACTTCAAGGAAAAGGGCCTGTGGCGCGACGAGCTGACGATTGCCAGCTGAGCCGCGATAACATGATAGAGTATGGGGCGGCCTGGGAACGGGCCGCCCCTTACCGTATCCAAGTGCTGTAACTGACCGTTTCACCCGCTTCCCAGGAAAGCCACGCCCGTGACGAGTTGGACTGACCGCCTCGCCCGTTATTTCGTTCCCGACGAAACCCCGCATGCCGGACTCATCATTCTTGCCGGCCTGCTGTCCGTGGCTTTCGTGCTGGTGCATGTGTTCCAGCTAACCAATTATTTCCTGCCCGGTGGCCAGTTCAAGGTCGTGCATATCGCCGGCGGCATCCTGCTGACCTTCCTGGCGCTCGCGGTGAAGGACGGCACCAGCCGCTTCCAGCGCTGGCACTTCGTGGCGATGGCGGCGATCACGCTGATCCCGCTGCTCTACATCTTCATCGAGCATGAGGCGATCACCACCGAGCGCCAGTTCATCGTCAGCGATGTCGATATCGGCATCGGCGTGCTGTTCCTGCTGCTGGCGATGTATGCCGCCTGGCGCGAATGGGGCTGGATCATGAGCGCACTGGCGGTGGCCACGCTGCTCTACGGCTATTTCGGCTATCTCATTCCGGGCGACTTGTTCTTCCATGCCGGCATCGGGCTGAAGCGGCTGCTGGGCTATACCTCGATTCCCTATTTCCAGGGGCTGCTGGGCGGCCTGTCGGAGCTGTCGGCGGGGACCATCTTCCCCTTCATGCTGTTCGCCGCGGCGCTGGAGATGACCGGCTGCGTCGATTACATCATGGGTGCCGCCTACCGCATCGGCGGCAAGACCCGCGCCGGACCCGCTCAGGTGGCGGTGGTCGGCAGCGGCATGATGGGCATGGTCTCCGGCTCTTCCGTCGCCAATGTCGCCTCGACCGGCGCGCTGACCATCCCGCTGATGAAGCGTTTCGGCTTCAAGGGTGAATTCGCCGGCGCGGTGGAGGCTGTGGCCTCGACCGGCGGCCAGATCACCCCGCCGATCATGGGTCTGGCGGCCTTCCTGATCGTCGGCATCACCGGCATTCCCTATGTCGAGATCGTGAAGGCGGCGGTGTTCCCGGCGCTGATCTACTACGCCTATCTGATGGTCGCGGTGCATATCCGCGCCATCAAGCGCAACATCGACGTGCGCGACCGGGCGGAGGAGCTGCAGAAGGAATTCCTGCCGGAGCCGTTCCTGAAGGCGACGGTGCGCAACATCCCCTTCTATGTCGCCATCACCTATCTGGTGGTGGTGCTGATCACCGGCCGTTCGCCGGGCGGCGTCGCCATCGAGGCGACCGGCATCCTGGTCGGCCTCACCATCCTTCGCGACTTCGTGATCGGCTGGGACGGTCTTGCGGGCCGCATCGCGCACACCCTGCAGATGCTGGGGCGCATCGGCTATAACGGCGCGCTGCGCGGCGCGCAGGTCGCCATCGTCGTTGCCGTCATCGGCGTGCTGGTGGATATTCTGGTCGTCACCGGCTTCGCGCAGAAGCTGTCCTTCGCCATGCTGGACATGGCGGGCGGGGAGCTGTGGCCGCTGCTGCTGATTGCCGCTGTCTCCTGTCTTGCCTTCGGCCTCGGCCTGCCGACCTCGGCGGCTTACATCCTGGTGGCGCTGCTCGGCGCCCCGGCGCTGATCGAGCTGGGCGTGCCGATCCTGGCGGCGCACATGTTCGTGTTCTTCTTCGCCAATGTCTCGGCGATCACCCCGCCGGTGGCGGTGTCCTCGCTGATCGCGGCGAAGATCGCCGGTGCCTCCTATTTCAGGACCGGCATGATCGGTGTGCGGCTGGGGTTGCCGGGCTTCCTGCTGCCCTTCCTGTTCGCCATCCATCCGGAAATCCTGGGGATCGACAGCTCATTGCCCTATGTGGCGATGGTTTCGCTGATGGCGTTCATCGGCGTGATGTCGCTGAACCTGATCCTGGAAGGCCACTACATGCTGCCGGTGAACTGGGTGCAGCGCGCCTTGCTGCTGCCGGCGGCTGGCGGGCTGCTGATGCCGGGGCTGACCAGCTCCGCCATCGGACTCTGTTTCTTTGCCGTGGTCACCGCCTGGCAGTATCTCGATCTGAAGCGGCAGAAAGCGGCGGCGGCCTGACCGCCGCCGGGCGTCCTATCCTGTCTAGCCTCGCCCCATTTAGCCTCGCCAGGGCGCCCGCTGGCCCCGCGCGCAGACGATCTGCGTGCCGCCCAGCGGCGCCGGCAAGGTGAGTTTCAGCACGCCGGCGCCGATCTCCTCCACAGCACCGCCACCCTTCAGGAAGTGGTTCGCGGTGGCGGCCAGGTCGCCGCTGACCAGGCTGTAACCGGCCATGAAAGGTGTGGACGGTAGGGTCGCGCCGGGCAGGGCGGCTGGCAGGCTATCGGGCGTCACGAAGGTCAGCGCCCCGCGGTCGGTCTCCAGATGCCAGCCATCGCCATTCTTCTCCGCCGTGCGGTCGAGGAAACGGGCAAAGCGCGTCGCGGCTTCCTCCGGGTCCTCCACCGCCAGCAGCACGTCGTGCAGCTCCTCGATCCGGTTCGGGTGATCCATCCAGCGTTCCTGCCAGACAGCGCTTTCCGTGTAGTGGGTCAGCATCTGGATGCGGCCTTCCGGCATCGTCCCCGGCGGAACGCGCACCACGGAGAAGCGGGCCTCCTCGGTGCCGCCCTCCGGCAGCTCGACCGGGCGGGTCAGGCGGACCAGCGGCGTCGGCGCGAAGCCCTGCTGCTCCAGCCGCTTCCAGGCGGCCTCGGCATCGCCGACGGCGAAGGCCAACAGATGCAGTCCGACATAGCGTTGCACCGCTGCCTGCAGCTGCTGCGCCAGCGGCGTATCGGCGACGGAGGTCAGGAATTCCAGATAGCCGCGCCGCAGCATGACCAGCCGGTTGGCGGTGCCCGCCGGCGTCGGCGGCTCGCCGGGCTTCAGGCTGTTCTGCTGGTGGGTGAAGGGGGTCAGGCGATAGCCCAGCCCTTCCAGCGCCGCACCGGCCGCCTCCATGTCGGGCACGAAATGCGCGATATGGTCGAGGAACAGTTCGTCAGAACGAGGCAGCTGGCGGTCGGCATAGGCCATCGGGTCTTCTCCTTGTTGTGTTGCGTGCTGACTATAGGGATGCCACCGCGCGATAGCATTGCGAAATCCGGATGGGGGCATGATATAACTGGTCAGCTGACTGGTCAGGAGAAGCATGATGGCGATCTGGCGCGTACAGGATGCGAAGGCGAGGTTCAGCGAATTCGTGCGGGCCAGCCTGACGCAGGGGCCGCAGGTGGTGACGCTGCGCGGGGTGGAAACCGCCGTGCTGGTGCCGATTGCGGAATGGCGCCGCCTGACGGCCTCGCGGCCCAGCCTGAAGGAACTGCTGCTCGCGGAGGAGGGGCGTGCCGAAGGCCTGACCCCACCGCGCGGCAAGCTGCGCCGCCGGGCCGCCACCGCGCTTTGATTCATGTATCTGCTGGACACCAACATCCTGTCGGAACTACGCCGCCCGAAACCGCATGGCGCGGTGCTGGCCTGGCTGGAAGGGGTGGCGGATACCGATCTCTACCTCTCCGCCGTAACGGTTGGCGAAATCCAGGCGGGTATCGAGATAACGCGGCGTCAGGATGCGGCGAAGGCTGCGGAGATCGAGGCCTGGCTGGATGCCGTTGTGGAGACCCGCCATGTTCTGCCGATGGATGGGCGTGTCTTCCGCGAGTGGGCGCGGCTGATGCACGGCAAGCCGGATACGCTTATTGAAGATGCCATGATCGCGGCAACGGCACGGGTTCACGGGCTGACGGTGGTGACCCGGAACATACGCGATTTCCAATCTTTCGGTGTGCCCTTGCTCGACCCTTTCAAGACTGAATGAAGTGTTACAGTATAACGCCATCTCGCTGATCCCTATCGTCACCCTCTGAAGGTTGCCATGTCCTCGATACCCGTCTCCGTCCTCACCGGTTTCCTCGGCAGCGGCAAGACCACCTTGCTGTCCAAGCTGTTGCGTCATCCGGGCATGGCGGATACTGCCGTCGTCATCAACGAGTTCGGTGAGGTCGGGCTCGACCATCTGCTGGTCGAGAAGAGCAGCGAAAACATGGTGGAGCTGAACAGTGGCTGCCTGTGCTGCACCGTGCGCGGCGATCTGGTGACCACGCTGCGCGACCTGCACATCAAGCGCGCGAAGCAGGAGATATCCTCCTTCAAGCGGCTGGTGATCGAGACCACGGGCCTGGCCGATCCGGCGCCGATCCTGCACACGCTGATGACCGACCCGATGCTGGCCAGCTATTACCGGCTGGACGGCGTCATCACCGTGGTCGATGCGGTGAATGGCGAGGCGACGCTGGACAATCACATGGAGGCGGTGAAGCAGGCCGCCGTGGCCGACCGGCTGGTGCTGACCAAGACCGACCTGGTGAAGGACCCGGCCTCCGCGCGCGATCTGGAAGCGCTGGAGAGGCGGCTGGCACAGCTCAACCCGGCGGCGCCGCGCCTGCGCGCCGTGCAGGGCGAGATCGAGCCGGAGGTGCTGTTCAATGCCGGGCTCTACGATCCGACACTTAAGACACCGGATGTGCTGCGCTGGCTGAAGGAGGAGGCCTATGCCGACTCCCATGCGCATCACGATCATGACCACGATCACGGTCATGATCATCACCATCACCATGGGCATGACCACCATCACGATGTGAACCGGCACGACGATCATGTGCGGGCCTTCTGCATCGTGCTGGACCGGCCCATCGACGCGATGGCCTTCAGCCTGTTCATCGAAATGCTGATCGCCACGCGCGGCGAGAATCTGCTGCGCGTGAAGGGCATCCTGAACATCGCCGACCGGCCGGACCAGCCGGCGGTGATCCATGGCGTGCAGCATGTCTTCCACCCGGTCGCCTGGCTGGAGGCCTGGCCCAGCGAGGACCGCCGCAGCCGCCTCGTCTTCATCACGCGCGACGTGCCGGAGGACGATATAAGGCAGCTCATCCGGGCGCTGCAGGTCGAGGCCCAGCCGCAGGACGTGCCGCAGGGCACGCCAGCCTGATTTCCCACGCGGAACGGGAATTCCGTTTCGGCGTTTTGGTTTCGCGGCCCGGCCATGGATAATGGCCGGGAAAGGCAGGTATTGCGGCCAGTTTCGGGCCGCGCCGGACAAGGGGTGCGATGGAGCTCGCCAACCAGCTTATCTTTCTCGGCAGCGCGCTGCTGATCGTCAGCATCATCGCGGGGGTTTTGTCCTCGCGGATCGGCGCGCCGTTGCTGCTGGTCTTCCTGGCGCTCGGCATGGTGGCCGGGGAGGACGGGCTTGGCATCCAGTTCGACAATTTCCAGGCCGCCTATTTGCTGGGCAGCCTGTCGCTGGCGATCATCCTGTTCGATGGCGGGTTGCGCACGCCGTTGCGCTCCATCCGCATCGCCTGGGCGCCAGCCAGTGTCATGGCGACGGTGGGGGTGCTCGTCACCGCGGCCATCACCGGGCTTGCGGCGGTCTTCCTGCTCGATCTGCCGCTGATCGCCGGATTGCTGACCGGCGCCATCGTAGCCTCGACCGACGCCGCCGCCGTGTTCTTGCTGCTGCATCAGCGCGGCATGGAGCTGCGCAAGCGCATCGGCGCCACGCTGGAAGTCGAATCCGGCGTGAACGACCCGATGGCGGTGTTCCTGACCATCACCCTGGTGGAGCTGCTGGTCAGCGGCGGCGGGGACGTTACCTTCACCATCGTCCATTCCTTCCTGCTGCAGCTGGGCGTTGGCGCGCTGGCGGGCGTGGCGGCGGGGTTTGCGCTGGCCCTGGTCGTGAACCGGCTGGAGCTGGCGCCGGGCCTGTATCCGGTCTTCGTCGTCGCGGTGGCCTGCGCGCTGTTCGGCGGTACTCAGCTGCTCGGCGGCAGCGGATTCCTGGCCGTCTATCTGGCCGGCATCGTCGCCGGTAACCGGCGGATGCGCGCCAACCAGCTGATCCGCCGCTTCCATGACGGGATGGCCTGGATCAGCCAGATCGTCATGTTCCTGATCCTGGGGCTGCTGGTGACACCCAGCCGGCTGATCGACGACATCGTGCCCGGCACCATCATTGCGCTGGTGCTGATCTTCCTCGCCCGGCCGGTGGCGACCATGCTGTGCCTCATACCGTTCCGCTTCAGCCGGGAGGAGCTGCTGTTCATCTCCTGGGTCGGCCTGCGCGGCGCAGTGCCGATTTTCCTGGCGATCATCCCGGTTCTGGGCGGCATCGAACATGGGATGCAGTATTTCAACGTCACCTTCATCGTCGTGCTGCTGTCGCTGCTGCTGCAGGGCTGGACCGTGCCGTGGCTCGCCCGCCGGCTCGACCTGCAGTTGCCGCCCACCCCGGAAGGCGAGGGCAGGCTGGACCTGGACCTGTCGCCGCAGATCGACCGCGACCTGATCGGCTATCGCCTGCCGGAAACGGCGACGGCGGCGAACAAGCCGTTCAAGCAGATACTCTTCCCGCCACGGGTGCGGCTGATCACCGTGCTGCGCGACGGCGCGGTGGTGCCGAAATACAAGATCGAGGCGCTGTATCCGGGCGATTACGTGCTGCTGCTCTGCCCGCCGGAGCAGGCGCTGGCGGCCGACCGTCTGTTCACCGCGCGGCGCGGCACAAACCGGACATCCGAGGTGCGGCTCGGCGATTTCGTGTTCGAGGGCGGGCGCAAGATGTCCGCGCTGGCGGACGAATATGATCTGCCGGTCAGCCGTCAGCAGCGCGACCTGACCGTCGCTGCGCTGATGGCCTCGCTGCTGCCCGGCACGCCCAATGTCGGCGACCGGGTGACGCTGGGCACAGTGGAGCTGGTGATCCGCGACATGCGCGATGGCGAGATTGCCGAGGTCGGCCTGATCCTGGAGCCGGGCCGGCCGCACCTGCTGCCGCCCGGCCTGCTGTCGCGGGCGCAGGCCGTTACCCGCCGGCTGCGGCGTCGCCCGGTGTCGGTGGATGGCATGGCCGCGTCGGCGGAGCGGCAGCCCTCGCGGCTTGGCGCCCTGTGGCACCGCCTGAGGGGAAACAAATGAGGGACCGGCGTTAAATTTTTGCAGGGCACGCATTGGCGGAGCTGGTCTATCATCCCGGCAACGAACAAAAAGCATCACGCCGGGAGGATCGAACATGCAGATCAAGGCTGCCGTTTTGCACCAGGTCGGGCTGCCGCGCCCCTACCGGGACAGCCGCCCCTTGCGCGTCGAGACGCTGACGCTGGACCCGCCGGGGCCGGGCGAGCTGCTGGTGCGTATCCGCGCTGCCGGCCTGTGTCATTCCGACCTGTCCGTCATCAATGGCGACCGGCCGCGCGCGGTGCCGCTGGCGCTGGGCCATGAGGCGGCGGGCGAGGTCGTCGAGTGCGGCCCCGGCATGGAGGATTTCCAGCCCGGCGACCATGTCGTCATGGTGTTCGCGCCCAGCTGTGGCCAGTGCCTGCCCTGCGCCGAGGGCCGGCCGGCGCTGTGCGAACCGGGGGCAGTGGCCAATGGCAAGGGCACGCTGCTGTCCGGCGCGCACCGGCTGCATGACGGCAAGGGCCATGACGTGCATCACCATGTCGGCGTGTCCGCCTTCGCCGAATATGCGGTGCTGTCGCGCGGATCGGTGGTGAAGATCGACAAGGATCTGCCGTGGGAGCAGGCGGCGCTGTTCGGCTGCGCGGTGCTGACCGGCGTTGGTGCTGTGGTGAACACGGCGCAGCTGAAGCCGGGCACCAAGGCTGCGGTCATCGGGCTGGGCGGCGTCGGGCTGAATTCTCTGCTGGGCGCGCTGGTCGGCGGTGCGGAGCGCGTGGTCGCCATCGACCTGCTGGACTCGAAGCTCGATCTCGCGCGCCAGCTTGGCGCCACCGATGCCTTCAACGCCGGCGATCCCGATATCGTCGAGAAGGTGAAGGAGGCGACCGGCGGCGGCGTCGATTACGCCTTCGAGATGGCGGGCTCCGTCCCGGCGCTGGAACTGGCCTACAAGATCACCCGGCGCGGCGGTACCACGGTCACCGCCGGCCTCGCCAATCCGGCCAAGGCGATGAGTCTGTTCCCGGTCACGCTGGTGGCCGAGGAACGCACGCTGAAGGGCAGCTATGTCGGCAGCTGTGTGCCGAAGCGGGACATTCCGCGCTATATCGACCTGTTCCGGCGCGGCCGGCTGCCGGTTGACCGGCTGCTGTCGGAGCGAATCGAGGGGCTGGAAGGGCTGAACGAGGCCTTCGACCGGTTGGCCGACGGGGCGACCGTCCGGCAGATTTTGATTCCCTAACCCCCAACTAATCTACCCCCAAGCAAGAGGAAACGATGGACAAGGAAATGTTCGAAAAGGGCCTGAAGATGCGCCGCGCCGTTCTGGGCGCGGAGTATGTCGACAAGTCGATCGCCAGCGCCGACGATTTCAACATGCCGATGCAGGAACTGGTAACCAGCTATTGCTGGGGCGAGATCTGGAACCGGCCCGGCCTGCCGCCGAAGACCCGCAGCCTGCTGAACCTTGCCATGCTGACGGCGCTGAACCGGCCGCACGAGCTGAAGCTGCATGTGCGCGGCGCGCTGAACAATGGCGTCACCCGTGAGGAGATCATGGAAGTGTTCCTGCAGACCGCGATCTATTGCGGTGTGCCGGCCGCTATCGATGCCTTCCGCAACGCCCGCGAAGTGTTCGCCGAGGTGGACAAGAAGTAAGCCCTAACCGCGGCGTGCTGGCGGTATCCCCCGTCTGCGCGCCGCCCGGAGGCCAGCTATAGCCGCATGTTCGACAGAGCCAGCCGCGCCGACCAGTTGGAACAGGGTCTCAGACGCTACCTGCCGCGTCTGTTCGGCTATGCGCTGAGCCTGACCGGCGACGAGGAGAAGGCACAGGACCTGGTGCAGGAATGCGCGATGCGGGCGTTGGACGCCGCGCGTGTGCCGGCGGATGAGGCGGCCTTCCGCGCCTGGCTGTTCAAGATATTGCGCAATCTGTGGATCGACCGGCAGCGCAAGAGCCTGGAAAGCGTGCTGGATACGGAAGAATCCCTGCTGATCCCGGACCTGTCGGCGTCGGAAGGGCGGCTGATCGATGGCATCACCGTGCATCAGGCGCTCGACCGGCTGTCGCCCGCGGCCCGGGAAATCCTGTGCCTTGTCGATCTGGCCGGTTTCACCTACATGGAAGCCGCTGAATTGCTGGAAGTTCCGGTCGGTACGGTGATGAGCCGCATCAGCCGTGCGCGCGCCGCCTTGCATGCTGCGCTGCAACAGAGCAATGTACGGGCATTGCATGCCAAACGGGGTTCGTAAGGTGCGGCAATCATGAAGCAGGCTGACTGGGAAGTGCTGAACGCCTATGTCGATGGCGAGCTGGATGCCGCCAGCCGCGCCGACATGGCCGGGCGCATTGCCGCCGATCCCGCCTTCGCCGCGACCGTTGCCGAGATCAGCAGGCTGAAGGCCGGTGTGCGCGCGGCATTGCAGCCCGATGCGGTTCTGCCGGCCGCCAGCCTTCGGCGGCTTGACGGGGCGATCAATCAGCGCCGCCGGCTGAACCGGATGCGCGCCATCGCGGCGGTGGCGGCGATGCTGCTGCTGGTTCTCGGCGGCGCCTTCTTTTTGGGTGAGCGTGCCGGCAATGATCAGGTCGCCGGCTGGGTCGAGGAGGCGACGGAACTGCATCTCGCCTGGGTGAATGGCGAGAAGGATGTGAACTTCCTGCTCGACGCCAACGACACGATGGTGAACCGCTCGGGCGTCTGGACACCGATCCCCGATCTGCATGCGGCCCGCCTGTCGCTGGCGCGGGTCGTGGTTTCGCCTTCCGGGAGCAAGGCCGGATTGTTCGCCGGCTACCGGGGAACGCGCGGCTGCCAGGTAGGCCTGTGGATTGGCGGCGTTCCGGAGACACTGGCCGAGACGGTGCAGGATTTCAGCAGCCGCGATGTCGCGCGCTATGCCTGGCGGGTCGGCGATACCGGCTATGCCGTCGTCGCGCTTGGCATGGATTCGCAGCGCCTGTCCGACATTGTCGCCCATATCGAACGCTGGAGCCGCCAGAGTGCGGCGACGCGGCTTGCCGGGCGCGAGATTCACGACGCGCCCTGCCTGGGTTAAGGCCAGTTTTCCTTTCCTGACAAAATGCCGCAGCTGGATGGAATAATCCGGCACCCCCGGTCGTTTCTTCTTTCGATGCGTTTTGCGTCGAACCAGAAAAAGCGTCTGTGGAGGGAACCATGTCAGAAGACAGCAAGCCGGGCGATCTCACTGCCGAGGAAATCCGCACCATCTATGCCGAGAAGCCGGAAGAAGCCGATCAGATCGTCTTCGGTCGTGTGCCCGACGCCAACCGGCGCGGTTTCCTGAAGAATGCCGGCCTTGCCACCATGGCCGCGATGGTCGGTGCCGCGATCCCGTTCCACCGCAACATGCCGGCCGGGCTGATCCCCGCCGCCTTCGCGCAGGATACCGGCATGGATCTGATGAGCGCCAAGAAGGGCCTGACCGTGCTGAACGACCGGCCGGTCAATGCCGAGACGCCGGCGCACCTGCTGGATGACGACATCACGCCCTATGAGCGCCTGTTCGTGCGCATGAACGGCATGGTGCCGCAGTCGGCGCTGGATGCGAAGGCCGATGGCTGGACGCTGACCATCGATGGCGAGGTGAACAAGCCGCTGACGCTGACGATGGACGATCTGAAAAAGAATTTCGAGACCGTGACCTACCGGCTGTGGGTGGAATGCGGCGGCAATGGCCGGGCCTTCTTCCAGCCCGGCGCCTCGGGCAATCAGTGGACCTTCGGCGCGGTCGGCTGCCCGGAATGGACCGGCGTGCGCCTGCGCGACGTGCTGAAGGCGGCCGGGGTGAAGGACAGCGCCGTCTATACCGCGCATTACGGCAATGACGTGCACCTGTCGGGCGATACGGCGAAGATCGTGATTTCGCGCGGCGTGCCGATTGCCAAGGCGATGGAGGAGACCAACCTGATCGCCTGGGCGATGAACGGGCAGCCGATTCCGGCGCTGCACGGCTTCCCGCTGCGGCTCGTGATTCCGGGCTATCCGGGCTCCGTCTCGCACAAGTACCTGCAGAAGATCACGCTCCGCAACAAGGAGCATGATGGCGAGAAGATGACCGGCTATTCCTACCGCCTGCCGGCCTATCCGGTGGCGCCGGGCACGGAAGTGCCGAAGTCGGACATGGTCGTCATGGAGCAGATGCCGGTGAAATCGCTGGTCACCTTCCCGGAGACCGGCGTGCAGGTCGGCGTTGGCAAGGCGACCGAGGTGCGCGGCCATGCCTGGTCCGGCAAGGGCGATGTGAAGGCGATGCATGTTTCCATCGATTTCGGCCAGACCTGGCAGGAAGCCACGCTGGAGAAGCCGGTCAACGGCTTCGCCTGGCAGCGCTGGCGCGCCAATGTGACCCTGCCGCAGAAGGGCTATTTCGAGGTCTGGGCACGCGCGACCGACAAGGACGGGCACATGCAGCCGGCCACCGTGCCGGGCTGGAACCCGCGCGGCTACGGCAACAACATGATGCACCGTATCGCGATGTTCGCGGCCTGACCGGCCCGTTTCCCCACCTGGCCACCCGCAGCGATGCGGGTGGCTTCCTTTCGCCTTGCTGAGGAATGCCGACAGATGCGAATTCTGCCGATCCTTGCCCTTGTTCTGGTCCTGCCCGTGAGTGCCGCCCTGGCGCAGGGTTATAATCCGCTGGCCCGTCCGGGCTTCAACCCGTTGGCTCCCGGCAGCCCTGCGGGCAAGCCGCAACAGAAGCAGGAGGAAGGCAACCCGGAGCTGGGCGGCCTGCCGGATGGCAAGGGGGCGGAGGAAACCTTCTACGCCTGCACCGCCTGCCATTCGACGGCGATCATCAGGCAGCAGCATGTGACGGATGCGCGCTGGGACGATCTCTGGAACTGGATGATCGAAAAGCAGGGGATGCCGGAATATCCGCCGGAGGACAAGGAACTGATCCTCGGCTATCTGAAGCAGCATTTCAGCTCGGAGCGCTGAACGGCTTCGCGGACAGAGGCTTTGAGAATGTGAAAAGGCCGGCGCAGGGGAAGGCGCCGGCCTTTTCGTTCAGGAAGAGGGAACGTGAAGCGGGAGGGCTTAGTTCTTCACGTCGATCTCTTCCAGCGCAACCGGGGCGTTGCGCGGGGCGTCGGTGACGCTGGTGCTGGCATAGCTGCGGCCTTCGCCGTAGCTGACGACGGCAACCGGGCCGGCGTCGCTGAGGCCATTGCCACGGTCGACCAGGGTGATCTGTGGCTGAACCGCGGCCTGCGGGTTACCGGAGACACTGACAGTCGGGCCGCCATCGCTGGCGCCGGAGAAGTTGGCGGCATTGGCGGAGGTGATGCCGAGGCCGACGAAACCGGCGACCAGCAGGGCGGGGAGGGCGTTCTTGGTGATAGCATTCATGACGATATTCCTTCTCGTATGTGTGTACGAAGGGTCTGTTGCCCGTCGTGTTGAGTGGGATATCGGCTGTGTTAAACTATTCCTTCAATGGATAGTTATTATGTTAGACTATTGATATGGTGAATTTACGAAACCTCGACCTCAACCTGCTGGTGACGCTGGATGCCCTGCTGCAGGAGCAGCATGTGACCCGCGCGGCCAAGCGGCTGGGGCTGACCCAGCCCGCCGTTTCCAACGCGCTTGAGCGGTTGCGCTACCTGTTCAAGGACCCGCTGCTGGAACGTGCCGGCCCGGCAATGAAGCCGACGCCGCGGGCCGACGCCCTGCGCGAACCGTTGCGGCAGGCGCTGGCCGACCTGTCGAATATCGTCGCTGGGCCCTCTGCGCCCGACATCTCGCAGATCGAGCAGACGGTGCGCATCGTCATGACCGACCTTGCGGCGGAGCTGCTGACGCCCAGGCTCTATGCGCGGGCGGCGCGCGAGGCACCGGGGCTGGGCATTGCCGTGCTGCCCTGGCTGGGGCCGGACCGGACGGATCAGTCGATCTTGCGCGGCGAGGCAGACATCGCCATTACCATCGTGCTGTCCTCCTCGCAGCCGGATATGCGCCGGGAATTGCTGTCCTACGAAAGCTATGCGGTGGCGATGCGACCGGACCATCCGGCGGCGGAAGCGTTCGACCTAGCCCGCTGGCTGGCCTATCCGCACCTCATCCTGTCGGCGCGCGGCGATCCGCATGGCGTGGTGGACGATATATTGGCCGGCATGGGGTTGCGGCGGCAGGTGCGGGTGACAGTGAACAGTTTCATGACGATCCCGCGCCTGCTGGCGACCAGCGACCTGCTGGCCATGCTGCCGGCCCGCTTCCTGTCCACCGTGCCGCGCGAATACCGGCTGATTGGCCGCCCGCCGCCCATCGACATGCCGGGGCTGGACCTGTTCCTGCAATGGCACCCGCGCCGGGATTCCGACATCGCCACCCAGACGGTGCGCGGCTGGCTGAAGGAGGCGATGGCGGAGAAATAGGGGGATCAGCGCCAGTCCCGGCGCGCGACCTCCCGCAGGACATGGTCGGCGAAATCGTGGGCCTGAACGACGGCGCCGCGGATCAGGTCGTCGAAATGGCGGATCATCAGCCGGATATGCACGGCTGAGCTGAACACCAGGAAACGCTGGCCGAGATAGAGCGCCGCACGGCCCGGCCCGAATACGGTGAAGGGTGCCGAATAGAGCGCCCGTCCATCATAGAGGAAGACGCGCAGCGACGGATACAGGTCGCGCGCCATCTGTGCCATCTGCTCCAGTTCCCGGCGCCGTTCGGCCGGCGGCATGCGGCCCCATATGCCGGCCCCGTCGGCGAAGTCGGTGAGCCGGTGCGCTGCGAAGGCCACCTCGATATCGGTATCGGGCTGGCGGATATAGTCGAGCTGCACAGCGGCATCCGCGATCGCCTGGTCGGAGGAGCGGGCGAGGGAGCGACCATATTCCACTTCAAGCAGGGCCGGGGTCTTCAGCAGGTCCGGCAGGGTCTGCGGCACATGGCGCACCTTGTAGCCGGCGGCCTCGCGGTACCAGCGGCGCAATTGCGCGTCGAACGGGTGGCGTGCGGCCTCGGCGACCTGTACCGACTGTTCGACGATATCAGTGACTGCGCCGCGCTGGCTGGACAGGCCGAGCAGCCAGTCGGCGCTCTCCCCCAGCGCGCTGGCCAGGTTCGCCAGCACCAGCCCGTTCGGCAGGCGCGGATCGGGGGCGGAGAGTAGTTGCGCCACGGTCGAGCGGTCCACGCCGGCCCGTGCCGCCAGCGCGCTGACGCTCATGTCGCGTTCCGCCAGCGACAAGGCGAGCCTTTCGCGGAACAGGCGGGACAACAGGCGCTTATCTTGCTTCATGGAAAAGAAACTTATCACAAAACAGGAAAAAAATCACGAAACGAGGCTAGGTGATATTCTTGTAGATAAACCGCACAATGCTCTCCTTGCCGCGCCGGGGCGATACGCGCAGATATCGGGCACCGATTGTCCACCCCATATTCCGAAGGCGCGCCATCCATGGAGACCAGACTGCGCACATTCCTGAAGGCCGTTTCCTGGCAGCTACTCGGGCTGCTGACGACCGGGCTTCTCGCCTATGTCCTGACCGGTTCCTTCGCCGAGGCCGGCGGCTTCGCCCTGGTGACCGCCGCGACCGGTCTGCTGTGCTACATCCTGCATGAGCGGCTCTGGCTGGCGGTGCGCTGGGGCCGGCGCTAGCCGCTTGCGCCGCCAGTGCTTCGCGGCGACCGGCAGCAGGGCCAGCACCGCCATACCGGTCAACGGCAGCAGGATATCGGGCCGCAGCAGGACTGACAGGGTCAGATCCTCCGCTTCGGCCGTCAGGGTCTGGATCCCGTCGCCGATGCTGGCCAGGATCAGCGAGATCGGCAGCACACCCAGGAAGGTGGCCAGCATGGCCGTGCGCACCTTTATATCGAAGGGGGCCGGCAGCAGGTTCGTCAGCCAGGCCGGCATGATCGGGATCAGCCTGATCGACAGGATATAGTTGAAGCCATCCTCGGCGATGATCCAGCGGATCGCCTCGATCCGCCCGCCAAGCCGGCGCTCGACGAAGCCGGTCAGCAGCCGGCGGCTGACGACCAGCGCCATGCCGGCACTCAGCGCCCCGCCCAGTGCGGCCAGGATGCCACCCACCAGCGTGCCGAACAGGAAGCCGCCGCTCAGGATCAGCAGCCCGCCGGCCGGCAGTGGCACCAGCTTGCCGAAGCCGGTGGCCAGCACATAGGCGATGGCGCCGATAATCGGGTGATCGTCCACCCAGCCCTTCAGAGTCTGGCTCGCCTCCTGCAGGACGCCGCCAACTGCCGCACTGTCCATCGGGATGAACGCGATCAGCAGGATCAGCAGCAGGACCGCGAACAGCGCGGCGGGAATGCCTTTGCGTCGCCTTGATGTGGAGGGAGTATCGCCAGCCATGGGCCAGCTATAACAGAAGCATCCGGGCGATCCCATGGCAGGTGGCCTATGACGGGTGGCCGATGGTTGCCCGATTGCTTTTATCCCGGCTTCGCGGCATGAAGGCCTCGCATTGGCATCCGGTTGAACAGGGCGGACATGACGGACAGGCTGAAGGCTTTCATCGAATCGCGCACGTTCCAGAACTTCATCGTCGGCGTCATCATCGTGAACGCCATCGCCCTGGGTCTGGAGACCTCGGCGGTGGCGATGGAAATGGCCGGGCCGGTGCTGATCGCGCTCGACCGGCTGGCACTCTCGATCTTCGTGGCCGAGATCGTGCTGAAGCTGATTGTCTATCGCCTGCGCTTCTTCCGCGATGCCTGGAACGTCTTCGATTTCCTAGTGGTCGGCGTGACCCTGATGCCGGCGGGCGAGGGCGTGTCGGTGCTGCGTTCGCTGCGTATCCTGCGTGTACTGCGCTTGATCTCGGTCGTGCCCTCGCTGCGCAAGGTGGTACATGCGCTGCTGCGCGCCATTCCCGGCATGGGCTCGGTGGTGGCGCTGCTGTCGCTGGTGTTCTATGTCGCCGCCGTGATGGCAACCAAGCTGTTCGGCGCCAGCTTCCCGGACTGGTTCGGCACCATTGGCGCCTCCACCTATACGCTGTTCCAGGTAATGACGCTGGAAAGCTGGTCGATGGGTATCGTGCGGCCGGTGATGGAGGTCTATCCCTATGCCTGGATCTTCTTCGTCCTCTTCATCCTGCTGACCACCTTTGCCGTGCTGAACCTGTTCATCGCCATCATCGTCGATGCGATGGCGCAGGAGCACAAGGCGGAGGAGGATGAGACCCGCAGCGAACTCGGCGGAGAGCATCATGCGATCATCGCCGAAATCCGCGCGCTGAAAGAAGAAGTGGCGGCGCTGCGCCGCGAGGGGCGCTAGCCCATGCCCGCTGACGCCAACTGGGCAGGAACGCAGACGATCACCGGCCTCGGCGCGGTTGCCGGGCGCTATGACGGTTTCATCCTCGATCAGTGGGGCGTGCTGCATGACGGCAAAACGCCCTATCCGGGTGCGCTGGAGTGCCTGAAAGCCTTGCGCGAGGCCGGCAAGCGGGTGGTGGTGCTGTCCAATTCCGGCAAGCGCAACGACTACAATGTCGCGCTGATGGCGCGCATCGGCTTCACCCCCGACCTGTATGACGAGATGATCTCGGCAGGGGAGGATGCCTGGCGCGGCCTCGCCAGCCGGGGCAAGACCGATGCGGATGAATTCTATGCCGGCCTTGGCCGCCGCTGTTATGCGACGAAGCGACCGGGCGATTCGAGCTTCCTGGATGGCGTCGATATCGATCTGGTGGCGGATGTTGGTCAGGCGGATTTCCTGCTGCTGATCGGCGATGCCCGCGAGACCGGCCTGCTCGAGGCCTATGAAGGCTTGATAGAACAGGGGCTGGCGCGCGGCCTGCCGATGGTCTGCGCCAACCCGGACACGCACCGCGTCGATGGCGGCAGGCTGGCCGAGGCCATCGGGCTGGTGGCGGAGGAATATGAGCGGCGCGGCGGCCGCGTGCAGTGGCACGGCAAGCCCTACCCGCCGATCTACCGCAGCTGCCTTGCCAGCCTGGGCCTGTCCGACAAGGGGCGCATCCTCGCCGTCGGCGATTCGCTGCATCACGACATCGCAGGCGCTGCCCGCTTCCGCTGCGACAGCGCGCTGGTGGCCGACGGCATTCATGGCGCGGCGCTGGGTGTGAGCGGGAACAGGCTGCCGACGGAGGCCGCCTGGCGCGGCTTCATCGCCGACAAGCCTGTGCGACCGACATATCTGATGGGCCGTTTCGTCTGGTAGCGCGATCTTGTCCGCCGGCTTTCCCGCGTGACATGATCGACGGCACCGGCATCAAGACCGGCGGGAGGGTGAAATGACTGCATTACCGAGGATCGAGGGCGATTGCGTCTGGCATGGCGCCGAAATGGCGACGTCGGAGCGCTGGATTGTCGAGCTGACGGGCCAGGACATCGCGGCGCTGGATGCGGCGCTGGCCCATGTCGAGGCGCAGGGCATGGCCTGGCACGATATCACCCGCGAGAGCTTCCCGCTGGGCGCGCTGGCCGACAGGCTGGAGGCGGTCCGTGAGGAGCTGGAGAATGGCAGCGGCATGGTGAAGCTGCGCCGCATCCCGGTGGAGCGCTATTCGGAGGCCCAGCTGAAGAAGCTGTATTTCGGCCTCGGCAAGCATCTGGGATACACGCTGTTCCAGAATAACCGCGGCGAACTGATGCGCGAGATCCGTGACGAGGGGGCGAGCGTCGTCGGCGAACGCTATGGCCAGGTGCAGACCAAGGATAATGGCACCTTCCTGTCCTCCTACGCCCGCACCCTGTCGAACGGGGCGCTGCGCTTCCATACCGACCGCTGCGATGTGGTCGGCCTGCTGTGCGTTCGCCAGGCCGCCAATGGCGGGGTCAGCAAGCTGTGCTCCTCCCCCATGGTCTATAACACCATCCGGGAGCGCCGGCCGGACCTGCTGGAGGTGCTGTGCCAGCCCTATTACCGCAGCCGCTTCGGCGAGGAGAAAGGGGCGGAGCAGGTGGCCTATCCGCTGCCGATCTTCGGGCTGCGCGACGGCAAGCTGACCAGCCACTATTCGCTGACCTATATCGAGGCGGCGGCCTTCATCGCCGGCGTGCCGCCGATGACCGACGCGCAGAAGGAAGCGCTGGCGCTGTTCCAGGCGACGATGGAGGAATTGTCCTTCGAGATGGTGCTGGAGCCGGGCGACATTCAGCTGCTGAACAACCATGTCGTCTATCATGGCCGCACGCCCTTCACCGACGACGCCACGCAGGGCCGCGACCGCCTGCTGTTCCGGCTCTGGCTGTCGATGCCGAACAGCCGCCCGCTGCCGCAGGATCACAGCGTCCTGTGGCGCCATGTGGAGGCCGGCGCGGTGCGCGGCGGTATCGGTCAGGAAGCACTGCTTCCAGCCTGAACAAGCGCCGTGTCAAGAACACAATAGCCTTGACAGTATTGGGATAACCGCTACCGTATCTAGTGGTTATGGTTCCCCGATTCGGTAGATTTGGGGCTAAGACGGGAATTCGGTGCGGCGGGCTTTCTGCTAAATCCGGAGCTGTCCCCGCAACTGTGAGCGGCGAGTTTTTGCCCTTTCATGCCACTGAATGCCCGGAGCGAGGCCGGGATTCGGGAAGGCCGGGCAAGCAACGGCGACCCGCAAGCCAGGAGACCTGCCATGACCAGACGTATGACCTTGGGCGGGGTGTCCTTTGGGTCGCTTGCGGGGAGGGGGATTGTGCCCGCGGGATGACCTGTTGCCCTGTCACCACCTGATCGACGGGGTAGCGATGTCCTCTCTGGCTTTCGATTTCGACTATGACGGCAATCTCGTTCCGCAGACTCCGGGCGGGCCTTCCCAGTCTCGTCCGGCGCAGGCGCGCCCGGTACAGCCTCGGCCCGTGCAGCAGCGCCCGCGCGTGCAGCCGCCGGAGCCGGATTTCCCGCATCAGCAGGCCCTGAATCTGGAACGCCGCGCGCCGCTGCCCTATCCGCTGGCGCCGCGTCCTCAGCCTTCCGACCTGAAGCTGGACCGCGACCGCGACGCGCTGCTGACCGCTTTCGGCAAGGCGACGCTGACCGACCGCTACCTGCTGGCAGGTGAAAGCTATCAGGACATGTTCGCGCGGGTCTCCTGCGCCTTCGCCGACGATATCGGCCATGCCCAGCGCCTCTATGACGCCATGTCGCGCCTGTGGTTCATGCCGGCGACGCCGGTGCTGTCCAATGGCGGCACCACGCGCGGCCTGCCGATTTCCTGCTTCCTGAACGCGGTGCCGGACTCGCTGGATGGCATCGTGCGCACCTGGAACGAGAATGTCGCGCTGGCCTCCAATGGCGGCGGCATCGGCACCTATTGGGGCCAGGTCCGCTCCATCGGCGAGGCAGTGAAGGGGGCAGGCGAGACCTCGGGCATTATCCCCTTCATCCATGTGATGGACGGTCTGACGCTGGCGATCAGCCAGGGCTCGCTGCGGCGCGGCTCGGCGGCGGTCTATCTCGACATCCACCATCCGGAGATCGAGGAATTCCTGGAAATCCGCAAGGCCTCGGGTGATTTCAACCGCAAGGGCCTGAACCTGCATCACGGCATCAACGTGACCGACGAGTTCATGGAAGCGGTGCGCGATGGCGGCCAGTTCGGGCTGAAGAGCCCGAAAACCGGTGAGGTGCTGCGCAAGGTCGATGCCCGCCAGCTGTGGCAGCGCATCCTTGAGACCCGCCTGCAGACCGGCGAACCTTATCTGTTGTACATCGACACGGTGAATCGCGCCCTGCCGAAGCATCAGCAGAAGCTGGGGCTGAAGGTTTCCACCTCCAACCTGTGCAGCGAGATCACCCTGGTCACCGGTCAGGACCAGGAGGAGAAGGAGCGCACTGCCGTGTGTTGCCTGTCCTCGCTGAATGTCGAGACCTGGGAGGAGTGGGCCGAGGAGCCGGGCTTCATCGAGGATGTGCTGCGCTTCCTCGACAATGTGCTGACCCATTTCATCGAGAATGCGCCCAGCGGCATGGAGCGCGCGACCTATTCGGCGATGCGCGAGCGCTCCGTCGGGCTTGGCATCATGGGCTTCCATTCCTTCCTGCAGGCGCGCGGCATTCCGTTCGAGAGCGCGCTCGCCAAGTCCTGGAACTTCAAGATGTTCCGCAAGATCCGCCGCGAGGCCGACGCCGCCTCGGTGGCGCTGGCGGAAGAGCGCGGGCCGTGCCCGGACGCGCATGATGCCGGCATGAAGGCGCGCTTCAGCCACAAGATCGCCATCGCGCCGACCGCCTCCATCAGCATCATCTGCGGCGGCACCAGCGCCGGCATCGAGCCGATCCCGGCCAACATATACACCCACAAGACGCTGTCCGGCGCGTTCTCCGTGCGCAACCGCCATCTGGAGACGATGCTGGAGGAAAAGGGCCAGAACACCGCCGAGGTGTGGCAGTCCATCGTGGAGAAGGAAGGTTCGGTCCAGCATCTCGATTTCCTCAGCGAGGACGAGAAGGCGACCTTCCGCACCGCCTTCGAGATCGACCAGCGCTGGATCATCGACCTGGCGGCCGACCGTGCGCCCTTCATCTGCCAGAGCCAGTCGCTGAACCTGTTCCTGCCGGCCGACATCGACAAGTGGGACCTGCACATGCTGCACTGGTCCGCCTGGAAGCGCGGCATCAAGAGCCTGTATTACTGCCGCTCCAAGTCGATCAGCCGTGCCGCCTTCGCCGGCAAGCTGGATGCCAAGGCGGAGGAGGGCGAGACGTCGGCCTTCGATAACCAGGCCCCAACCGATTACGAGGAGTGCCTGGCATGTCAGTAAATCTGGGTTATCTGAACCCGCGCGATCTGGTCGGTACCGGCAAGGTCGGGCTGCTGACCGCCACCGGCACCTATGATGTGAACCGCTATGGCTGGGCCTACGAATACTGGAAGCGCCAGCAGCAGACCCACTGGATGGGCGAGGAAGTGCCGCTGGGCGGCGACATCAAGGACTGGGCCTCGGATCGCGTCAGCGATTCCGAGCGGGCGTTGCTGACGCAGATTTTCCGCTTCTTCACCCAGTCGGACGTCGAGGTCGGCGACAATTACCTGAAGCGCTACATCCCGCTGTTCCAGCCGCTGGAACTGCAGATGATGATGGCCGCCTTCTCCAACATGGAGACGGTGCATATCGACGCCTATGCGCTGCTGCTGAAGACTCTGGGCATGCCGCAGTCGGAGTTCGAGGCGTTCCGCGACTATTCGGAGATGCGCGCCAAGGCCGACTACATGCACACGTTTGGCGTGGAGACGGTGTCGGACGTCGCCCGCACGCTGGCCATGTTCGGCGCGTTTACCGAGGGCATGGCGCTGTTCGCCAGCTTCGCCATGCTGCTGAACTTCCCGCGCCACAACAAGATGAACGGCATGGGGCAGATCGTCTCCTGGTCGGTGCGCGACGAGAGCCTGCATTGCGAGGGCATCATCCGGCTGTTCCACGAATGGCACCGGGAGACCGGCGCGGTCACGCCTGCCGTGCGCGACGACATCATCGACGTCGCCAAGACGATGGTGGGTCTTGAGGAGAATTTCGTCGATCTGGCCTTCGGCATCGGCGAGATCGAGGGGATGAAGGCCGAGGACATCAAGGCCTATGTCCGCTACATCGCCGACTGGCGGCTGACCCAGCTGCGCCTGCCCACCGTGTTCGGCTGTTTCGAGAAGACCGACACCGGCTACAAGCAGCTCACGCCGCACCCGCTGCCCTGGCTGGTGGAAATCCTGAACGGCGTGGAGCACGCCAACTTCTTCGAGCAGCGCGCGACGGAATATTCCAAGGGCGCCAGCCGCGGCAGCTGGGATGGCGGCAATGGTGTTTGGGCGCGATTCGAGCAGATGGAAAAACAGCGCGCGGAACTCGTCTCCTGATCGCGCGCAAGATAAAATAAATGCAATATATGGTTATCGATTTCTTAAGATAGTTCACATAGAAGCGTAGGGAAATTCACCTTTCTCCTAATGAAAGGATTGGGAGGGTATGAAGTCCCTACGCATCGGTTTCCAGGTTCAGCTGATTACGCTGATCGCCGTCATCGGTTTCGCGATTTTCACTGCGGTTTATCTGGTCGGCGACCAGATACGCGGCGGCTACCAGCGCGAGGCCGACCGGGCGATCGAGGCCAAGCTGCTGTCCGACCAGATCCGCTACGCCTTTCTCGACGCCCGCCGTCACGAGAAGGATTTCCTGCTCTACAAGAAGGAAGAAAGCATCGCCAGCCATGCCGAGAGGATGGCGGCGATCTCGGGCGCTATCGAGGAGATGCAGCCGAAGGTGAGCGAGGAAATCCGCGCCGGGCTGCCGGAAATCCGCGAGGGACTGGCCTCCTACGACAAGCAGTTCCGCGCCCTGGCGGAAGCCTGGAAGACCATCGGCCTGACCGACCGTTTCGGCCTGATGGGCGAGCTGCGCAATTCCATCGATGCGGCCGAGGAAAAGCTGGACGAGTTCCGCAATCACCAGCTTTCCGCGATCATGCTGATGATGCGCCGTTACGAGAAGGACTTCCTGGTGCAGGTCGATCCGCGCCTCGTCCGTTCCATCGCGGGGCGTTTCGAGGAGTTCCAGAAGGTGCTGGAGCGGTCCGACCTCTATGCTGCCGACAAGGAAGAGCTGATCAAGCGCTTCACCGTCTATGTCGAGAACATGCAGCGCGTGGGCGACCTGCGGGTGCAGATCAAGGCAGCCGAGGAAGCGCTGCAGGCGGAGTTCGCGCGCGTCGATCCCATGGTGTCGTCGCTGGGCGATGCCGTGCAGGCCTCCTACGAGGCGGCCGAGACCCAGGCCCGCAGCATCGCCGATCTGGCACGTCTCATCGTCATCGGCGCGGTGGTCGGAATCATCGTCCTGTCCATCCTCATTGCCGCCCTGGTCGGGCGCGCCATCGCAGCACCGGTAGGCCGGATGACGGACGCCATGCGGCACCTGGCCGACGGCGACAAGGAGGTGGAGATACCGGCCACCGATTACCGCAACGAGCTGGGCGAGATGGCGCAGGCGCTGGACGTGTTCCGTACCTCCATGATCGAGGCCGACAGGCTGGCGGCGGAGCAGGCGGAAAGCCAGCGCGTGCAGATCGAACGGGCCGAGCGGCTGCAGCATCTGGCGCAGGCCTTTGACAGCGAGGTGAAGGATGTGCTGGGCAGCGTGAACTTTGCCCTGCAGACCATGATCGAGACCTCGGCGTCGATGAGCGATGCCGCCAAGATGCTGAACACGCAGTCCAGCTCGGTTTCGACGGCAGCGCAGCAGGCGGCCGGCAATGTGCAGACTGTAGCTTCGGCGACCGAGGAGTTGAACAGCACCTTCGGCGAGATTTCCGATCAGGTCACCATGTCGGCCAATATTGCCCAGGACGCGGTCGCCGAGGCGAAGCGCACCAATGAGGGCATCACCCGGCTGGTCACCACCGCCGACCGTATCAGCGAGGTGGTGCGGCTGATCCAGGATATCGCCGAGCAGACCAACCTTCTGGCGCTGAACGCAACCATCGAGGCGGCGCGCGCCGGCGAGGCCGGCAAGGGTTTCGCCGTGGTGGCCTCCGAAGTGAAGAACCTGGCCACCCAGACCGCCAAGGCGACCGAGGAGACCGGCCAGCAGATCGGCGATGTGCAGGATTCGACGCAGACGGTGGTGACCGCGATCCAGAGCATCACGCAGATCATCGAGCGGATGCACGAGGCCTCTACCGCCATCGCGGCGGCCATCGAGGAACAGACGGCGGCCACCCGCGAGATCGCCCGCAATGTCGAGCAGGCGGCGGCCGGCACCGACGAGGTGACGCGCAGCATCGCCAAGGTCAGCGAATCCTCCGACGAGACCGAGCAGGCCAGCGCCTCGGTGCGGGCGGCGTCGGAAGATCTTGCCGAACAGTCGGAGCGTCTCAGCGCCCGCGTCGAGAGCTTCCTGTCGGATGTGAAGGCCGCCTAAGCGGTACCTGAGGGGAACATCGGAGAGGGATTTTTCGTTAACCCTAAATTCCCTCTGCTCAAGCGCCGGGATTTCGGTCATGATCCCGGCGTTTTAGCTCGTACTGCGGGTTACACCTCTCATGACAACCGATACGGACTGGTGCCGTGACCTTCCCGTCGTCGTTACCGGCGGCATGGGGTTCATCGGCTCCAACCTTGCGCTGCGCCTGGAAGCCCTGGGCGCGCAGGTGACGCTGATCGACAAGATGCTCTCCCAATATGGCGCCAACCCCCACAATATTGCCGATCCGATCCGGGTGAACCGCAAGGGCCCACCCTTGCAGGTGATCGAGGCGGATATCGGCGCCACGGCAGAGATCGAGAACGCGGTTGCCGGCGCGAAGGTGATCTTCAATATCGCCGGCCAGACCTCGCACATGGATTCGATGAAGGACCCGCTGGAGGATATGCGGCTCAATCAGGAATCCAACCTGCGCTTCCTTGACCTCATCCGCCGGGTCAATCCGACGGCACGGGTGGTGTTCAGCAGCACGCGGCAGTTCTATGGCCCGCCGCGCTACCTGCCGGTGGATGAAGCCCATCCGATCAACCCGCCGGACATCAACGGCGTGCATAAATACGCGGCGGAGAGCTACCACATGCTCTATGCCCGGATTTACGGCATGCGCACCACGGCGCTCAGGCTTACCAACGTGTTCGGCCCGCGCATGCGCATCCGCGACGCCAAGCAGACCTTCCTGGGCATCTGGGTGCGCCACGCCATCGAGGGCACGCGCTTCGAGGTCTGGGGCGGCGACCAGATGCGCGACTTCTCCTATGTCGAGGATCTGGTGGACGCGCTGCTGGCGACGGCGAACTCCGAAGAATCGGTTGGGCAGGTGTACAATATCGGCGGCTGCCCCGCTGTCAGCCTGCTGGAGCTGGCCGAGCTTCTGGTGCGCATCGCCGGTACTGGCAGCTTCGAGCGCAAAGTCTTCCCGGAAGAGCGCAAGAAGATCGATATCGGCGATTATTACTGCGACGACTCGCCGTTCCGCGCCGCCACGGGCTGGCAGCCGCATATCGACCTGGAAGAAGGGCTTCGCCGCACCATCGCCTATTACCGGACCAACGCCGAGCATTACCTCTGAAGGCCAGCTGACCATGATTCCGCAGACCGACCCAAAGGCCGCCTATCTCGAACGCAAGGCGGAGATCGATGCCGCGATTGCCCGCGTGCTGGACAGCGGGCGCTACATACTGGGGCCGGAGGTCGAGGCGTTCGAACAGGAATTCGCTTCCTTCGCCGGCGTGCGCCATGCGGTGGCGGTGGCCAGCGGTACTGACGCGCTGATCCTCGCCTTGCGCGCCCTGGGCGTGGGGGAGGGGGATGCGGTCATCACCGTCTCGCACACGGCAGTCGCCACCGTGGCGGCGGTGGAGTTGGTGGGGGCCACGCCGGTGCTGGTCGATGTCGATGCCTGCCATGGCCTCGATCCCGAGAAGCTGGCGGCAACGCTGGCCGCCTGGCCGTCCGGTGCCCCAAAGCCGAAGGCGATCATTCCGGTCCATCTCTATGGCCAGCCGGCGGCGATGAACGAGATCATGGCGATTGCCGACCGGTACGGGCTTGCCGTGCTGGAGGATAATTCCCAGGCCCATGGCGCAACGCTGGACGGCACCATGGTCGGGCGGTTCGGGCGGATCGCCGCCTACAGCCTCTATCCGACGAAAAATCTGGGCGCCATCGGCGATGGCGGCATCGTTGCCACCGACGATCCGGTCCTTACCACGGCGCTGAAGGAGCTTCGCGAATATGGCTGGCGCGAGCGCTATGTCAGCGCAATTGCCGGCATGAACAGCCGGCTCGATCCGCTGCAGGCGGCGATCCTGCGCGTGAAGCTCTCCCACCTGCCGGCGGATACGGCGCGCCGCCGCGCCATTGCCGCTGCCTACGACAAGGGACTGGCCGGCACCGAGGGGCTGCGCCTGCCGCAAACCCGGTCGGGTGCCGTGCCGGTCTATCATCAGTATGTGGTGGAGGCGCCGGGCCGGCGCGATGCGTTGCAGGCCGCCTTGCGCGAGAAGGGTGTCGGCACGCTGGTGCATTACCCGGTGCCGGTGCATCTGCAGCCGGCCTACAAGGGCCGGGTGCCGCTGGGCGCGGGCGGTCTGCCGCGCACCGAGACGGTGGCGCTGTCCGTGCTCAGCCTGCCGATGTTCCCGCAGCTTGCCGATACGCAGGTAGTACAGGCGATCCAGGCAATCCGGGATGTGTGCCGCCAGGCGGCGTAACCGCCTTACGCCTGCCGGGTAATCAGGAACACGCCGCCGACGATCATCGCGATGCCGGCCAGCTTCAGCGGCCCCAGCGATTCGCCCATCGTCCAGTAGGCCAGCAGCGCCACGATGACGTAGGACAGCGACACGCTGGGGAAGGCGACGGAAACCGGCAGCTTGCGCAGCGCATACATGTAGCAGACCGCCGCCGCGAAATAGAGGCCAAGGCCGAGGATCGACTGCGGCGACAGGAACTGCTTCAGCAGCGTATCACCCGAGGCGCCGGCCTTCAGCAGCATCTGCCCGGCGACACCGATCAGGATGCCGACGGCGAGCGCGGCGATGGAAAGGGTCATGCGGCTTCTCCCGGCTTTTCGGCGGCGGCGCTGCGGGTGACGTCACGCACCACGAATTGCGGCTTGCGGTTCACCGTCAGGAACAGCCGGCCCAGATATTCGCCCAACACGCCCAGCATGATCAACTGCACGCCGGCCAGCAGCAGCGTGACCGCCATCAGCGAGGCCCAGCCCTGCGGCGTCTCGCCGGCCAATGCCTCGAACAGTACGATCAGGAACCCCAGCAGGCCGAGCGACGCCATGCCGATGCCGGCCATGGTGCTGAGCCGGAGCGGCATCACCGAGAAGTTCAGGAACATCGACAGGAACAGCCGCACCAGCCGGCGCAGCGTATAGTTCGAGCGGCCGGCGGCGCGCGGCAGATGGGTGACCTGCAGCCGCCCGATATTCTGCGTCACCTGCATCAGCAGTCCGTCCACATAGGGGAAGGGGCCGGCATGGTCCAGGATGGCGCGGGCGGCAAAGCCGCTCATGCAGCGGAAGCTGGACAGGTACAGGCCCTTCGGCTTGTCGATCAGGATGTCGGCACACCAGTTGGTGAAGCGGCTGCCGAGATTGCGCCAGGCGGCATGCTGCTTCTGGGCGTAGTAGGTATAGACCACGTCATAGTGGTTATCATGGGCGTAGCGCCACAGCCGCACCACCTCCTCCGGCGGGTTCTGCAGGTCGTCATCCATGGTGATGATGTAGGCGCCGCGGGCATGGCCAAGGCCGGCCATGACGGCGTTATGCTCGCCGAAATTGCGCGCCAGGTTCACCACCGTCAGCGGGATGCTGGCCTCCTTTGCCAGGCGGCGGCAGACCTCCAGCGAATTGTCTGGGCTGCAATCGTTCACCAGCACGATTTCCAGCCCGCCGGGGACATCAAGCGCACTTAGCGCCTCGACCAGGGCCGGCACGCTGTCCGCGCCATTATAGACCGGGACGACGATGGACAGGGCGAAAGGATAGTCAGAAGCCGGCGCGGAGGGGGCTTCGGAAGGGCTTGCTTTGGAGGCACTCATGGCCGTGTTGCCGATATCCAGACGGAACCGCCGAAAGGCAGGGTAAGCCCATGTCTGGCCATCCCGCGTTCGACCGCCGTAACGGTGAAGAACAGCCGATCCTGCCAGGGCGGAAAAAACGATACGTCGCTATCCTGCTTCTGTCGCGCCGCCAGCATCCGGTGCAGCAGCATTAGCGGAAACAGCAGGCTGTTCCAATAGCCTGATTGCACCGGGCCGAACCCGGCCGCCGCGACGCGTTGCCGCGCCTGCCCGGCGGTGTAGCGCCGCACATTGTGGACATGGCGGTCATGGGCGGAGGCCATCCACTGATAGGCTGGCAGGTTCAAAAGCAGCAGGCCGCCCGGCTTCAGGCAGCGCCGGAACTCCGCCAGCGCGGAGGATTCATCCACCCCGGCATGGCAGAGCACATCGGTGCTGACGATGATGTCGAAGCTGGCATCGGGGAACGGCATCGCATTGACCGAGCCGCTGGTGACCCTGGCGCCGGACTTGGCGGCGGCGATATGCGCAGCTTCCGGATCGTATTCCAGCCCGTGCAAATCGAGGTCAGGGCGCACCGTCGCCAGATGGCGCAGCAGCCCGCCGGTGCCGCAGCCGGCATCCAGCAGCCGGATGACGGGCGCATGACGCGGCAAACGTTCCGCCAGCCCCGCACGCAGCGCGCGGAACCACCACATGCCGTCCTCGACCGCCGCCATGCGACGATACTCCGCCCGCTCCATTGCCGAACGCCGATATGTAGGATGTTGGGATAAAACCTGCCGACCCTGCGCCTATTTACCGCAGCGTGACATGACTGCCCAGCTTCCGGCAAATGGATTTGCGCGGGTTTATTGCGGACGCTAAGAAAAAATCAGCGCGCTATTTGATAAAAAGCGCTCGTTTTTTTCGCGGCGAAGGCGCACTATCCGCGCTTCCGCGGCAGATGCGATGATCCTGATGCAACGCTGGCCGTGCCGATGCGTTCCCTAAGGCAAGAGTGGCTTTCGCGCGTATCCCCGATCCGATCATGAACAACTCCAACGATTCAGCACCGGACGATCTGGTGCGGCGGGACACCGCGCAGCAGGGTCACCCGTCGCTCGACCGTATTGCCGGCATCGACTGGTCACAGGTCTTTCACACGTTGGTCTTAAGCGTCTGCGCGATATGGCTTGCCGGCTATTTCCTGCCGCCGATCAACCACGATACGGCGGTGCTGCTCTATATCGCGAAACTCTGGCTGGAGGGCGGGCAGCTCTATGTCGATGCGATCGACATCAACACGCCGCTGGTCTTCGTGCTGCACCTGTTGCCGCAGGCGCTGGCGAAGCTGACCGGCCTTGATGGCCCGACCATGCTGGTGGCGCTGCTGGGTTTTGGCATCCTGGCCTCCTTCCAGACCTGCCGAACGGTGCTGGCGGCCAGCCTGGAGCCCTATCGCGCCTTCTCGGCCACCTTGCTGCCGGTGCTGCTGCTGTTCCTGCTGATCGTGTTCCCGAACTACATGTTCACCCAGCGCGAGCACATCATGATGGTGCTGGGCATGCCCTATCTGCTGGTGGCCAGCGCGCGCGCCGGCGGTATCGAGATGCCGCGCCGCCTGCGCATCGCGACCGGGCTGATGGCGGGGCTGGGCTTCGCCATGAAGCCCTATTTCCTGGCCTTCCCGCTGCTGGTCGAACTCTATGTGCTGTCGCGGCGCGGCTTCCGCAGCACGGCGACCGATGCCGCCCCCTGGTCGGTGCTGGCGGTCTGTGTCGCGCATGCGCTGTTCGCGGTGCTGGTGACGCCGGAATATTTCACGCAAGTGCTGCCGATGGCGCAGGATTTCTACAGCCGGGTGGCAGACACCGACCTGTTCGACCTGGCGACCGGCACCAACCTTGCGGCGCCGACGATTATCCTGCCGCTGCTGGGCATTGTCGCCTTCTGGGGCGTGCGCTCACATCTCTCCCGGGTCATCTTCCTGGCTGGCGTCGCGGGGCTGATCTCCGCCTATGCGCAGGGCAAGGGCTGGCCCTATCATGCCCTGCCGGCGCGGGCCTTCACCCTGTTCCTTGCCGGCACGGCGATTGCCTCGGTGCTGGACAACACGGCCTGGCTGCGGCGCGGCGACCGACGGCCGGCGCGCTGGTTCGCCAGCGCCCTGATGCTGCTGGTGTTCTACCAGCACGGGCTGGCGCGCGTGCCGTTCGCGCAGCAGCTTGCCTATGCCGATTCGGAAGTGAAGAAGCTGGCCGATATCATCACGCCGCAGCGCCTGGACAACCGCATCCTGATCCTGTCGCCGGGCATCTATCCGCATTTCCCGCTGCTGAACTACACCGGCATGAAGATGACCATGCGGTTTGAGAGCATGTGGCTGCTGCAGGGTGTCTATGCGGAATGCAATGACAATGGCGACATCTATAACGCCCCCGCGCGCATGTCGGACAATGAGGCGATGGTGTTCCGCACCGTCTCGGAAGACTTTAACAAGGCCCGGCCGTCGCTGCTGATCGTGGACAAGATCGCCGGCATTCCCGAATGCGTCGAGGAAATGCCGTTCAGCTATCTAGACTATTTCAACCGCAACCCGCTGTTCGCCGAGCGCTTCCTCGACTATGAGCCGCTCCTCGAATATGATCGGTATGAAATATACGTCCGGCGGCGCTGACCGCGGATAGAGCGGGGCTCTCTTTACTCCAGAAGGCCATTGATGCCCGCGCCCATTGATGCAGGTCAAAGACGCTGCGCTGGCGCACACCTATCCTTGAAAAAACCGGAACTGAGAGGGTGGTGGCCGACCGGCGGCGAGAGGAGGGGGCCCAGAGGAGGAGACGATGTCGAAACCTGCGGTTTCCGAGTTGATCCTGCACCGCAGCCCGATCGTGATGCGGGACACGGCGACGGTGCTTGAGGCCTGCAAGATCATGCAGAAGCACCGCATTGGCGCCATCATCGTGGTCGATGAGGAAAAGCGGCCGGTTGGCATCTTCACCGGGCGCGATGCAGTGAACCGCGTGCTGGCGAAAGGACTGGATGGCAGGCGCACCCTCTTGAGCGCGGTGATGACGGCAAAGCCGGACTGCGTGTCGCCCGACTGGGTCACGCTGGACGCGTTGCGGCAGATGAGCGATTGCGGCTACCGCCACCTGCCGGTGGTGAAAGATGGAAAGATCGTTGGCCTGGTCTCGCGGGGCGATTTCCGGCTGATGGATCAGGTCAGATTGGACGAGGAAACCGGCTATTGGGAACGAATCTGAAGCCGGCAACGGAGTGAACGGAATGGCTTTGAAGAAGATCAGCATGGAACTGGCGCGGTCCGCCGAATTTCCGAATGGCAGTGGCGATCATCGCTACGAGATCACCGCGCCGCTGGCGGCGGACGGGCATCTGGACGCCGAGGCCTACAAGCAGCACAAGACCGACTGCCGGATCGTTCGCTTCTGGCCGCTGGAGCCGATCCGCCAGGGGCTGCTGATCCATACCCGCAAGGGCTGGGCCTTCTCCTACGAAAAGGGGGAGGAGGATGACGAGACGCTCTACAAGCTCGACCGTCACCTCTTCAAGCCGGGCGAATACGTCACGGTGACGGAGCCGGACGGCGACTCCCACACCTTCAAGGTCGTGTCGGTCGCCTGATTTTCAGCCCTTCACCACGGCGGCGCAGGCGCGGATCGCCTCCTCAATATCGGCGCGGCTGACATCCAGATGGGTGACGGCGCGCATCAGGTCCTTGCCCTGCGGGCCGATGCGCACGCCGTGATCCGCCAGCAGCCGGCGGGCGAATTCTTGTTCGGTGAGGCCGGTGCCGCCAACCGTGAAATACACCATGTTGGTGTCGATCTCGTTCGGGTTGATGCCGATGCCCTTGATGCCGGCCAGCCCCTCGGCCAGCAGCCGGGCATTGGCGTGATCCTCGGCCATGCGCTCGACATGGTTCTCCAGCGCATAGACTCCTGCCGCGGCGATGATGCCGGCCTGCCGCATGGCGCCGCCGAACTGGTGCTTGAAGCGCCAGGCCTGCTCGATGAAGTCCCTCGATCCCGCCAGCACGCCGCCGACCGGGCAGCCCAGCCCCTTGGACAGGTCGATCCAGGCGGAATCGGCGGATGCGGCATAGGCTGACGCCGGAATGCCGCTGGCAACCACGGCGTTCAGCAGCCGCGCGCCGTCCAGATGCAGCTTCAGCCCGTGCTTGCGCGCGACCGCCGCCACGTCCTCGATCTGCTCCAGTGGCCAGATCGCGCCGCCGCCCAGATTGGCTGTGTTCTCGATGCTGACCAGCCGCTGGCGCTGGCCGTGCCAGCCATGGGGTACGCGGATCACCGCCTCCAGCTCGGTGCCGGTGAACATGCCACGTTTGCCCCGAATTGTACGGCACATGGCGCCGGACAGCGCGGCCGGCCCGCCGGTTTCGTAATGCAGCGCGTGGGAATTCTCCTCCAGCACGATCTCCTCGCCATGATCGACCCAGACCCGGTAGGCGATCTCGTTGCACATGGTGCCGGACGGCAGGAAGATCGCCGCCTCCTTGCCCAGCAACTCGGCGACCATCTCGCACAGCCTGTTCACCGTCGGGTCTTCGCGCGCCTGCTCGTTGCCGACCTCGGCCTCGGCGATTGCCTTGCGCATGCCCGGCGTCGGGCGGGTGACGGTGTCGCTGTACAGGTCGATGCGCGGGGTGGCAGTGACGGAATTTGCGGCCATGGCGGGGTCCGTTCTTCGTTGCGGGCGAGGTGGGTAGTAGAGCATTGCCGGCGCGGCCGGAAAAGGCTTCCCGCGCATGGCAGCCCGTTTCACCGGCGTATCGCTAAAGCCGGCGCGGCAGGCTAGGCTTCCGGCAGGAAACCATAATTCGCGGAAAGCCTGACCGATGACGCAGCCTGCCGATCTGGCGCATGCCGACCTCTCCACCCTCTCGCGCGCCCTGTCCGATGGCGCTGTCAGCGCACGCGAGCTGACGGAGCTGTATCTCGACCGTATCGCGCGTCACAACCCGGCGCTGAACGCGCTGATCCATGTCGATGCCGATGCGGCGCGGGCAGAGGCGGATGCCGCCGATGCGCTGCGCCGCGCCGGTGCGGTGGCCGGGCCGCTGCATGGCATCCCCATCGCGGTGAAGGATCTGTGCGATGTCGCAGGCCAGCCGGGCACGGGCGGATCGCTGGCGCTGAAGGACCGGCGGCCAAAGGAGACAGCAACTGTTGTGAAGCGGCTGCGCGCCGCCGGCATGGTGCTGATCGGCCGCGCGCATATGGTGGAGTTCGCCTGCGGTGGCTGGGGCACCAACCAGTATCTCGGTACGCCGCGTAATCCCTGGGACAGGGAGGTGCACCGCGTGCCTGGCGGTTCCTCCAGCGGTTCCGGCGTCACTGTGGCGGCGGCGCTGGCGCCAGCGGCCATCGGCAGCGACACCAGCGGTTCGATCCGTATTCCCGCCGCCTTGTGCGGGTTGACCGGGCTGAAGCCGACGCATGGCCGGGTCAGCAACGCCAACACCATGCCGCTGGCGCATAATCAGGATTCGCTGGGGCCGATGGTCCGCACCGCGCGGGATGCGGCCCTGATCCACGCCGCGATTGCCGGCCCCGATCCGCTGGACCCGGCGACGCTGGACCTGCCGCCGGCAGCCGATGTGCTGGACGGGATCGGCCTCGGCATTGCCGGCATGCGCTTCGGCGTGCTGCCCGGTGCGCATCTGGATGGCGTGGCTGACGGCGTTCTGGCCGCCTACCGCGCGGCGCTGAAGGCACTGGAGGGGCAGGGGGCGAGTATCCATGAGATCGCGCCGCCGGAGCGCTGCGAGGATGTGCAGCCGCGCAGCTTCCTCACCATCATGTCGGAGGGGTACAGCAATTTGCGACACCTGCTGGAGGATGAGAGCCTGCCCATCGGCCAGCACACCAAGCAGCGCATCCTGACCGGCAAGCCGCTGCTGGCCGCCGACTATATCGCGCTGTTGCAGGACCGTATCGACAGCTCCCGGCGCTGGCAGGCCAGTATCGACGGGATGGATGCGCTGCTGACCCCGACCCTGCCGATCAGCGCCATTCCGGTGGAGGCGGTGGATGAGGGCAGCTTGATCCTCGGGCGCTTCACCCGCATGGTCAGCTATTTCGGCTGGTGTGCGCTGGCGCTGCCGGCGGGGCTGGATGCGGCAGGGCTGCCGGTTTCGCTGCAGATCGTCTGCCGGCCGCATGACGACGCGCTGGCGCTGCGCATCGGCCATGCCTTCCAGGCGGCCACGGACTGGCACAAGCAGACAGCACCAGGCTGGGAATGATGCCTGTATTGAGGTCTATCTTCCCCTGGACCCCTCTGTTTTTGTCTAAAAAGCAAATTATCTGATATAAGTGAGCATGAATAATGCCGGACAGGAACAGGCGCGATGGTGAAGGATGGCAGATCGTCGAAGGATCGTGACACCGCGACGTCGAATCCTTCCATCGCCAGCTTCTCCAGGAAGCTGACCCATCCGCATCATCGCCAGATGTTCGATTACTGGCGCGGGAAATTCGTAGGGACCTTGCCACCGTCCCGGTCCGCGATCGATCCGCTCGATATACCGACGGCTGTCCTGCCCTGGCTGGTTCTCTACAATGTTCACTGGGTTTCAGACGAGCAGGGTTCGGAACGGCCGCGCTTCGAGTTCCGGCTTGTCGGCACCGGCGTCGTCCAGCGGTATAATCGCGATTCGACCGGGAAATATTTCGAGGATGTCTATGACAGCACTGTCTTCCCCAGAATGATGGCCGCCTTCTCCGAGGTCGCCCTGAACTGCCAGCCGGCCTATGCCCAGCTTCAGATGCCAATTCCGGGCCGCGACTTCATTCCCTATGAACGCCTCCTGCTTCCGCTAGCCGGAGAGGACGGGCGGGTCGAGGCGATAATCGCCGTCATGGGCTTCAAGCCCAACTGATCCCCGCATGGCCCCATGCCATTGCGCCGCATGGACCCTATTCAAAAATTGCGGCATACACCCCTTGCTAAACAGGGGTGTCTTTATTTAAGAGTAAGTCTTAACAATTTGTTCGTGTACGTACAATTATCAGCAAGGAAGGCGGACGGACCGGATGAGCAATCTGATGAAGGCGACCGTGACCAGCGTGCATCACTGGACCGACACGCTGTTCAGCTTCACCGCGACGCGCGATCCGTCCTTTCGCTTCCTGAATGGCCAGTTCGCCATGATCGGGCTGGAGCTGAACGGCAAGCCGCTGCTGCGCGCCTACAGCATGGTCAGCGCCAATTACGAGGAGCAGCTGGAATTCCTCAGCATCAAGGTGCCGGATGGCGCGCTTACCTCGCGGCTGAAGGATATCCAGCCCGGCGACACGGTGCTTGTCGGCCGCAAGGCGACCGGCACGCTGCTGCAGGACAATCTGCTGCCGGGCAAGCGTCTCTATCTGCTGGGCACCGGCACCGGCCTGGCACCGTTCATGAGCATCATCAAGGACCCGGAGGCCTATGAGCGCTTCGAGAAGGTGGTGCTGGTCCATGGCTGCCGCGAAGTGGCGGAGCTTGCCTACAAGGACGTGATTGCCGACCTGCCAAACAACGAGTTCTTCGGCGAGATGGTGCAGGGCAAGCTGCTTTACTACCCGACCGTCACCCGCGAGGCGTTCCGCAACACCGGACGCATCAGCACTTTGGTCGAGACCGGCAAGCTGTTCAGCGATCTGGGCCTGCCACCGCTGGATAAGGAGCATGACCGTGTGATGCTGTGCGGCAGCCCCGCCATGCTGGCCGATCTGCGCGTGATCCTGGAAGGCAAGGGCTTCGTCGAGGGCAGCCAGTCGGAACCGGGCCACTATGTCGTCGAGAAGGCCTTCGTCGAACAATAGGCTGGCGTCGAGCAATAAACAGGCTGCCGTGCGGTCGCCACAATGACGCGATAGCGTTGATGAACCCTCGCGTGATAGGCATGCGCGAGGGTTCGGTTTTTTCCATGGAGAAGTGATCTTGTCCTCCGCTCTTTTCGTCCGCCGCCTCGCCGTTCTGTCGGCAGCATTTGCGGCGTTCTTGTCTGTTCCGGCTTTTGCCCAGACCGCGCCGGCGCCCGGTACGGCTCCCGGGCTGGCGCCCGGCCAGCAGCAGGCGCCGAAGCAGACCCGCGAACAGGTGCAGGACTGGGTGGTCCGCTGCCTGGAGCCGCAGGCCGGCCAGCCGAAGCGCTGCGAAATGGTCCAGGTTCTGTCCGACCGCAATACCAAGCGCGAGGTGCTGGTGATGGTTGTCGGCTATACCGGGGAGAAAGCGCCACAGGCGGTACTCGTGCTGCCGCTGGGCGTGCTGCTGCCTGCCGGCATCTCGCTGAAGATCGATCAGGGTGCGCCCAAGACGATCCCCTACCGGCATTGCGAGCCGCAGGGCTGCATCGCCCCCTGGCAGATGACCGAGGTCGATCTGGCCGCCCTGCGTGCCGGCACGACACTGACAGTCTCGGTGAATGACGGCGGCGGCAAGGCGGTCGATCTGCCGGTATCGCTGAAGGGCTTCACGGCTGCACTCGGCAAGCTGCGCTAGGCTGCTCGGCGTCTATCTTTTGAAATTCAAATATAAAACAAGGACTGGCCGGGATCGACCGAGAGAATACGTGAATACGCGCTTATATATTTGTTAATATCTAAGCGTTAGAAAGAATGCGTACTCTCTCGGTTAGGACTCGATGCGCCCGTCACATTTCCTGGACCGTCTGTCGCTGCCAACGCAGCTTGGTATCGCCATCGGGCTGCTGATGGCGGCACTTGTGTTTTTGTCCACTCTCGCTATCGATTCCTATACCACGCGTCGCCTGCAGGACCGGATCGGCACTGATCTCGCCGTGCGCGCCACGATCATGCAGAAGGCGCTCGACAATGGCATGTACGAGCGTTTCCGCGATGTCGTGAACCTGTCCAACATGCATTTCATCCTGAATCTGGAGCAGGCATCGGACCGGCAGCTTGCTGCCCTGCTCGACCGGATGAAGAAGACCTATCCGCTGTACAGCTGGATCGGCATCGTGAAGCCCGATGGCACGGTCCGGGCATCGACTGGCGATATGCTGGTGGGTGTGAATGTCAGCGCCAGGGACTGGTTCAAGGGCGCCCTGAACGGCCCCTTCGTCGGCGATGTGCATGATGCGATGCTGCTGGCCAAGCTGCTGGGCGCAAGCGATCTGGAGCCGTTGCGCTTCATCGATGTCGCGGCGCCGATCCTCACACGCGATGGCAAGGTTGCCGGCGTGCTTGGCGCACACCTGTCGGCGGAGTGGCTGCGGGAGGTGCGCAACAGCACGCAGTCGAATGACGATCTGGCCGAGCAGCGCTCTTTCATGATCCTCGATCAGAACGGCAAGGTGCTGGTCGGTGGACCGTTCGGGCAGGATTATTCCGAACTCGCATCCTTCCGGCAGGCGCGGGCGGGAAAGAACGGCTTCGTGCGCGAGACGGTGAATGGCCATGACAGCATCATCGGCTACCGTGCCACCGAAGGGTACAAGGACTATGAGGGGCTGGGCTGGGTCGTGCTGTCTTTCCAGCCGGCGGAGAGGGCGCTGGCGCCGGTTGTCCGGCTGCAATATGTGATCATTCTGGTCGGCCTGTTGCTGGCGAGCCTAGCGACCATTCTGGGATGGCTGACGGCGCGCCGCCTCGCTTCGCCGCTGAATACGCTGCGCGCCACGGCGGAGGCGCTGGGCCGCGACCCGCACGAGGCCAATCTGCCTCGGCTGTTCGGCAGCAGCGAGATGATTGCACTGTCGCAATCGCTGCGCGCCCTGGTCCGCCGCCTGCAGCGGGCGGAGGGTGCTGTCGAGCAGATGGAAAGCCAGGTCGAAAGCCGCGTCGCCGAGAAGACCTCGGAATTGCAGGCCGTCAATGAAAGCCTGATCGAGCTGGCGGAACGCGATGCGCTGACCGGGCTGCTGAACCGCCGCGGCCTGGAGGCGCGCGGGCGACACTTGATGACCCGCATGCGGGAAACCGGCGGCGAGCTGTCGGTTATGCTGCTCGATATCGATCACTTCAAGGCAGTGAACGATCTGCATGGGCATCCGATTGGCGACAAGGTTCTTCAGGCCATTGCTTGGCAATGCCTGGCGGTGGCGCGCGGCGAGGATGTGATCTGCCGGCTGGGCGGCGAGGAGATCGCCATCCTGTCGGCCAGCCCGCTGGGCGGCGCGCTGAAACTGGCGGAACGGTTGCGCAAGCGCATCGAGAGCAACCCGGTGTCGGTCGAATCGGTTCTGGTCAGCATCACGGTCAGCATCGGCGTTGCAGCCGTCAACCAGTCCGATCCAGACATGATGGCGGGCATCGCCCGGGCCGACGAGGCGCTTTACATGGCCAAGCGCAGCGGTCGAAACCGGTGCGTGCTTTATCAGGACGCCAGTGCTGAGCGGCGTTTCGCCGGCTGACCCTTCCCAAGGTTCCGTTTTTGTTCCAAACTCCCTGAGTCGGATTGGCGATGGGAAAGCGAAAATGGCTGTCTGGAAGGATATGGGCCGGCTGACACCGGCGGAGGCGCGGCGTGTCGCCTTGGCGGCGCAGGGTTTTGGCGGGCGCCAACCGGCTGCCGTGGCGGTGCGGCATCTGCGCGGCGCGTTCGAGCGAATCGGCCTGCTACAGATGGATTCGGTGAATGTGCTGGTGCGCTCACACTATCTGCCGATCTTCTCCCGCCTCGGCCATTACGAACACGATCTGCTGGACCGCCATGCCTATCGCGGCAAGCGACGCGGGTTGTTCGAATATTGGGGCCATGAGGCCTCCCTCCTGCCGTTGGAACTGCAGCCGCTGATGCGCTGGCGCATGGCGCGGGCCGAGCGTGGGGAAGGGCTGTACAAGAGCCTCGCGCGGTTTGGCCGGGAGCGGCAGCCCTATCTGAAGGAGGTGCTGGCGGAGCTGCGCGACCGTGGGCCGCTGGGCGCGTCGGAACTCAGCATGGCCGGCGAATCGCGCGGCGCCTGGTGGGGCTGGAGCGACGGCAAGATCGCCATGGAATGGCTGTTCTGGGCCGGCATCGTCACCACTGCCACGCGGCGCAATTTCGAGCGCGTCTATGACCTGACGGAGCGCGTGCTGCCGCCCGCCATCGTCGAAACCCCGACACCTTCGGAGGGTGATGCCCAGCGCGAACTCATGCGGCTGTCGGCGCAGGCGATGGGTGTGGCGACGGAGCGTGACCTGCGCGACTATTTCCGTCTCGACGTCGCCGATGCCAGGGCGCGGCTGGCAGAGCTGGTGGAGGCGGGCGAGCTGCTGCCGGTCACCGTCTCTGGCTGGAAACACCAGGCCTATCTGCACCGGGAGGCGCGGCTACCGGGCCGGGTGAAGGCGCAGGCGCTGCTCTCACCCTTCGATTCGCTGGTGTGGGAGCGCGACCGCACGGAACGTCTCTTCGGCTTCCGCTACCGGCTGGAATTCTATACGCCGCAGGAAAAGCGCCAGTATGGCTATTACGTGCTGCCCTTCCTGCTGGGTGACCGGCTGGTGGCGCGGGTGGATGCCAAGGCGGACCGCGCGGCGCATACATTGCGCGTCCATGCCGCCCATGCCGAAGCCGGGCAGGACCACCGAAAGATCGCCGGCCCGTTGGCCGAAGAACTGCACCGTATGGCGCGCTGGCTGGGGCTGGAGCGGGTGGAGGCCGGCGCCGATGGAGATCTGGCCGGGCCGTTGCGCCATGCCCTCAGCGCCCGGCGCGATGCTCCAGCCGACTCAGCAGCCTGACGCAGGGCCACAGCAGTGCCAGATAGATCGCCGCCGCCAGCACCAGGCTGGACGGGTTGTAGGTGACGGAGCGTGCCATGTCGGCGGCGTAGAGCAGTTCCGGCAGGGCCACCACGCTGGCGATGGAGGTCAGCTTCACTACCTCGACCGTATTGGAGACGAGGTCCGGCAGCACGTTGCGCACGGCCTGGGGGATAATGACGTAGGTGAGTGTCTGCGGCAGCGTCAGGCCGCTGCTGCGCGCCGCTTCCCACTGGCCCTTGCCGATGCTTTCGATGCCGGCGCGGTAGATCTCGCCGTAATAGGCGCCGGTGTTCAGGAAGAAGGCCAGGCACACCGCCAGGAAGGGCGAGGGGCGCACCCCCACGAAGGGCAGGCCGGCATAGATGAAGATCAGCAGCACCAGCGGCGGCACGGCGCGGAAGAAATCGACCAGCGCGAAGGCCGCCCAGCGCAACGGTCGGTAGCGGCTGCGGCAGACCAGCGCGATCACGAGGCCGCCGACAAGGCCCAGCGGGATCACCGCGAGGCACAGCAGCAGCGTCATGCCCAGCCCGCGCAGCAGCAGTGGCAGCACCTGGCGCATGATGTCGATGTTGAAGAACTGGTCGAGCAGCAGGTCCATGCGTGGCTCCTACGCCCGGTCCCAGGCGAAGCGGGTTTCCAGCCAGCGCCCCAGGATCACCACCGGCACGAACAGCGCGACATAGGCGAGCGAGCCCAGCAGCAGCGGCGTCGCATTGCCGGAAAAGCTCTGCGCGGTCTGCGCCTGCATCAGTATTTCCGGCACGCCGATGACCGCCCCCAGCGCCGTGTTCTTGGTGATGGCGATGGTGCGGTTGGTCAGCGGCGGCACGGTCAGGCGCACCGCCTGCGGCAGGATGATGTAGGCCAGCGTCTGGGCGAGCGTCAGGCCGGTCGAGCGCGCGGCTTCCCACTGGCCCTTGCGAATCGAGGCGATGCCGGCCCAGAAGATTTCCTCGGAAAATGCCGCCAGCACCAGCGAGAGCACCAGCCACAGCACGGCGAAGCTGGACAGGTTGATGCCGACATTGGGCAGCCCGAAATAGACGATCAGGATGACGACCAGCGGCGGCAGCGCGCGGAAGATGTCGACGAAGCCGACGATCATCCAGTTGAGCGGCCTGATGTGGAAGCTGCGGATCGCCGCCAGCAGCAGACCCGCCAGGATGCCGGTGACGACCACCGCGGCGGCGGCCTGCACGGTCACCACCATGCCCCAGAGGATATCCGGCAGGTATCTGTCGATGACCTTCTGGTTGAAGAAGGCGTCGAGGAAAATATCCAGCCCGCTCATGGCGTTACGCCTGGAAGTTCGCGAGAAAGGCGCGGGTGCGCTCGTGCCCGGGCGATCCGAATATCGCGGCCGGCGGGCCCTGTTCGACGATCACCCCGCCATCCATGAACACCACGCGGTCGGCGGCGTCGCGGGCAAAGCGCATCTCGTGGCTGACCACCATCATGGTCATGCCGGCGTCGCGCAGTTCATGCATCACCTGCAGCACGCTGCCGACCAGTTCCGGGTCCAGCGCGGAGGTCGGCTCGTCGAACAGCATGATCTTCGGCTCCAGCGCCATCGCGCGGGCAATCGCCGCGCGCTGCTGCTGCCCGCCGGACAGCTGGGCGGGGTAGGAGTCCAGCTTGTCGGCCAGCCCGACGCGCGCCAGCGCTGCCTCGGCGATCTCGCGTGCCTCAGCCTTGCTTTTCTTCAGCACCTTGCGCAGCGCCAGCATGACGTTCGCCAGCACGCTCATATGCGGGTAGAGGTTGAAGGACTGGAACACCATGCCGATGCGCTGGCGCATGCGGTTGATGTCGGTCTGCGGATCCAGCAGCTCCACGCCATCGACGCGGATCGACCCCTCGTCCGGCACTTCCAGCAGGTTGCAGCAGCGCAGCAGCGTGCTCTTGCCGGAGCCGGACGGGCCAATGACGAACACAAGCTCCTGCGGCGCCACCGCAAGGTCGATGCCTTTTAGCACTTCGAGGTCGGCATAATTCTTCCGCAGGCCGGCAATATCCAGCATGGCGGCGGGGTTGGACAAGTGGGGACTCCTAACTCAACAGAAATGTCATTGCCGGGCTTGACCCGGCAATCCAGCCTTCACCGGCCTGGACGGTTGTGCACCGCCTCAGGCAAGGCGCCGCCCCTGGATGCCCGGGTCAGGCCCGGGCATGACAGGAAGGGGTCGTAAACGATCAGCCGCAGGACGGGGTGTGTTCGGTCGGGTCGTAGCCGGTCATCCCCGGCACGCCATAGCCCGGATAGACCGTGACCGCTGCGGAGCCGGCCGCCGGCTTGGTGCCGAACCACTTCTCGTGCATCGCGGCCATGGTGCCGTCCAGCTTCATGCACTCGATGGCGTTCTCCACCAGCTTGCGCATTTCGGCATTGTCCTTGCGGATCGGCGCGGCCCAGACGAGGCCGGTGGAATGCAGGTAGGACAGCTTGATCTGCGGGTTCTTCTTCACCGCCCAGGCGGCGACCGTGTTGCCGGCGACATTGGCGTAGGCGCGGCCGGAAATCACCGCCTGGATCGCATCGGTGTTGGTGCCGAAGGTCTCGACCTTCCAGCCGATCTGGTCGGCGAGGCCGCGCACCCAGCTGTCGTAGGCGGAGCCGCGATTGACCGCGATCACCTTGTCCTTCAGTTCGGCCAGATCCTTGATGTCCGGCGTGCCGGCCTTGGTGACGAACTGGTAGTCGGTGTTCAGGTAGCCTTCGGTGAACAACAGGTTCTCCGCACGCTCCTTGGTTACCGTGGTCGGGGCGGCGATGAAATCATAGGTGCCGGCCTGCAGGCCCGGCAGCAGGCCGGAAAACTGGGTGGCTTCGATGGTCACGCCGCGCCCGGTGCGCTTGCCGATCTCGTTGGCGAGGTCGATATTGAAGCCCTCGACGCCGCCGCTCAGATTCGGCATGGCGTGCGGTGCGAAGGTGCCGTCCACGCCGGTCTTCAGCGGCTCCGCCTGCACAGCGGCAGCGGCGAGCAGCAGGGCGCAGGTCGCGCCGGCCAGTAGTTTCATGTCGCAATCTCCCAGATTTGCCTGAATAAGGGTGCCCACGCGAACGGGGCGGCGTTCACCTGTCAGCAATCGCCGTGCCATGCACGGCAGGCCAGCCCGACGCTGGCATTCTGTGCGCTCATCTGGGGCTATTCGCCCAGCGTAGGAGCATTTCCGCCCGCTGTCCTGACCAATTCTTGCGCAGATGGCCAAAAAGTTGACAGCACCGCTTACCAGCCCATTTCACTCCGCAACGGTTAAAACGATGGAGCGGAGGCCATGAAAAGGATGCGCAAGTCTGTTGGTGCCTTTCTGGCAGTGCTGATGGCGACAGCGATGACGAATGTTCCCCAGGCGGCAGCGGAGCCGGTTGGTGTGACGCTGGGCACCTCGACCCAGGGCGGCGGATTCAGCCTGTATGGCAATGCGCTTGCCGAGGCGATCAATGCTGCCGATCCGGGTCTGAAGGTCGAACCGCGTTCGACCCGCGGGACGGGTGAGAATCTGCCGCTGCTGGAAAAGGGCGAGCTGGATATCGCGCTGGTACAGGGTACCTCCGCCTATGAGGCGCTGGCAGGGATCGGCCAGCCGAAGTCGGAGCTGAAAATCCTGACGGCGATGTATTCCAGTCCCGGCGTTTTTGCCGTGCGTGGCGATGTGGAGGCGCGCAGCATCGAAGATCTGAAGGGCAGGACGGTGGTGTTCGGCACCGAAGCATCCGGCCTCGTCGTCATGGCGAATTATGTGTTGGATGGGCTGGGCCTCGACATGCGGCGCGATTTCGACGCGGTCTTCGTGAAGCGCGCCTCGGAGTCCCCGCCCAAGGTGATCGGCGGGGAGGCGGTGGCGCTGTGGGGTGCCGGCGTCGGCTGGCCGGGCTTCGTGAAGGTGTCGGAAGGGCCGGCGGGCGCCCGGTTCATCGGCCTGACGCCGGAACAGGTGGCGCAGGTGCGGGCCAAGCACAGTTTCCTGAAACCGATGCGGCTGCCCGCCGGCAGCTATGCCGGCCAGGCGGGGGCGGTGCAGACCGTAGGCTCCTGGAATTTCGTGCTGACCCGCACCGACCTGTCGGAGGATGTCGCCTACCGGCTGATCGCGGCCATCGACAAGGCCGGCCCGGCCCTGACGGCGAAGCTCGATCAGGCGGCGGAGACGACGCCGGCCAACACGGCGGAAGGCGCGCCGGACAAGGCGATGATCCATCCGGGCGTAGTCCGTTACCTGACGGAGAAGGGGCTGCTGTAAGGCACTTCGGGCAATCGCTTTTTGCGATTGGTTTGACCAAAACAATCAATTTTCCGGACCGCGAACCGCCGGATATTCTGGTTCCAGGATGGTATTCGCCCTCGCAATGCCTGGTGTCATGCACCGGCGCGGGACGCAAATCAGGAATCGTTATCGGGCTTCGCGGGCCGTTTGGGTTAGTCGCCAATGGGCGGCCTGCGGGATAGGCCGGGAACCTTCGGGTTCCCGGTCTTTTCTTGTGTTCTCCAGCCCTTGTCCTGTCATGAAAAATTCATCGACCGCTTCATTGCGCGGCGCCGGGCGCTGCGACACTATCCGCCGCTGATCCGCACGGGGCATCTGGGAAGGGCGGGCTGTCCATGGCGTTGACTCTTGCCAGCATTCTGGCTGGCCTGGGGCTGTTCTTTGTCGGCAAGGATCTGCTGACCTCCAACCTGCGCAACATGGTCGGGCGCAGCGTGCAGCTGATCCTGTCGCGCGTCGCCGCCTATCCCCTGCTGGGCTTGTCCTGGGGCGCGGTGCTGGGCGCGATGATCCAAAGCACCGCCATCGTCACCTTCATCCTGGTCGGGCTGCTGACGGCGCGCATGATCGAGCCGCGCCGCGCCCTGCCGATCCTGATGGGCGGCAATATCGGCAGCGCACTCATCCTGCTGCTGGTCACGCTGGATATCCGCATCGTCGTCATGCTGGCGCTGGGGCTGACCGGAATTCTGCTGACGCAGGGCCGGCTGCAGCATTGGAAGGCGGCGCTGAGTGCCATCTTCGGCCTGTGCCTGCTGTATTACGGGCTGGTGCTGCTAAAGTCCGGTACGGTGCCGCTCGCCCAGTCCGACGATGTGATGGCGCTGATGGCAACCCTCAATGGCTCGCTGTCGGCGGCCTTCCTGATCGGGGCTGCTCTGTCGGCGGCCTGCCAATCCTCCATCACCGTGGCACTGCTGGGTATCGGCTTTCTGGGTAGCGGGCTGTTCAGTTTCGAGCAGGCGATGCTGGTGATCTATGGCACCAACCTGGGCAGCGGCATCGTCACCTATCTGCTGGCCGGCGGGGTGCAGGGGACGGCGCGGCGCATGGCGCTGTTCCAGCTTGGCTTCAACCTGACCGGCTGCGTCCTGCTACTGGCGCTGTTCGTTGCCGAGCATGTTTTCGGCGTGCCGCTGGTCATGGCGCTGCTGCGGGCAGTCTCCTCCGATGTGCCGCAGCAGCTGGCGCTCAGCTACCTCGTCTTCAACAGTGTGACGGCGCTGTTCCTGTTCCCGTTGATCGGCCTCGTGGAGCAGCTGCTGGCCCGTCGCTGCCCGCCCTCGCCGCAGGAGAGCGACAGCCAGCTCGCCTATCTCAGCCCGGAGACGGCCCGCGATTCCGCGACCGCCATCCTGCTGACCGAGAAGGAGCAGCTGCGCCTGCTGGAGCGGCTGCCGCGCTATGCGGAGTTGTTGCGGCAGGCCGAAACGCCGGCCCGCAAGGCACGGCTGGAGGCGCTGCACAAGGCGTTCGTCTCGGTGCATGGCCAGACGAAGCCCTATATCGCCGGGCTGGCGGAGGGCGATTTGACGGCGGACAGCCATGAGCGGGTCTATCGCATCGTGGACCGGCATGACCGGCTGGGTTCGATAGAAGCGGTGCTGTACGAGTTTGCCGCGGCTGCACCGTTGCTGGAAGACAGCACGGCGCTGGCGGCGATCCGCGAGGCGCTGACCGAGGGGCTGGATGCGCTGCTGCTATCCTATGTCGAGGCGATGGCCGGCGACGATCCCGACGATATGGCGCTGATCGAACGGATCACCGGCGACCGGGGCGAGCTGATGGAAGGGGTGCGACGCAGCTTCTTCAACGATGCCGCGCTGGAGCTCGATCGCGACGAGAAGATGGGGCTGCTGCAGCTGACCGGCCTGTTCGAACGGCTGGTCTGGCTGCTGCGCGAAATGGCGCTGAAGGCGCCGTTCGAGGCCGGGACGCGCCCGGCGCTCGAAGCGGCATAGCAGGCTTACGCGCCGCCCTTACTCGCCGCCGGTATCGGCGACGAGGCCGGCCTTCTCGATGGCGTGCACGGCGCACAGCTCGTCATTCTCCGACACGTCGCCGGTGACGCCCACCGCGCCCAGGATGCGGCCATCCTTGTTCTTCACGATCACGCCGCCGGGCAGCGGCACGAAATTGCCTTCCGACATGGCGGTCAGCGAGTTGAACAGCGCCGGCATCTTGGCGGCGCGGCGCGCCAGCTCCCGCCCGCCGAAGCCGAAGCCCAGTGTCGCCGCCGCCTTGCCCATGGCGACCTGCGGGCGCAGCAGGCTGCAGCCATCCTCGCGCTTCAGCACCTTCAGCTGGCCGCCGGCGTCGAGCACGGCCACGGTCAGCGGGGCGAACTTCATCTCGCGGCCCTTGCGCAGGGTCTCGTCGGCGATCAGTGAGGCGGTTTCCAGGGTCATATCCAGCATGCGTTTCTCCACTGTCCTTATTGGCCGCCTGAAGGGGCGGCGCGATTGATCGAACAGGCGTTATAGGATGCGGAGATCGGCGCGAACAGAGGATTCGCGCAACTGGTACTACCAGGCATTCGCGGCCAGCACATCGCAGGGTGGCTCGTTCAGCAGCCGCTGCGCCGTGCTGCCCAGCCCGGCCCGCAGCGACGCGGGACGGCCGCGCATGCCGACGCCCAGAAGGTCAGCCTGCCTCTCGCGGGCGATGCCGGACAGCACGCTGTGCGGTTCGCCGGTGCGGACGACCAGTTCCATCCGGCTGGCCGTCGCCTGCTGCTGATCCGGGGGCAGCAGCTTGCCCAGCGTGTCGGCCATGAATTCGGATAAGGCGGCCTGCGCGGCCTGGCCCGCCGCCTCCGTCGCCGCACCTTGCAGGGCATGCACGCAGACAAGCTCGGCCTGTGGGGCGAGCCTCAGGACCATCGACACGGCAAAGCGCGCATAGATCGACATATCGATTCCCAGCACGGCCTTGCGGTATGCCGCCGGTCTATTGTCCGCGACGACCAGCAGGGAGCAATTGCCGTCGCGGGCCAGCCCTTCCGCCGTGCTGCCCACCAGCAGATCGTGCCCGCCCCTGGGTTCATGCCGGCCAAGGACGACCAGTTCGCTGCGGTGCATATGGGCCAGCCGGCCCAGCTCCCATTGCGGGGTGCCGGTCGTCACCTTGATCGCGATATCCTCGCGCTCCTCGGGCGGCAGTTCCTGCAGCTGCCCGTCGATGGTCTTGAAGGCCGTCCTGGAGCGGCGCTCGACATCGAGCGAGGATGTCGGCCGGTCGATGATATGCGCGATGACGAGCGCGCAGGCATGCTCCCGCTTCAGCGCCAGCGCCCGCTGCACGGCTGCACCGGCGCGGGGTGACAGATCAGTGGCGGTCAGGATGGTGCCGATCATCGGGCAGGTCCAACGGTTATGATGTCCCTGCCATTGGATCAGACGGTATCCGGCTATTCCTTGATGTGCGTCAATAACCGCTAAAATTGCTGTCATTTTCGCGCCGATGCGGCCGCTTTCACGGGATAGTGAAGCGGGTGAGTCTGGCAGCCGACCCCCCGGGATGATTAGCTGTGCGTCATCTTCAGCAATCTCATCGGGAGTATCCGGTCATGAGTTCCATCACCCCCTTGATGCCGCGCCAGAAGGTGCCGGCGCTCGATCTGCCGCTGGCTGGCGGCGGACGCTTCACGCTGGGCGAGACGAAGCCCGCCAATTTCACCTTGGTGGTGTTCTATCGCGGGCTGCACTGCCCGATCTGCGGGCGCTATCTCGCCGACCTGCAGAGCAAGCTGGAGGCCTTCGCCGAGCGCGGCGTGGATGTCGTGGCGATCTCCTCCGACAGCGGGGAGCGCGCGGACGAGGCCAAGGCGGTCTGGAAGCTCGACCGGTTGCGGGTCGCCTATGGCCTGCCGCTGGAGGAAGCCCGCGCGTGGGGGCTGTATATCTCCACCAGCAAGGGCAAGACCTCGACCGGCGTGGTGGAGCCGGCGCTGTTCAGCGAGCCGGGCCTGTTCCTGGTGCGGCCGGACGGCACGCTCTATTTCGGCACAGTGCAGACCATGCCCTTCGCCCGGCCGAACTTTCAGGAAATCCTGGGGGCGCTCGATTTCGTCATCAAGAACGACTATCCGGCGCGCGGCGAGGTGATCGACCACACCGCGGCCGCCTGATCGGCCGCCATTGCAGGCATCAGGAGGCCGGGGGTTCGTCCTCCGGCCTCTTGCGTTTTGCCGGCTTGTCCTCTTCGTCGAACAGGATGCGGCTGCCTTCGCCGTCCAGATCCTCGAACTGGCCGTTGCGCAGCGCCCACAGGAAGGCGATCAGCCCGGCAAGGCCGAGCGCCAGCGCGACAGGGATGAGGTAGAGCAGGACGCTCATGCGCGGTTTCCGTCCTTTGGTCCCCAGTTCAGCCTCAGCGCGTTGCCGATGACCAGGATGGAGGAGCTGGACATGGCAATCGCGGCGATCAGCGGCGTCACATGGCCGGCCATCGCCAGCGGCACCGCCAGCATATTATAGCCGAGCGCGATGGCGAAGTTCTGCCGGACCAGCCGGTCGGCCTTCGTCGCCACCGCCAGGATTTCCAGGATTGGCGACAGGCGCTCACCCTGAAACACCGCGTCGGCGGCGTTCTGGCTGATCTCCGCCGCGCTGGCCGGCGACAGCGAGACGGTGGCCGCCGCCAGCGCCGGGGCGTCGTTCAGCCCGTCGCCCACCATCAGCACCTTTTCGCCGGCATCGACCCAGGCGCGGATCGCCGTCACCTTGTCCGCTGGCAGGCATTCCGCGCGCCAGTCCACGATGCCGGCGGCGTGCGCCGTCGCCTCGACACTGCCCGGCCGGTCGCCCGACAGTAGGGAGAGTGTGGCCCCGCGCGCCTTCAAGGTCGCGACAACTTCGGCGGCATCGGCGCGCAGCGTATCGCGGAAGCGGAAGCGCACCGGCGGCTCGCCCGGTCGCGCCAGCCAGAGCTCCGGCCCATCCGAATCGGCTGCCGTATCGCCGGATACGCCGGTCCAGCGCCGGCTGCCCAGCCTTATATCGCCCCAGGCGAGTCCGGCGCCCGGCTCTTCCCGAACACCGTCTGGCGCGGTTGCGCCCGGCACCGCCTTCACCAGTGCCTGCGCCAGCGGATGCCGGCTGGCGGCGGCGATGCGGGCGGCCAGCTCAAGGATTTCCGGCGGCATGTCGGTATCGATCAGCTCCGGCCGGCCCAGTGTCAGCGTACCGGTCTTGTCGAAGACGACCCGGTCGATCTGCACCAGACGTTCCAGCGCGGTGGCTGATTTCAGCAGGATGCCGCGCCGCATCAACCGCCCGGTCGCCAGCACCTGCACCGAGGGCACGGCCAGCGCCAGCGCGCAGGGGCAGGTGATGATGAGGACGGCCACCGCGATCATCAGCGCCGGCTGCCAGGCGAGGCCACCCAGCGCGATCCAGCCGAGGAAGGCGATGAGCGCCAGAAGATGCACCACCGGCGCATAGAGCCGCGAGACACGGTCGGCCAGCGCCACATAACGCGCGCGGCCCTGCTCGGCGGTCTCCGTCAGGCGGACGATCTCGGCCAGCAGCGTGCCCTCGCCGACCGCCGTGACGGTCAGCTTCAGCGGCGCGGTCAGGTTCAGCGTGCCGGCATGGACCATGTTACCGGGACCGGCGGTGCCGGGCAGGCTCTCGCCGGTGATCAGGCTGGTATCCAGATCGGACTGCCCATCGGTGATCCGCCCGTCCACAGGCACGCGCGCACCGGCCGCCACCAGCACGATCATGCCGGGAGCGACGCGCTCGACCGGCAGAAGCTTCGTGCCGCCATCCGCCTGCAGCACCGTGACGGCGCTGGCGTTCAGCGCCAGCAGATGCTCCGCCGTGCCGCGCACCTTGCCGCGCGCGCGGGCATCCAGATAGCGGCCGATCAGCAAGAAGAACAGCAGCGTGATGGCGCTGTCGAAATAGGCGTGCGGCCCGCCGCGCATCGTCTCCAGCAGGCTGACCCCCGCCGTCAGCACGACGCCGATGGAGATCGGCACATCCATGTTGGTGCGCCGGGCGGCAAGTGCTGAGAGGGCGGAACGGAAGAAGGGCTGGCCGGCATAGGCGATGGCGGGCAGGGCGATCAGCGCGGAGACCCAGTGCATCAGGTCGCGCGTTGCCGGCCCCATATCCTGGAAATGGCCGGCCCAGATGGCGACCGACAGCAGCATCACATTGCCGGCGGCGAATCCGGCAACCGCCAGCGAGCGCAGCAGCGTGCGTTCGGTCTGCGACTGCGTGTCGGCCAGCCGGGCGGGGTCGAAGGGGGCAACGCGGTAGCCCAGCGCGGTAATCGCCGCGACCAGCGCGTTCGGCTCGGCCTCCGCTGCCCGCCATTCCAGGCGCAGCCGGCGCGTCGTCATGTTGAGGCGCGCCGCGACCACGCCGGCATGCCGGGCCAGCACGCTTTCGATCAGCCAGACGCAGGCCGCGCAATGCAGCCCGTCCACCATCAGGTAAAGCCGGTCGATGCCGTCATCGCCGTGCTGGACGAGGGCGGCGTAATCGCGCGCCGGCGCATCTTCCTCCGGCTGCGGCGGGGCGAGGGCGGGGTCGATGCTGCGCCGGGCGTAATAGGTGTCGAGCCCCAGCCCCCGGATGGTGTGATAGGCCGCCTCGCAGCCGTTACAGCAGAATTGCGCCGCAGCCGGAAATCCGTCAGGGATCGGCTGTTCGCAATGCAGGCAGGACTCGGTCATGGCGGGCCCGGTGTCGCCTATTCGGCGATCCAGAGCCGTTCCATCTGGATATGGGTGTCGTCGCCGTTACGGATCACCAGCCGGGCATTCCAGTTGCCGGCCGCGGGCAGCGTCTCGCGCGCCGCATAGAAGCCGTCGCCGCGCGCCACCAGCGGTACCAGCCGGTCGAGCCCGGCATCGGTCGGGCGGCGCAGTTCCACCACCACGCCCGCACCATTGATCGGGTTGCCGCTGCCGTCCTGCAGGGTGACTTTCAGCTCGCCGCGCGTAGCTTCCAGCGCCGTCCAGCCGAGCGATACCTGCCAGCCGCGTGCCTGCTGGGCGGCCTGCCTGTCGATGACGTCGTTATAGGCCAGCCCCTTGCGGTAATGATCGCGGGTCTCAAGCCCCGTCCAGGTCGAGAGCGCGATGCCGATCATGATGGCGTTGACGGCGAACACCACGGCGAAGAAGCCGACGAACAGCCAGGGATACCAGCGTCCGCGCCGGTGCTCTCCGGTGGTGCTCATGCCGTCGGGCAGGCGGTCGGTCATGCTCATTTCGGCCCCAGGAATACAGTGTCGATAGAATAGGACTCACCGGTCGTCGCGTCACGCAGAAGGAAGCTGACCGGCGTGCTCGCCCCCTGCAGCGCCTCGCGCGGCATGCGGACATGGATGCGGTAGCTGCCGACGCTGTCCGGCTTCACGGTCAGGGTGGCGGCCTGGCCGGCCTCCTCCTCATGGCCGACGAGCGACAATTCCGCCTGCGGCAGGGCGGGGATCGTCATCTCGAAGCTGCGGTCGGCGCGCTCCTTGTTCAGGATCTTCAGCGTGTAGCTGTTCTGGATGCGGCCATTGCCAAGCTGCACGAACAGCGGCACGCGGTCGCGCTGCACCGACAGGTCGGCATCGCTGCGGCTCATCAGGCTGGCCAGCATGACGCCGCCGACGATGGCCAGCACGGCGAGATAGATCAGTGTGCGCGGGCGGAAGATGTGCAGCCCGCTGGTGGGCTGGCCCGCCGCGCGGGCGGTCTGGTTCATCTGCGTGTCGAAGGTGATCAGCTCGCCGGGTCGGCCGATCTTCGTCATCACCTCGTTGCAGGCGTCGATGCACAGGCCGCAGCCGATGCAGTCAAGCTGCTGGCCGTCGCGGATGTCGATGCCGGTCGGACAGACCTGGACGCACTGGTTGCAGTCGATGCAGTCGCCGCGTCCCTCCCAGCTTTCCGTCTTGCGCTTCGGGCCGCGCTGTTCGCCGCGCCAGGCCTGATAGGTGACGGTGGTCGAATGCTCGTCCAGCATTGCCGCCTGAAAGCGCGGCCAGGGACACATATAGACACAGACCTGCTCGCGCACGATGCCGGCCAGCAGATAGGTGGTGGCGGTGAACAGGCCGACGAAGAACAGGATGGTGGGCGAGATATCGAAGCGCAGGATGTCGCCCATCAGGGTCGGCGCGTCGTTGAAATAGAAAATCCAAGCACCGCCGGTGGCAACCGCAATCGCCAGCCATATCAGATGCTTGGTGACTTTCCTTGCGATCTTGTTGAGGGTCAGCGGACCATTGTCCAGCCGGATGCGCTGGGCGCGGTCACCCTCCACGAAGCGTTCCACCATCAGGAACAAATCGGTCCACACCGTCTGCGGGCAGGTGAAGCCGCACCAGACCCGGCCCAGCAGCGAGGTGGCGAGGAACAGCCCAACGGCGGCAAGGATCAGCACGCCGGTCAGGTAATAGACTTCCTGCGGCCAGATCTCGAGGAAGAAGAAATACAGCCGGCGACCGGGCATATCGACCAAGATCGCCTGGTCCGGCGCGCCGGGCCCGCGGTCCCAGCGCAGCCAGGGGGCCAGGTAATACAGACCCAGAAGCAGCGCCATGACCGCCCACTTCATCCGGCGGAAGCGGCCGACGATCCATTTCGGATAGGCTTTCGGCCGGTTGGCGAACAGCGCCTTGCGCGGCTTTTCCTGTTCCGGCGGATGCGGCAGTTCATGCGTGTCGGCGCTGATATGATGCGTATTCATCAGGCCATGCTCCAGGCGAGGTAGCCGAGCATGCCGGCATTGACCAGCATCAGCAGCGGCAGAACCGGGGTGAGGGGGGCTTGCCAGCGCCGCCAGGCGAGGCCGCCGGCCAGCGCGACGCCGATCAGCGCCGGAACGGTGCCAAGCCCGAAGGTGAGGAGCGCCAGCCCGCCGGCCAGCGGATCGGCCGTGCCGGCGGCGGCGGCAAAGGCGCCATACAGCAGGCCGCAAGGAATGAAGCCAAGCACCAGACCCAGCAGATAGCCGCGCAGCGCGCCGCCGCCCCGCAGCAGGGGCGCGGCGGTGCGGCTGACCCAGCCGGACCAGGGAACCGCCACTGCGGGAACCGGCAGGCGCCGGAGGAGACCGAGCCGTTCCAGCGCCACCGCCAGGAACAACAGCGCCGCCAGCGCCAGCAGCAGGGACGGCAGCCAGCCGAACCATGACAGCTGCGCCAGACTGCCGGTCAGTGCCGCTACACCGGCGCCAAGTGCCGCATAGGTGGTGAGGCGTCCCAGATGATAGGGCAGCAGCAAGGCACCGGAGATACGGGTGAATTCGCTCATCCGCGCGGCCGGGACCGACTGCGCGCGATCCGCCGCCTGCTGCAGCACGAACGGGCCGCACATGCCGACGCAATGCGCCGCACTGCCCACCAGCCCGGCCAGGAACATGCCGCCGAACAGGCCGCCCTGCGTCGAGACCACACCCGAAACCGCGCTGGCGCAATGGGCATAGCCTGCGGCGAGCAGTTCGAGAAGGAGCGGATCGGAGTCCAGAAGCATGATATTCTAATATAGCGTGTGCAGGGGATGGGGATACAGCGCGATCATGCGTTGTTGCGCTGCAAAAACTCATTGATCCAGATCAAGGCAACCGCCTGCCACCTGAACGATAGTGCGGGAAATCCTGGAGGGGGGACTTTCATGAGCGAAGCGGTTTCTTCTGGAAGTGGCGCGTTGCGGATCACCATCCGGCCAATTGCGCCGGATCGTCCGTGGGCGTGGCTGTCGGCCGGCTGGCGCGATTTCCAGGCGGTGCCGGGCGTGGCCCTGGCCTATGGCGCGCTGTTCGTCGTCGGCAGCTTCCTGCTGACGCTGGGGCTGTGGCTGCTGGGGCTGTTCTATCTGGTGCTGCCGCTGGCCGCCGGCTTCATGCTGGTGGGGCCGGTGCTGGCGGTCGGCCTGTATGAGGTCAGCCGCAAGCTGTCCTACGGCATCCGGCCGACGCTGGGCGACGCGATGACGGCCTGGAAGGCCAATCCGGGGCAGATCATGGGCGTCGGCGTGGTGCTGATGCTGTTGCTGCTGGCCTGGATCAGGCTGGCCTTCCTGATCTTCGCGCTGTTCTTCGGGACCCAGCCGCCGAGCTGGGAGCTGCTGATCTCCAGCACGCTGCTGTCGGCGGAGGGGCTGCCCTTCCTGATCGTCGGCACGCTGGTTGGTGGCGTGCTGGCGGCGCTGACCCTGGCGATCAGCGTGGTGTCGATCCCGCTGCTGCTGGACCGCGACGTGAACGCGGTCACGGCGGTGCTGGCCAGCCTGAAGGCTGTCGTGCGCAACCCGCTGGTGATGATCGGCTGGGGGGCGCTTGTCACCCTGTTCATCGGCGCCGGCATCGCGGTCGCCTATGTCGGGCTTCTTGTCACCTTCCCGCTGATCGGCTTCGCGAGCTGGCATGCCTATCGCGACCTGATCGAGATCGAGGAAGCGTGACCATTTTTTTCAATCGCCAATTCAAACGCACGAATCGCGGGGGTGCATTGCGATGAAGGATCCACTGATGTGGCCGCTGGGCGCGGTCGTCGCCGTGCTGGGGGTGCTGGGGCTGTTCCTGGCCGCCGGCACGCGCGATAGCGCCCTTTATATCTTCGGGCTGGGGCTGCTGGGCTTTGCCTGCCTGTTCGTCTTCGACCTGATGCGGCGCAGCTTCGACGCAGCAAAGAAGCAGCCTGCCGACAAGATTGGGGAAACCGTGCCATGAGCGCTGTCGCCATGAAACCGGCTGATATCAGCCCGGCATATGACGAGGAAGTCGTCCGGCTGTTCGTGATCGCCACCGTGTTCTGGGGCGTCGTTGCCTTCCTGGCGGGCACCTACATTGCCTTCCAGCTGGCCTTTCCGGCCCTCAATCTGGGGATCGAGTTCACCACCTTCGGGCGGCTGCGCCCGCTGCACACCTCGGCGGCGATCTTCGCCTTCGGCGGCAACGCGCTGCTGGGTACTTCCTTCTATGTGGTGCAGCGGACCTGCCGCACCGCCCTGTTCGGCGGGCCGTCGCTGGCGCGCTTCGTGTTCTGGGGCTACCAGTTCTTCATCGTCATGGCGGCGCTGGGCTACGTCATGGGCGTGACCCAGGGCCGGGAATATGCCGAGCCGGAATGGTATGTCGATCTGTGGCTGACGCTGGTCTGGGTCGTCTATCTGGTGATCTTCATGGGCACCGTGCTGACCCGCAAAGAGACGCACATCTATGTGGCCAACTGGTTCTACATGGCCTTCATCATCACCATCGCGGTGCTGCACATCTTCAACAACCTGGCGATGCCGGTCTCGTTCTTCGGGCTGAAGAGCTATTCGGCGGCCTCGGGCGTGCAGGATGCACTGCTGCAATGGTGGTACGGCCATAACGCGGTCGGCTTCTTCCTGACCGCCGGCTTCCTCGGCATGATGTATTATTTCGTGCCCAAGCGCGCCGAGCGGCCGGTCTATTCCTACCGGCTGTCGATCATCCATTTCTGGGCGCTGATCTTCCTCTACATCTGGGCCGGCCCGCATCACCTGCACTACACGGCACTGCCGGACTGGGCGCAGACGCTGGGCATGACCTTCTCGATCATGCTGTGGGTGCCGTCCTGGGGCGGCATGGTGAACGGCATCATGACCCTGTCGGGGGCGTGGGACAAATTGCGGACCGACCCGGTGATGCGATTCCTGGTCACCGCCGTCGCCTTCTACGGCATGTCCACCTTCGAGGGGCCGGTCATGTCGATCAAGGCGGTGAACGCGCTGTCGCACTATACCGACTGGACGGTTGGCCATGTGCATTCCGGCGCGCTGGGCTGGGTCGCCTTCATCAGCTTCGGGGCGGTCTATTACCTGGTGCCCAAGCTGTGGAAGCGTGAGGAGCTGTATTCGCTGCGCCTCGTCGGCTGGCATTTCTGGATCGCGACGCTGGGCATCGTGCTCTACATCACCGCGATGTGGGTGTCGGGCATCATGCAGGGTCTGATGTGGCGCGCCTACGACCATCTCGGCTTCCTGCAGTACTCCTTCGTCGAGACCGTGGCGGCCATGCATCCCTTCTATGTGATCCGGGCGCTGGGCGGGGTGCTGTTCCTGCTGGGCGCGCTGATCATGGTCTACAACCTGGTGCGCACGGTGCGCGGCGATACCCGCGCGGAGCTGCCGATTGCCGCCACGCCGCGCAGCGGCGCGCTGCGCCCGGCCGAGTAAGCGAGGATCAGACCAATGGCGAAAACCGCATTGTTCAGCCATGAGCGGCTTGAGAAGAACGGCCTGCTGATGCTGGTCCTCGTGCTGCTGACCATCTCGATCGGCGGCATCGTGGAGATCGTGCCGCTCTACACGATCGAGACCACCATCGAGCGGGTGAAGGGCGTGCGCCCCTATACCCCGCTGGAGCAGGTCGGCCGCAACATCTACATCCGCGAAGGCTGCTATGCCTGCCACAGCCAGCAGATCCGTCCGTTCCGCGACGAGGTCGAGCGCTATGGCCATTACAGCCTGGCGGCGGAGAGCATGTACGACCATCCGTTCCAGTGGGGTTCCAAGCGCACCGGCCCGGATCTGGCGCGTGTCGGCGGCAAATACTCCAACGAATGGCATGTGGTGCACATGATCGATCCGCGCGCCGTGGTGCCGGAATCGGTGATGCCGGCCTATCCGTTCCTGGCGGATAAGCTGATCCGCACCGACGATATCGCCGGCCATCTGGTGGCGCTGCGCCGGGTGGGTGTGCCCTACACCGACGAGATGATTGCCGAGGCAAAGGCCGACCTTCTGGCCCAGGCCGACCCGGAGGGCGACCATGCCGCCCTGCAGGCGCGCTATCCGAAGGCGGTGGTCGGGGATTTCGACGGCGATCCGAAGCGGCTGACCGAGATGGATGCGCTGGTCGCCTACATGCAGATGCTGGGCACGCTGGTCGACTTCAGCGCCCACGATCTCGACGATCTGCGGCAGTAGGGCGCGATGGAAATCCTTCAGGAAATCGCGGGGTTTCTGCGCGGCTATTGGGGCCTGTGGCTGATGATGCTGTTCGTCGGCCTGGTGCTCTGGACGCTGCGCCCCGGAGGCCGCAGGAAATATGACGAGGCAAGCCAGATCCCGTTGCGCGACGAGAACGGCAACGGCAGCGGGAAGGAGTGAGGCGATGGCGACCAACCGTATCAAGGACCCGGTGACCGATACCGAAACAACAGGCCATGAGTGGGACGGCATCCGCGAGCTGGATAACCCGGCCCCGAAATGGCTGATGTACACCTTCTACGCCACCATTATCTGGGCAATCGGCTACTGGGTGCTCTACCCGGCCTGGCCGAACCTGATGGGCGGCGGCTACACCAAGGGCGTGCTGGGCTATGTGCAGCGCGAGGAGATCAAGGAGCAGATCGCCGCAAAGCGTGCCGACCAGGCGGTCATGCATGACCGTATCGCCAGCGCCTCGCTGCAGGAAATCCGTGGCGATGCCGACCTGCTGTCCTTCGCGCTGGCCGGCGGCCGCGTCGCCTTCGCGGATAATTGCGCGGGCTGTCACGGTGCCGGCGGCTCCGGCAATACCGGCTTCCCGGTGCTGGTCGATGACGAATGGCTTTGGGGCGGCGCGCTGGAAGATATCCAGTACACCATCCTGCACGGCATCCGGAACAGCAGTGCCGATGCGCGCTATTCGGAGATGCCGCGCTTCGGCCGCGATGGCATCCTGAACCGTGAGGAGATCAACGACGTTGCGGAATACGTCCTGTCGCTGAGCGGCCACGGCACCGACAAGGCGGCAGCAGGGCGGGGCGAGGAGATTTTCGTCGCGCAATGCGCTGCCTGCCATGGCGAGAAGGGCGAGGGCATGCGGGAGCTGGGCGCACCCAACCTTGCCGACGATATCTGGCTCTATGGTGGCAGCAAGGCGAAGGTGGTCGAATCGATAACCAATGCCCGATTCGGTGTCATGCCGGGCTGGGCCGGGCGGCTGGACGACTCGACGATCAAGCAGCTGACTGTCTATGTCCACGCGCTGGGCGGCGGTGAATAGCACAAGGTCGTAGAGGGGGAGAAAAGGCCGGTTCCGGGAAACGGAGCCGGCCTTTTCGTTGTTGGGTTCGCCGGTTCAGTCGGCGGTCCTGGCCGGACAGGTGTTCACGCCGATCAGCGTGTAGGCCGGGCACCAGCGCAGCAGGGCGGTCGTCAGCGGCACTAGGCCGAGAAGGCCCCACCAGCGTTCGTTGCCGTCCAGCAGCACCAGCAGCGACAGGATCGCCAGACCGGCGACGATACGGAGAGTGCGGTCGATACCGCCAACATTCTGCGTCATGTTGAACCCCCTTGGCTTTGAATAGCCGGCCGGCCGATCCGGCGGCTGCCTCACATTGTTAATATATATTTGAATATTAACAGGTAAAAGACCGCAAAGAGGATTTGGACCAAAACGCGTCCGAATGCCGCGCCCTTATGTCTTCTTCGGATCGTCCTTGCCGGCGAGGGTGCCCTCGGCGAGGCCTTCCTCGCGCTCGCGCAGATAATCGTCGGTGGTGCGGGTCAGCGGCCGTGCCTTGCCGGCGAACGGGTTGTTCCCGTTCTCGAACTGCACGATGACGCGGCAATCCTCGCACATCTTGATGCGCTCCAGCGCTGCAGGGTCCTGGAACATCGGGTGGTCCTGCAGCTTGGCGACGATGCGCTCGACCGAGCCCTTGGTGCCGAACGGCTTGCCGCAGCGTACGCACTCGAACGGCTCCTCCTGCTTGATCGGCAGGACGGCGCGCGCCTCGGCGGTGAAGTTAATGCGGGGCTCCAGTGCGATCACCTTTTCCGGGCAGGTCGCCTTGCACAGGCCGCACTGCACGCAGGCATCCTCCTGGAAGCCCAGGAAGGGCCGGTCGGGATCATCAGTGAGGGCGCCGGTCGGGCAGACGCTGACGCAGGACAGGCACAGGGTGCAGCCCTCGGTATCGATCTTCACGGCGCCGAAGGGCGCGCCGGCGGGCAGCTGAAGCATATCGACCGGGGCCGGGGCGGCATCGTGCAGATGCCCCAGCGCCAGCGACAGCATGGCGCGCTTGCCGCCCATCGGCAGGAAGTCGCCGGCCTGCGCGGGATCCAGCCCCGGCAGGGCGTAGAGCAGCGCTTCCAGCGCGTCGGGATCGTCCTCGACCAGCACCGTGACGCGGCCGCTGTCATAGCCGAGGCCGGCCATGATCGTCTCGGCGAGGCCGGCCTGCTGGGCGAGGCCCGCCAGCTCGCCCTGCTTCTTCGTGGAGACCAGCACCGCGACATGGCTGGCGCCATAGGCCAGCGCGCCGGTCAGCAGGTCGAGACCGGTCTGCGTCGCCTCATTCACCGCGAAGGGGATGACATTGGCCGGCAGGCCGCGTCCGAACCGCGCCATCAGCGAGATCAGGTCTGCGCCGTGCCGCTCGTCATGCACCAGGATCACCGGCTTGCGCCCGCCGGCATCGCGGTAGGTGGAGAGCAGGGTGCGCAGCCGCGCCAGCAGCGAGGTGCTGGGCGGCATGGCATAGCTGGTGGCACCGGTCGGGCAGACGCTGTGGCAGGCGCCGCAGCCGCCGCACAGATAGGGATCGATGGCAACCACATCGCCGGCGGAACTGATCGCCGAGGCCGGACAGACATCCAGGCAGCGGGTGCAGCCGGTCTTGTGGTTGCGGCCATGCGCGCACAGATCGGCCTGGAAATTCACATAGCGCGGCTTGGTAAATTCGCCGACCAGGTCGGTCATGTCGAACAGCGCCTTCTGCACCGCCGCCGGATTGCCGGGGTCGGGGCGGAAATAGCCGTCGCGCCGCTCATGCGACGGGAACAGCGGCGACCCGCCGGTCAGGTCCAGGATCAGGTCGCAGCGCGAGGAAGCGCCATTCTTGCCGGCCTCGAAGGCCAGCGCCTCGCGGGAGGAGGGGATCAGCGGCGCGTAATCGTCCACCACAATCTCGAAGGCGCCGAGATGGCCGGCGGCGCGCGCGATGCTGCCCTTGAAGATCGGGATGTCCATCAGCCGCGGCGGGATGATGTCGCCCGGCTTCGACAGCAGCACCGTGACGTCGAGCCGCCCGGCAAGCTGGCGTGCAGCTTCGATGGCCTGCTCGTCACGGCCATAGATCAGGCACACGCCTTCCGACTTCAGGGTGACGCTGGTGGCGTGCTCGATTTCCACCATCGCCTCGGCCAGCAGGGCGGCCATCTTGGGCGTGGTGTTCCGGGCCTGCTCGGCCCAGCCGGCCTGTTCGCGGATATTCACGAAGGAAATGGCGGCGTCGCTGCCATCCTCCCCCATCACCTCGGCGAACAGCGGCGCTTCCTGGGTGCAGGCGACGATGAAGGGATGGCCCTGCGCGGCGGTGCGGCGGAAGCTGTCGATTCCGGCGCGGCACAGCTCCTCGTGGACATCGCCGACGGCCTGGCCGCAGGCCGTGTTCAGAGCCTTGCCGTCGAGCGGCATGGTACCCCGGCAGGTGCAGGCGAGAATGCGGCGCTGGGCGTCCGTCATGGGTGTTCCTCGGTCATCGGTCGTTTGCTGTCATTCTTGGTTTTTACAGGCGGATACATCATTCCGCCTTGTTGCGCTATATACTGGTGGTAAGACCAATCGCGGGCAATAGCCACGCGCGCCGCACGCTCGGGAGGAGCGATGAGCAAGGATATCTCGATGCCGATGGGCATCGTCATCGAACGCCACAAATCGGCAAGCCCCTGGCAGGACTGGCGGTTCCAGCCGGTCGCCGTCATTCCTGGTGCGCCGGATGTTGAGGGCTGGACCGAGATGGTGCGGGGCGAAGGCTGGGTGCGCTACCACGCGGCGACGCTGCCGGTCTGGCTATACCGGACGCAGACACCGGCCTATCTGCACAATCTGTCGATGGAGCAGCCGGTCGTCTATATCGTGCTGCGCCGCGATCCCGATGCGCCGGAGGAGTTCGCCTTCCAGCCGCTGCTTGTCACCGTCTCGCCCTATGAGGCGGAGGAGTATCTGATCAGCGGTGACGAGATCGTCGAACCGGTGGCGATGCCGGAAATGGTGATGGGCTGGATGCAGGATTTCATCGACGGCAACCATGTGGAGCAGCCCTTCGTGAAGCGCCAGCGCGACAAGCACAAGGAGAAGCGGCCCGACTCGCCGCTGCCGCTGGATGCCTATGGCAAGCCGATCCGGGAAGGGGGGCGTCATGGCTGAGCGCCCGTTCCTGTCGCGCTGGTCGCGGCTGAAGCAGGAGGCCCGCACCCAAGCGCCGGGGCGACGTGGTGGTGCTGCGCCGGTAATACAGGACGATCGTGCGGAGGAAACCCGGCAGGCAGCCTTGCCGCCGGAAGCGCCGGCTCAGCAACAGGCGGTACAGCCGGCGCGAAGCGATCAGCAGCCGCAGGAGGCAGCGTTCGATGCCGATTCCCTGCCCGATATCGATAGCCTGACAGTCGAGTCCGACTTCACGCAGTTCCTGCGCAAGGAAGTGCCGAAGACGCTGCAGCGCAGGGCGTTGCGCAAGCTCTGGACCTCCGATCCGGTCTTCGCCTGCCTGGACGGGCTGAACGATTACGAGGAGGATTTCACCGACGCGGCGACGGTTATCGAGGGCATGAAAAGCTCCTATCAGGTCGGGCGCGGCTTTCTGACCGATGAGGAACTGGCAGAGAATCATTCCGTCTATACCGCTTCGCGGCAGGCGCGGATCGATGCTGAGGAGGCCGAGGCCGCAGCCGAGCAGGACGGGAGCGAGGTGGAATCCAGCTCGCCGGAAACCGATGGAGCGCCGGAGCAGGGTGAGCCGGAGAAGGCGCCTGAACAGGCCACAGCCGCGGTCGCGGATGAGGAGACATCACCGGAAGGTGTGGCTACCGAACAGGAGTCCGAAGATAAGAGTGATAATCGTTCTTAATTTAACAACGCCATCATTACTCAATTAAGATCGATTATCATTTGCGATTTTCTGTTCCGATGTTCCTCAGAACTTGCCACCACCGCTCGGCCGCCTGCCGTTTCTGCTAGACCTTGGAATTTGATTGGCATAGGCTATTGGTAAGACCAATAAGGCACACCCGGTCCGCCTAGGATGAATAAGGCGGAAAAACAATGGGGTGCCACATGGATTTGGTGTTGAGGGAGCGAAACGACGCAGATGCCTGACGCGGCTGCGCATATTCAGCATATGATGGCGGAAGAAGACCTTCTGCGGGCCAACTGGTACGGCTTTCTGGCGCGCTTTCTGGCGGCGCCGGCCGATCAGGTCGCGCTGTCCCTTGCCGCCGGTTTCGACAGCCAGGATGACGGGACCGACATGGGGCGCGCGCTTGGCGTTTTGTCTCGTCTCGCCCAGCAGACCACGCCTTCCCAGGCGGAAGAAGAATATTTCAATCTTTTCATCGGTGTGGGGCGGGGCGAGCTGATGCCCTACGGCTCCTATTATCTGACCGGGTTCCTGAACGAAAAGCCGCTGGCCCATCTGCGCGGCGACATGGCGCGCCTGGGGATTGCGCGCGCCGAGGACGTGAAGGAGCCGGAAGATCACATCGCCGCGCTGTGCGAGATGATGGCCGGCCTAATTGCCGGCAGCTTCGGCACGCCGGCCCCGCTTGCGGTCCAGAACGAGTTTTTCCAGCGGCATCTGTCCCCCTGGGCCGGCCGCTTTTTCGGCGATCTGGAGCGGGCGCGCCATGCGCGGCTGTATCAGCCGGTCGGGACGATCGGCCGGCTGCTGATCGATATCGAACGCGACGCTTTCGGGATGGAAGCGTGACGGAATCGTAAGCGACTGGCGCAAGCCGGACAGAGTTTTGAACGGGTTGTACGTTTTTTGAGGGTTGAGGAGGACGCATCATGAAGCAGCAAGACAAGCCGGTTTCGGCGCATCGCCGCGACTTCCTGCGCGTCGCCAGTGTCGGTGCCGTGGCAGGTGCTGCCATGGCCGTCGCGGGCGGCAGCGAGGCCGAGGCCGCCGAGGTCAGTGAGACGGTCGGCGACCACAAGGGCTATCGCGAAACCCAGCATGTGAAGACCTTCTACAAGCTGGCCCGCTATTAAGCGCCGGCAGCCAGTAGGGAGCGGGAGAAGACAATGCTCAAGAAAAAATCGGATGCAGTAGCGGCCCGTCCGCGCCTCAGCCAGGCGCTGGCCAGCCTCACCGGCGGCGCCATTGACCGCCGTACCTTCCTGAAGCGCTCCGGCCTCGCGGCTGGCGGCGTGGCGATGGCTGGTGCCTTTACCGGCGGCATGGTGCGTAAGGCGCCGGCGGCCAACCCGGCCTTCGGCGGCGAGATCAAGACCGCCAAGACGGTCTGCACCCACTGCTCGGTGGGCTGCACGGTGATCGCCGAGGTGCAGAACGGTGTGTGGACCGGGCAGGAGCCCGGCTTCGACAGCCCGTTCAACATGGGGTCGCACTGCGCCAAGGGCGCGTCGATCCGCGAGCTGACCCATGGCGAGCGCCGGCTGAAATATCCGGTGAAGCTGGTTGACGGCAAGTGGACCCGCGTGAGCTGGGAGCAGGCGATCAGCGAGATCGGCGACAAGATGCTCCAGATCAGCGAGCAGTCCGGCCCCGATTCGGTCTATTGGCTGGGCTCGGCCAAGCACAGCAACGAGCAGGCTTACCTGATGCGCAAGTTCGCCGCCTTCTGGGGCACGAACAACATCGACCATCAGGCCCGCATCTGCCACTCCACCACGGTCGCCGGTGTCGCGAACACCTGGGGCTATGGTGCGATGACCAATAGCTACAACGACATGATGAACAGCCGCCTGATGTTCTTCATCGGCGGCAACCCGGCGGAAGCCCATCCGGTGTCGTTGCAGCACATCCTGAAGTCGAAGGAGCAGAACGGCGCGCCGCTGATCGTGTGCGACCCGCGCTTCACCCGCACGGCCGCGCATGCTGATGAATTCGTGCGCTTCCGTCCGGGCACCGACGTCGCCCTGATCTGGGGCATCCTCTGGCACATCTTCGAGAATGGCTGGGAGGACAAGGAATACATCGCCAAGCGCGTCTATGGCATGGACAAGGTCCGGCCGGAGGTCGCGAAGTGGACGCCTGAGGAAGTCGAGCGCGTCACCGGCGTTCCCGGCTCGCAGCTGAAGCGCGTTGCACGCCTGATGGCGACCAACAAGCCCGGCACGCTGGTCTGGTGCATGGGTGGCACGCAGCACACCAACGGCAACAACAACACCCGCGCCTACTGCATCCTGCAGCTGGCGCTGGGCAATGTCGGCGTGGCCGGCGGCGGCACCAACATCTTCCGCGGCCATGACAACGTCCAGGGCGCCACGGATTTCGGCGTGCTGATGGACTCGCTGCCCGGCTATTACGGCCTGGCGACCGGTTCCTGGCAGCACTGGGCCCGCGTCTGGGACGTGGACTACGACTATCTGCTGAAGAAGTTCAAGTCGAAGGAGCTGATGGAGCGGTCCGGCATTCCGGTGTCGCGCTGGTTCGACGGCGTGCTGGAAGACAAGGGCAACATGGACCAGCCGGACAATGTCCGCGCCATGGTGTTCTGGGGTCATGCGCCGAACTCGCAGACCCGCCTGCCGGACATGAAGAAGGCGATGGAGAAGCTGGACCTTCTCGTCGTCATCGATCCGGTGCCGACGGTCTCCGCCGTGCTGCACGACCGCAAGGATGGCTGCTACCTGTTGCCGGCGGCGACGCAGATGGAGACCTATGGCTCCGTCACCGCGTCGAACCGTTCGCTGCAGTGGCGCGAGAAGGTGGTCGATCCGATCTTCGAGGCGAAGACCGATCACGAGATCATGTATCTGTTCGCCAAGAAATTCGGCTTCGACAAGGAGATGTTCAAGCACATCAAGGTGGACGGCAACGAGCCGAACATCGAGGACATCACCCGCGAATGGAACAAGGGCATGTGGACCATCGGCTATACCGGCCAGTCGCCGGAACGGCTGAAGATGCACATGGAAAACCAGCACACCTTCGACAAAGTCAGCCTGCGCGCCAAGGGCGGTCCGGCCGATGGCGATTTCTACGGCCTGCCCTGGCCGTGCTGGGGCACGCCGGAGATGAAGCATCCGGGCTCGGCCAACCTCTATGATATCTCGCTGCCGGTCGCCGAGGGCGGCATGGGCTTCCGCGCCCGCTATGGCGTGGAACGCAATGGCGAGACGCTGCTGGCCGAAGGCTCCTGGCCGGTCGGTTCGGAGATCGAGGACGGCTATCCCGAGTTCACCATGGCGATGCTGCAGAAGCTCGGCTGGGACAAGGATCTGACCGCTGACGAGATGGCGGCGATCCAGAAAGTCGGCGGCGACAAGATCGGCGGCGTGAACTGGAAGACCGACCTGTCGGGCGGCATCCAGCGCGTTGCCATCAAGCATGGCTGCGCCCCCTACGGCAACGCCAAGGCGCGCTGCGAGGTGTGGAACTTCCCGGACCCGATTCCGCTGCACCGCGAGCCGCTCTACTCGCCGCGCCGCGACCTTGTGGCCGACTATCCGACCTACAAGGACCGCAAGATGCATCGCCTGCCGACGCTCTTCGAGTCGATCCAGAAGAACGACTTCTCGAAGGAGTTCCCGATCATCCTCACCTCCGGCCGTCTGGTCGAATATGAGGGCGGCGGTGACGAGAGCCGGTCGAACCCGTGGCTAGCCGAGCTGCAGCAGGACATGTTCGTCGAGATCAATCCGGTCGATGCCAACAATCTCGGCATCAAGGACGGCCAGATGGTCTGGGTGCACGGTCCGGAAGGCGGCAAGGTGCATGTGATGGCAATGCTGACCGAACGCGTCGGCAAGGGCGTGGCCTTCATGCCCTTCCATTTCGGCGGCAAGTTCCAGGGCAAGGATCAGCGGGCGAAATACCCGCAGGGTGCCGATCCGTATGTGCTGGGTGAATCGACCAACACCGCACAGACCTATGGCTATGACTCGGTGACGCAGATGCAGGAAACCAAGACCACGCTCTGCCGCATCGAGCGCGCATAAGAAGGGGAGACGTAAGATATGGCCCGCATGAAATTCCTGTGCGACGCCGAGCGCTGCATCGAATGCAACGCCTGCGTCACCGCCTGCAAGAACGAGCACGAGGTGCCCTGGGGCATCAACCGGCGCCGCGTCGTCACCATCAATGACGGCAAGCCCGGCGAGAAGTCGATCTCGGTGGCCTGCATGCACTGCTCTGATGCGCCGTGCAAGGCGGTCTGCCCGGTCGATTGCTTCGTGACCACCGCCGAGGGCATCGTCCTGCACAACAAGGACACCTGCATCGGCTGCGGCTACTGCTTCTATGCCTGCCCGTTCGGCGCGCCGCAGTATCCGCAGGCCGGCAATTTTGGCACCCGCGGCAAGATGGACAAGTGCACCTTCTGCGCCGGCGGTCCGGAAGAGGCCGCGAATTCCGAGGCGGAGTTCCACAAGTACGGCCGCAACCGTATCGCCGAAGGCAAGCTGCCGCTCTGTGCCGAGATGTGCTCGACCAAGGCGCTGCTGGCCGGTGACGGCGACGTGGTGTCCGACATCTACCGCGAGCGCGTCGTCGCCCGCGGCTTCGGGTCGGGCGCCTGGGGCTGGGGCACGGCCTACGAGGCAAAGGCCGGCGGCTGATACGCCGCTGGCTGTACCGGATGACGGGGCCGTCTGCCTTAGGCTGGCGGTCCCGATATCCCGATCCGGTGGAAGAAGCAGAAGAAGAAGCAAGAGACAGGATGGGGGTCGATCCATGCTCAAGGCACTGATCGGAGCCGGCGAGAACCGGCGCGGCGAGATGAAAAGGGTGTCCGGCCTGATGGCCGTGTCCCTGCTGCTTGTGGCGGGTTTCCTGCTGCAGGGGTGCCGTGAGGAGGAGCAGGGCCGCATCCTGCTGTTCGACAAGGGCAACTATATCGGCAAGGTCGTCGATGGCGAGAAGCTGGACCCCTCGACCGTCGAACAGCTGAACAAGCGTGCCGAAAAGCAGTGGATGTAAGGTCAGGGGAGCGCAAGACATGAACGTCCGGAATTTCATCCCGCGTCTCTTCGCCATCCTGTCGCTGGCCGTGCTGCTGCTGGGCGGCATGCCGGCTGCGGAACGGCTGACGGGCATCGCTGCCGGTGCCCATGCCCAGCAGGCTCCCGCCGATGCCGGCAAGTCCGACGTCTGGCGCGCGATCCGCCAGGGCGAGCAGGGCTATGTCTCGATCCCCGACAAGAAGGCCGGTGTGCTGATCCAGTCGGAAGGCGAGAACTGGCGTGCCTTCCGCAACGGCCCGCTCTCCACCTGGGGCGTGTGGGGCATGGTCGGCATGCTGGGTCTGCTGGCGCTGTTCTTCGTGGTGCGCGGCCGTATCCGCATCGAGCATGGCAAGAGCGGCCGGCTGATCGAGCGCTTTAACGGTCTGGAGCGCTTCTCGCACTGGCTGACCGCCGTCAGCTTCATCGCGCTGGGCCTGACCGGCCTGAACATCCTCTATGGCCGCTATGTGCTGCTGCCGGTGATCGGGCCGGAGGCGTTCTCCGCCATCAGCCTCGCCGGCAAATATGTCCACAACTACATTTCCTTTGCCTTCATGCTGGGCATCGTTCTGATCCTCGTGCTGTGGATCAAGGACAACATCCCGAGCAAGCTGGACCTCACCTGGTTCGCCCAGGGCGGCGGTATCTTCTCCAAGCACAAGCACCCGCCGGCAAAGAAGTTCAACGCCGGCCAGAAGATCATCTTCTGGGCCGTGGTGCTGGGCGGCATTTCAGTCAGCCTGTCCGGCCTGGCGCTGATGTTCCCGTTCGAGTTCGCCTTCTTCGGCAAGACCTTCGCCGCGCTGAATGTCTTCGGCTTCGGCCTGCCGGAAAACCTGACGATGATGCAGGAGATGCAGCTGTCGCAGCTGTGGCACGCCATCGTCGCGCTGGTGCTGCTGGTCCTCATTATCGCTCACATCTATATCGGCACGGTCGGCATGGAAGGTGCCTTCGATGCGATGGGCAGCGGTATGGTGGACGAGAATTGGGCAAAGGAGCATCATTCGCTGTGGGTCGATGAGGTGAAGGAAGAGGAGCGCAAAGCCCGTGGGGCCGCGCGTGGCGCACCCGCCCCCGGCGACGATTGACCAGACGACGATTGACCGAAGCTGCCTCTCCGCAGCCCTCCGGAACCGATGGAGTAGTCCCCGTGCCGCGTCTTATCCGCCGAAACTCCCTTGCCGCCGCAGCGGGCCTGGCCCTGTTTTGCCTCGGCGCGATGGCTGCTCCGGCTGTGGCGCAGCTCAGCACGGATGAGGCCGGCAAGAAGCTGGCGGAGACGTACAATGTCCGCGTGCTGGATGTCCGGCTGGCGGAACATGATGGCAAGCCCGTCTATGCCGCCAAGGTGATGCGCACCGGGGAGGGGGCAGGCAATGCCGCCTTCATGGTGACGACGTTGCTGGTCGATCCGATGACCGGCAATCTCATCTCGGCTTTTGAGCATCGCACGACCGGCTATGAGACCTCCGCCACGGATTCCTACGAGGCGCGCCTCGATTCCTCCGGCAGCGAGATGCGCCGCATGACCAACCGGCCCGCCCCGCGCAACTGAGCGGGGAGCCGGGCAGCATGGTCTTTCGCCCTGTCCTCTCGGTCCTGTCTGTCCTGATCCTGGGCCTGTCCGCCCTGTCATCGGCTGCGTATGCCCAGCTTTCTGGCCATGGCGGGCCGGTCCGGGGCGTTGCCGTGGCCCCCGACGGGCAGCGGGCGGTAACCACCAGCTTCGACTATTCGGTCATTCTCTGGTCGCTGGACCGCGGCGAGGCGAATGCGATCCTCCATGGCCATGAGGCGGCGGTGAACGCGGTCGTGGTTCTGCCGGACGGGCAGCGGGCGGCGACCGCCGGAGATGATGGCAAGCTGATCTTCTGGCGCTTCGGCGACACGCAGCCGGCCCGGGTGGTGGAAGCCCATGCCGGCCGCATCGTGGCGCTGACCCTCAGCCCGGACGGCAAGGTGATCGCCTCGGCCGGCTGGGACGGCTCGGCGGCGCTGTGGAGCACGGCGGATGGCAGCCTGATTCAGCGTTTCGAGGGGCACCAGAGCAATGTGAACGACGCCGTCTTCTCGCCCGACGGCACGATGCTCGCCACTGCGGCCTATGATGGGATCATCCGGCTGTGGAATCTGGCTGATGGCCGCCTGCTGCGGGAGATGACGGGCCACGAATTCAGCGTGAATGCGCTGGCATATTTGCCCGATGGCGCGCTGCTCAGCGGCGGGTCCGACGAGACGGTGCGGCGCTGGAACACCGCAACGGGCGAGGAGACCAGCCGCCGCATCGCCCATAAGGGGCCGGTCCTCGATATCGCGGTGGCGCCGGATGGCAAGGGCTTCGCCAGCGGCGGCATTGACGGCATGGTGCGGCTGTGGAAGGCCGGCGAGGAAAAGCCGGTCCATGCACTGGCCGGACGCGGCGGGCCGGTCTGGGCGCTGGCCTACACGCCGGACGGCAAGCGCGTGCTGGCGGCGGGCAATGATTCGGTGGTCCGGCTGTGGGATGCGGCCACCGGCCAGCCTTTGGGCGACTCGGGGGGCGAACCGGTGGAGACGGCGGCAGTCACCGCCGCCGCACCGCAGGATAAGGGGGCGGCCATCTTCCGGCGCTGCGGGCCGTGCCATACGGTGACGGCCGATGGCGGCAACCGCGCCGGGCCGACGCTGCACGGTATCTTCGGCCGTAAGGCCGGCACGGTCGAGGGCTATCCCTATTCGCCGGCACTGCTCGACAGCGACATCGTCTGGACCGCCGAGACCATTGGCGACCTGTTCACGAAAGGCCCGGATGTGGTGACGCCCGGCAGCAAGATGCCGCTGCAGAAGCTGGTGCGTCAGGAGGATCGCGACGCCCTGATCGCCTATCTGCGCCAGGTCACCACGCCATGAGGTGCGATCGGGTGAACAATGCTAAACTGGGTCCAACTAGGCCCGCTACATGAAGGGGGGAGTATCATGAAGGCGTTTCTGGCGAGTGTCATCGCGCTGCTGGTCATCACCATCGGCGCTGGCGTGCTGCTGACCAGCATCAACCCGAATGTCGGCAAGGTCTATCAGTCCTCGCACGGGTCGGTGCGGCTCTAGAACCATGGCCAGGGCCATCGCCTTCGATGCCTATGGCACGCTGTTCGATGTCCATTCGGTGCGCGCGCTCTGCGAGGAGATGTTTCCTGGCAAGGGCGCGGCACTGTCACAGCTCTGGCGGCTGAAACAGCTGGAATATACCTGGCTGCGCAGCCTGATGGGCCGCTATGAGGATTTCTGGGCGGTCACGCGCGATGCGCTGGTCTATGCCCTGAAAAACCAGGGGGTCACTCCTGTCGAGGCCGATCTCGACCGGCTGATGGGGGAATATCTGCGGCTCTCCCCGCATGCCGAGGCGGCCGAGGCGCTGAAGCGCCTGAAGGAGATGGGCATCCGCCTCTCCATCGCCTCCAACGGCAGTCCGGCCATGCTGGACGCGGTGGTAAGCAATGCCCGCTTCGACACGTTGCTGGAGGCTGTCATCAGCGTCGATCCGGTGCGGGTCTTCAAGCCGCATGACGCGGCCTACAAGATCGTCACCGACACGCTGGGCCTGCCGGCGAACGAGATCCTGTTCGTCTCCTCCAACGGCTTCGATGTGGCCGGCGCCAGCCATTACGGCTTCGAGAGCGTGTGGATCCAGCGCAGCACCGGCCAGATGGAGGAGCTGGGTGTGCAGCCGCGCCATGCCATCCGCTTCCTCACAGATATCCCGGCGCTGCTCGCCTGATCTTTTAGTATCGCAGAACGAATGGGCAGTCGTGCCGGGACGTTCTGCACAGTGTCCTGCCGTCTTGTCTGAGATGCTTCTCCCAGTTTGAAATCCGGGAGAATAATCATGAGTAAAGCAGAGATGGAGCGGTTTCTGAGCGACCTGGCGAACGATGCTGATCTTGCCGATGCGGTGCGGTCGGCAGTCCGCCAGCCCGCCGATCTGGCAGCGTTCGCCACGCAGCACGGCTATGCGGTCGAGGGGGCGGATATTGAGCAGGTTGTGCACGCCGCGTCAGCAGAAGGGGGCGCACTGTCCGACGAGCAGCTGGAAGCGGTTGCCGGCGGAACCGCAGGGCGCACTGCTTTCGAGATTATCCAACGTTACTTGCTTGACGGCGATATGAGTGGTCGCCCTGCGTAAGCAGTCATCAGCCGCTGAACCACAGCCACAGGCCGGCACCGGCCAGTGACAGCAGCGTCATCGGGATGCCGCAGCGCGCATGTTCGGCGAAGCCCAGCCGCACGCCGGCGCTCTTCGCGCGTTCCACGGTGATGATGTTGGCCAGGCTGCCGACGATCAGCAGATTGCCGGCCAGCGTGGACAGGATGGCAAGGCCATAGAGCGTCTCCGCCGTCAGGTCCGGCCAGACCGAAAGCAGCAGGATCACCGCCGGCACATTGCCGATGGTGTTGCTGCCGAGGATGGCGACCGGCGCCAGTACGGCCAGCCGGTCGGGGTAGAAGCCGCTTGCTGCCAGCAGATCGACGGCGCGGCTCGGCAGGCCGGTCGCGGCCAGCGCCTCGGTCACCACGAACAGGCCGGCGAACAGCACCAGCAGCGGCCAGTCCACCTTGGCGAACAGGGCGCGCGTCTCAAGCCGCCGGCTGACCAGCAACGCGCCACCAATGATCAGCGCGCTGACGGCATGCGGCAGCGGCGTGGCGAACAGCGCCAGCAGGGCGGTTACCGCGACTATTCCTTTCAGCAGATGCGCGCGGTCCAACGGCTGGATTGGGAGCGCCGGGACAGGAGGCATATCCGCCTCGAACCGGCCGCGCCAGACCAGCCAGATGATCAGGAACACGCTGGCCAGCCCGATCAGCGCCGGGACCGCGCAGGCGGCGAGGAAGGCCCAGAAATCGAGGCCGCCGGTCTGGCCGATCAGGATGTTCTGCGGGTTGCCGATCAGCGTCGCCGCCGATCCGGCATTGGCACCACCGGCAAGACCAATCAGATAGGGCCGGGGGTCGAGGCCGCGCGCCAGCAGCCCGGCGCACAGCAGTGGCGTCATCGCGAACACCACCACATCGTTCGCCAGCACCGCCGACAGCAGGCCGGAGGTGGCCACGACGGCACCCAGCAGCCAGACCGGGGAGCGTTCGAGGCCGGCGATGCGCAGCGAACACCAGTCGTAGAAGCCGCTGGCATCGAACTGCGCCGACAGGATCATCAGCCCGAACAGCACGAACAGGGTCGGGAAGTCGATGGCGTCCAGAATGCCGGCGGGCGTCACAGCACCCGTCACCGCTAGTACGATGGCAGCCAGCAGGGCGATGCCCGCACGGTCGATGCTGAGGCCGGGGAAGCGCCCCAGCGCCATGCCGATATAGGTCGCGGCGAAGACCGCCAGGATCAGGCCGACATCGACAGTATCGCTCATGCGGGAACGCCCGAAGGGAAGGATGATCCCTTCTGGACCCTTTTCGCGCCCTTGGCAATCAGCGCTGCGTTTCCTCCGGCGGCGCGGGATCGTCCGGTGGTGAGGCCATCGGCGTCGAGGCCATTGGTTCGCCCTCTGGCTCTTCTTCCTCGGCGCGCGGGTCGAGCTGGAAGACTGCCGGCGTGCTGCGCGGCACGGCGATGAAGTCGCCCTGCTCCTCGGCCGGTTTCGGCGGGCGGCGGGTCATGCGGTACAGCGCGAAGCCGCCCATGCCGGCATGGACAAGGGCGGTAAAGGCGAACAGCGCGCGGGCATCCGTTGCCTCCATAAGGATCGAGGCGACGAGCGGCCCGACCACCGCGCCGGCGCCGTTCAGCAGCAGCAGGCCGGAGGAGGCCTCGACGAAGTCGCCGGGCTCCATATAGTCGTTGGCGTGCGAGATACACAGCGAATAGACCGGGATCATCAGCGCGCCGAACAGCGCGGAGCCCACCAGCAGGAACTGCTGCGGCATGCCGTACAGCGCGATCAGGATCAGCCCGGACAGGCTGGCCAGGAACACGGTGCCGGCCAGGATGGTGCGGCGGTCATACCGGTCCGACAGCCAGCCGACCGGCCATTGCGCGACAGCGCCGCCGATCATCACCGCGGCCATGAAGAAGGCCACGCCCGACAGCGGCACGCCGCCGGCCTGGGCGAAGATCGGCCCCATGCCCCAGAAGGCGCCGCTGACCACACCGAAGCCGAAGCAGCCGACCACGCCAAGCGGCGACAGGCGGTACAGACGCCCGATCCTGATCTTCACCGTACCGATAGGGGCGGGGACGGCGCTGCGGGTCAGGCCGACCGGCACCAGCGCCAGGCAGATCAGGATGGCGCCCAGGCAGAACAGCGGATAATCCTGCGGGTCGCCTAGCGTCAGCAGCAGCAGCCCGCCAGTCGTCGCCGTCAGATCGACGATGCGGTAGATCGAGATGATGGAGCCGCGCAGCTCGTTCGGGCTGCGCTCGTTCAGCCAGCTCTCGATGATCATGTAGAGCCCGGCAAGGCACAGGCCCGTGATGGCGCGCAAGCCGGTCCAGACATAGGGATCGACCGCCAGCGCATGCAGCAGGAAGACCGAGGCGGCGACGGCGGCAAAGACGGAGAAGGCACGGATATGGCCGACCCGGCGCACGATATGCGGGCCCAGCACGCAGCCGGCGATGAAGCCGGCGAAATAGCCCGACATCATCATGCCGATCATCGAGGGCGGAAAGCCTTCCAGATTGCCGCGCACGGCCAGCAAGGTGCCTTGCAGGCCGGAACCCAGCAGCAAGATGCCGACCGAGAGCAGGAGGGCGCTGAGTGTGGTGATTGTCTGTCGCAAGGGTCCGTTCGTCAGGCTGGGGAATTTCTGACGGGCGAGGCCGCCGGCTATCAGGGAAACAGTCTAGAACATTAACGCGGGATATGGCTAAGGTTCCGGACCGATTTTCCTGCCGCGCGGTTCCCGAATGTCCTCGTCTCAACCTGTCGCCCCCCCAATCGCTCCCCGTAACGTCACCATCATCGGTGCCGGTATCGTCGGCATGAGCGCCGCCCTCTACCTGCAGCGCGACGGCCACAAGGTCACGGTCATCGACCCGAAACCGCCGGGGACCGGTACCTCGCTCGGCAATGCCGGGGTCATCGCCACCGGTGGCGTGACGCCGACCGCCATGCCGGGGCTGTGGAAGAAGGTGCCGAAGATGCTGATGGACCCGGCGGGGCCGTTCGCTATCCGCTGGCGGTACCTGCCGCAGATCGCACCCTGGCTGATCCGCTTCCTGCAGGCCGGCGATGCGGGGCGTGTCCGGCAGATTTCGCGTGAGCTTCTGCCCCTGGTCAGCCGGGCGCTGATCGCGCATGAGGAGCTGGTGAAGCTGACCGGGGCGGAGGACATCATCCGCCGTGTCGGCTGGCTAAAGCTCTATGGCAGCGAGGAGGGCTTCGCTGGCACCGCCTTCGACCGCGAGCTGATGACCGGCTGCGGCGTGAATTTCCAGGTGCTGGACAGTGACGAGGTGCGCCAGCTCGAACCGCATCTGCAACGGCGCTTCGCCCGCGGCATCTTCCAGCCCGATGCCGGCTTCGTGTCGCTGCCGCACAAGCTGATTACCGCCTATGCCGAACATTTCCGGCGCAATGGCGGCACCATCCTGCAGGAGACCGTCCGCCGGCTGGAAATCGGGCCGAATGGGCCGGAGAAGGTGGTGACCGACCTCGCCATCCATCCGGTGGACCGGCTGGTGATCGCGGCCGGCGCCTGGTCGAAGGCGCTGGCTTCGGAGGCTGGCGCGCCGGTGCCGCTGGATACGGAGCGCGGCTATCACCTGAACCTGAAGCTGCCGGACGGCACGCCGACGGTCGGGCGGCCAACGCTGATCGCCGACCAGTCCTATGTGCTGGCGCCGATGCAGGAAGGCTTGCGCCTGACCAGCGGCGTGGAGCTGGCGGGGCTGGATGCGCCGGCCGATTTCCGCCGCATCCGCCGCATGCTGGAACTGGCGAAGGAGGTACTGCCCGCCATCGGCCAGGCGGAGGTCACGCGCGAATGGCTGGGCTACCGTCCCTCGACGCCGGATTCGAAACCTGTGGTGGGGCGCTCGCCGCGCTATGCGAACACGGTGCTGGCCTTCGGACACGGCCATATGGGCCTGTCGCTGGGGCCGCTTACAGGGCGCGTGGTGGCCGATCTGGTCGCCGGGCGTGGCTCGGAATTCGACCTTGCGCCCTACCGTCCGGATCGCAGCTTCCGCTGAGGAGTGGGTAGGGAGTATTGCGCTCAGTGTGACTCCTCATTTCCCGTCGTCATTCCCGGCCTTGTGCCGGGAATCCAGGGTTCAGCCCAACTCGACAGATATCCAGCAAGCTGAAGTCTGGACCCCCGCAACAATTGCGGGGGTGACGGAAAGAGTATAGCGGCAGGCAGGCGTCTCGAAGGGTATCGGGGGCAGGATTCCCTACGGCACCTTACCCTTGTCGAGCAGGATGGCGGTGTATTGCTGGTAGGTCATACCCAGCTCACGGGCGCGGCGCAGCCGCATCAGCACCACCTCGCGCGGGGCTGCGAAGGCCTTTTCCTTCGCCTTCTTCCAGCAGGTGACCTGCCAGCCGGTGGATAGCGGCGGGCC